>CAJXKI010000039.1 GCA_913055765.1 uncultured Ectothiorhodospiraceae bacterium
ACCATCTGCAAGGGCCGCTACGAGGTGGAGGGCGAGCTGGAGCACGCCTTCGAGACGCCCACCAGCCTGGAGACCGCCGAGCTGCTGCCGCGGCTGCGGCGCGCCGGGATCCACGCGGTGAAGATCGAGGGCCGCCAGCGCAGCCCGGCCTACGTGGGCAAGGTGACCCGGATCTGGCGCCAGCTCATGGACCGCCTGCCGGCGGCGGAGGCGGCGGAGGGCGACTACGCCCCGGATCCGGACCAGGTGTCGGCCCTGCAGGCGTTCTCCGAGGGGCGGACCACCACCCTGGGCCCCTACGAGCGCAAGTGGCAGTGATGAGCGAGGGGGCGAAGGCGATGAAGATCGCGATCGGGCCGATCCTCTACCACTGGCCGGCGGCGGAGATCCGGCGCTTCTACGACAGCCTCCGTGGGCGGGTAGACACCTTCTACCTGGGCGAGACGGTCTGCAGCCGGCGCCGCGAGATGCGCGCCGAGGACTGGATCGGCCTCGGCCGTGAGCTGGCCGAGGAGGGCCACGAGGTCGTCCTCTCCACCCTCAGCCTGGTGGTGGCCCGCTCCGAGGCCGCCGTGGTGCGCCGGCTGTGCGACAACGGCGAGCTGCGGGTGGAGGCCAACGACTACACCGCCGTCAGCGAGCTCGAGGCGCGGGGACTCCCCTTCGTCGCCGGCCCCACGCTCAATATCTACAGCGGCCGCGCCCTGCGCGCCATCCAGCGCGCCGGCGCGGTGCGCTGGGTGCCGCCCATCGAGATGCCCGGCGCCTCCCTGCGCGGGGTGCTCGCCGAGCTGGCCGAGCTCGGCGGCGACCCCATGGAGACGGAGGTCTTCGCCTACGGCCGCCAGCCGCTGGCCTTCTCGGCGCGCTGCTTCACGGCCCGCCACTACGATCGGCCCAAGGACGACTGCGGCCTCGTCTGCGCCCACCACCCGGAGGGGATGCCGGTCACCACCCGGGCCGGGGAGCGGTTCTTGGCCATCAACGGTATCCAGACGCAGTCCTGGTGCTGCGCCAACTTGATCCCGGCGATCCCGCAGATGCAGGAGATGGGGCTGTCGGCGGTGCGCCTTTCGCCGCGGCCGGGCGCCATGGACGAGGTGGTGGCCGCCTTCCGTGCCGCCATCGATGGTGCACCGGTCACCCTGGAGGAGCCGCCCCTCGAGCAGCAGTGCGACGGCTACTGGTGGGGGGATGCGGGCTACAAGCGCAAGGCCCTCGAGACGGGCACAGTGGAGTGATGGCGATGAAGAGACCGCAACTGGAGCGTGCCCTGCCGCTGCTCCTGTACCCGCTGCGCCTCGTGCCGGGGCCGGTGAACGCCACCCTGGTGCCGGCCGTCCTGCAGCAGGTCCTCGCCGAGGCCCTGGCCGACGGGGAGCTCGAGATCCTGGCCGATCGCACCCTGGCCCTGGAGGTCACGGACGCCCGGCTCGCCTACGGCTTCACCCTGCGGGACGGCCGGCTGGCCACCGCCGATCCCAGCGGCGCGGACGTGACCATCCGCGGCGATGCGGCGGCCTTCCTGGCCCTGGCCGGGGGCGCCGCGGACCCCGACATGCTCTTCTTTCGGCGGCGGCTGAGCGTCGAGGGCGACGTCGCCCTGGGCCTGTCGGTGAAGAACCTGCTGGAGAGCTACGAGCCCCGCCACCGCCTCCCGGCGCCCCTATGCCGGGCCCTGGAGGCCGTGGCGGCCCGCGTGGAGGTCTGATCGCAGCCGCCCTTGCAGCCGTCCCGGCGAGGCCTGAGCTGGCCGCGCCCGGCGCTGTCCCACTACAGTGGGCAGAGGCGCCGCGGATGGCGGAGCCGGCCCGGGAGTAGGTGAATGGCAGGTCTCGGAGACGGGCAGGGCACGGGCGACGACCCGCGCCGCCACATCTCGGCGTTGATCGAGGCACGCTGGTCGGCGGAGCGGGCGGCGGAGCTGCGCGCCTTCGTCGAGCGCTACTACGCCGGGGTCGCCGCGGAGGACCTGGCCGGCCGCACGCCGGCGGATCTCTACGCCGCGGCCCTGGCGCACTGGCGCCTGGCGGCGCGCCGTGCCCCGGGGGAGCCGGCGGTACGCGTCTACAATCCCGACCCCGAGGCGGACGGCTGGGAGAGCGGCCATACCGTCGTCGACCTGGTGGTCGAGGACCGCGCCTTCCTCACCGACTCCCTGACCCTGGCCCTCCAGGAGCAGGGGCTCGGCATCCACGTCCTGGTCCACCCGCTGCTCCCGGTCCGCTACGCTGAGGACGGTGCCGCGCTGGTCCGCGATGCGTCCGACCCGGCGGCGGTGCGCACGGCGTTCCTGCACTTCGAGGTGGACCGGCGCTCCTCGCCGGAGCAGCTCGAGGCCCTGCGGGAGCGGCTGCTCGGGGTGCTCGCCGATGTCGCCACCGTGGTGGATGACTGGGAGGCGATGCAGGGGCGGCTGCTGGCCGCCGCCGAGGAGCTCCGCCGCTGCCCGCCGGCCAGCGGGGACACGGCGGAGCTCGAGGAGATCGACGCCTTCCTGCATTGGGCCGCGGAGCACCACTTCACCTTCCTCGGCTACCGCGCCTACACCCTGCGGCGGGATGCGGAGGGCCTCTACCTGGTCCCGGATCCGGATACCGCCCTGGGGCTCCTGCGCCGCGCCCCGGCGGACGCCTCCCTGCGCTTCGCCGCCCTGCCGGCCGAGGTGCAGCAGCGTGCCCTGGAGCCGGAGCCGCTGATCCTCACGCAGTCCAATGCGCGAGCCCCGGTCCACCGGCGCGGCCACATGGACTACCTGGGGGTCAAGCGCTTCGATGCCCAGGGACGGGTCATCGGCGAGCACCGCTTCCTGGGCCTCTACACCTCGGCCGTCTACTACCGCAGCGCCCAGGAGATCCCGCTGCTGCGGCGCAAGGTGGCGGCCGTGCTCCAGCGCGCCGGCTACCCGCGCGGCAGCCACGCCTTCAAGGCGCTGCTCCACATCCTCGAGGGCTATCCGCGGGACGAGCTCTTCCAGGTGGAGACCGACGAGCTCGAGCGTATCGCCCGGGCCGTGCTCCACCTCCACGAGCGCCCCCGCACCCGCCTGCTGGTGCGCTACGACCGGTGGCAGCGCTTCGCCTCCTGCCTGGTCTTCGTCCCCCGCGAGCGCTACGACACCCGCAGCCGCCGGCGTATCCAGGCCTGCCTGGAGGCGGCCTTCGGCGCCGCCGAGAGCGACTTCAGCGTCCAGCTCGGGGAGTCGCCGCTGGCGCGCCTGCGCTTTACGGTCCGGCTGCCCGAGCCCGGCATGCCCGCGCTGGATACACAGGCCCTGGAGCAGCGCCTGGTGGCGCTGCTGCGCTCGTGGCAGGACGCCGCCCGTGACGCGTTGCTCGAGGCCTTCGGCGAGGAGCGCGGTACCCAGCTGGCGCAGCGCTACGCGGAGGCCTTCCCGGCCGCCTACCAGGAGCTCGTGCCTGCCCAGGCCGCTGCCCGCGACGTGGCGCGCATCGAGCGGCTCAGCCCCGAGCCGGCGCTGGAGACGCTCCTCTACCGGCCGGCGGCCGCGGAGGACGGCGAGCTGCGCCTCAAGCTCTTCCACGGCGCGCGCCCGGCGAGCCTCTCCGAGGCCCTGCCGGTGCTCGAGCACATGGGGCTGCGGGTGGTCGATGAGCAGCCGTTCGAGGTCACGCCGCAGGGGGCACCGGCGTGCTGGATCCACGACTTCGGGCTGCGCTGGGAGGGTGGCGCCGGGCTGGATCCGCAGGCGGTGGGCGACACCTTCCGCGACGCCTTCGCCGCGGTCTGGACGGGCCGCGCCGAGAGCGACGGCCTCAACCGCCTGATCCTCGCCGCCGGGCTGACGTGGCAGGAGGTGGTGCTGCTGCGCGCCTACGCCCGCTATATGCGCCAGCTCGGCACTGCCTTCTCCCAGGCGTACATGGCGGAGACCCTCGCCGCCTGGCCGGGGATCGCCGCCCGCCTGGTAGCGCTCTTCCGGGCCCGCTTCGCCCCGGAGGGCTCAGACGCCGGGCGCGCTGCGGCCTGCGCCGACGCCGTCCGCGAGGCCCTGCACGACGTGGCCAGCCTCGACGAGGACCGCATCCTGCGCCGGTTCCTCGCCGGCGTGGAGGCCACCGTCCGCACCAACTACGCCACCGGCGACCCCGAGGCGCCGCTGGCCCTGAAGCTCCACCCGGCGTCCCTGCCCGACGTGCCGAGCCCCGTACCGTGGGCGGAGATCTTCGTCTACGCCCCCCACTTCGAGGGCGTGCACCTGCGCGGGGGGGACGTGGCGCGCGGCGGTATCCGCTGGTCGACCCGGCGTGAGGATTTCCGCACCGAGGTCCTCGGCCTGCTCAAGGCGCAGATGGTCAAGAACGCCGCCATCGTACCGGTGGGCGCCAAGGGCGGCTTCGCGCTCCGGTGCCTGCCCGCCGGGCGCGAGGCGCAGCAGGAGGCGGGCCGCGCGGCCTACCGCGCCTACGTGGACGCCATGCTGCAGCTGACCGACAACCTGCGAGGCGATACCCCCGTGCCCCCGCCGCGGGTGGTGCGCCACGACGGCCCCGACCCCTACCTGGTGGTGGCCGCCGACAAGGGGACAGCCACCTTCTCCGATCTGGCCAACAGCGTCTCCGCGGCCCACGGCTTCTGGCTCGGCGACGCCTTCGCCTCCGGCGGCTCGGCCGGCTACGACCACAAGGCCATGGGGATCACCGCCCGCGGCGCCTGGGAGGCAGTGCGCCGCCACTTCCGGGAGCTGGGCCGGGATAGCCAGCGGGAGCCGCTGACCGTCGCCGGCATCGGCGACATGTCCGGCGATGTCTTCGGTAACGGCATGCTCTGCTCGCGGCAGATCCGGCTGGTGGCCGCCTTCGACCACCGCCACGTATTCATCGATCCCGACCCGGAGCCGGCGGCGGCCTACGCCGAGCGGCAGCGGCTCTTCGCCCTGGCGGGCTCGAGCTGGGACGACTACGACCGCAGCGTGCTCTCCGCCGGCGGCGGCGTCTTCCCGCGCAGCGCCAAGTCCGTGACGCTGTCGCCGCAGGCGCGTAGCGCCCTGGCCATCGAGGCGGAGGTGCTGACCCCCGACGAGCTGATCCAGGCCGTGCTGTGCGCGCCGGTGGATCTGCTCTGGAACGGCGGGATCGGCACCTACATCAAGGCGAGCCACGAGAGCCATGCGCAGGTCGACGATAAGGGTACCGACGCCGTGCGCGTCGATGCCCACCGGCTACGCTGCCGCGTGGTGGGCGAGGGCGGTAACCTGGGCCTGACCCAGCTGGCGCGGATCGAGTTCGCCGCCCGGGGTGGGCGGATCAACACGGACGCCGTCGACAACGTCGGCGGCGTCGCCTGCTCCGATTGCGAGGTCAACATCAAGATCCTGCTCAATGAGGCGGTCGCCGACGGCGAGCTCAGCCGTGAGCGCCGCGACGCCCTGCTCGCCGAGATGACCGAGGAGGTAGCGGGGCTGGTCCTGGCGACCTGCCGCAGTCAGTCCGACGCCCTCGGCCTGGCCGAGGCGGAGGCGAGCCGGCGCCGGGACGAGCACGCTGGCCTGATGCGCCGGCTCGAGCGGGACGGCACCCTCGACCGGGCCCTGGAGGCGCTGCCTGACGACGCGGCGCTGGCCGAGCGGGCCGCGGACGGCGCGGGGCTGCTGCGCCCTGAGCTGGCGGTGCTGCTCGCCTACGCCAAGATCGCTGCCCAGCAGGCCCTGCGCAGCAGCGGGCTGCCGGATGAGCCGCTCATGGAGCCGCTGCTCCTCGACGCCTTCCCGCCGACGCTAGGCGAGCGGTTCCCAGAGCGGATCCGAGGGCACCGCCTGCGCCGCGAGCTGGTGGCCACGGCTGCGGCCAACCGCATCATCGACCGCATGGGCGAGACGTTCCTGGATCGCGTGACGGAGCGCACAGGCGCCGAGGTCAGCGGCGCCGTCCAGGCCTGGCTGGTCGCCGAGGCCCTGCTCGAGCTGGATGCCGCCTGGCAGGCGCTGGCGGCGGAGGAGGCGATCACCGAGCCGGTGCGCCGGGAGCAGTGGCTGGCCCTGCGCGCCCTCCACGAGCACGCCACCCTGTGGCTGCTGCGCAATCCGGAGCCGATCGCCGGGATCGACGACGCTACCGCGGCCATCGCCCGGCTCCAGCCAGCCATCCGGCGGCTGACCGAGCACCTCGACAGCGTCCTGCCCGAGGCCACGGCCTCGGGCCTGGCCCAGGAGCGGGCGCGGCTGCAGGCGGACGGCCTGCCAGGCCCCCTGGCGCGGCGGCTGGCGGCGCTGCCAGTGCTCTACCCGGCGCTGGACTGGCTGGCGGTGGCCGATAGCGGCGGGGCCGAGCTGCTGGCTGTCGCCGGCTGCCACTACCGCTTGGTCGAGGCCTTGGAGCTGGGCGGCCTGCGCCGGGCGCTGGCGGGGCTGGCGACCCAGGACGGCTGGCAGGAGCGCTTCCGTGACGGGCTGGTCGCCGACTACGATCGCCAGCTCCGGACCCTGGTGGCGCAGCTGGTCGCCGAGCGTGGGGCGGATCCGGCGGCGGTAGCGCCCTTCCTCGAGGCGCGCCGCCCGGCAGCGGAGCGCCTGCGCCGGGTCCTCCAGGAGGTGCACAATAGCACCGTGCCCGGTGCCGCGGTCCTGGGCGTCGCCGTCCAGGAGCTCGAGGCGCTGGTGCAGGCGGGCGCGGCCCGCCACCCCTCCGTATCTGCAGTCTAAGGCGAGGCAGTATGACCGAACCCCTGGAACTCTCCTACACCACGCGCGGTGAGGGGCCGCCGCTGCTCCTCCTCCACGGCCTCTACGGCAGCAGCGGCAATCTCAATCGGCTGGCGCGGCGCTTCGCCGAGCGCTACCGCGTCATCGTGCCGGACCTGCGCAACCACGGCCGCTCGCCGCACCACCCGCAGATGGACTACCCGGCGATGGCCGCCGACGTGGCTGCGCTCCTCGATCGGGAGGGCATCGGGCAGGCCGCGGTCATGGGCCACTCCATGGGCGGCAAGGCGGCCATGACCCTGGCGCTGACCCAGCCGGAGCGGGTGGCTGCGGTCATCGCCGCCGATATCGCCCCTGTGGCCTATCAGCACGGCCACGGCTCGTTGATCGCCGCGCTGCAGCGGGTCGAGGTAGCCAGCGCCGGCAGCCGCGGTGAGGTGGACGAGGCGCTGGCCGACGAGGTGCCCTCGTCGGCCGTGCGGCAGTTCCTGCTGACCAACCTGCAGGCCCGCGACGGCGGCGGCTACGAGTGGCGCATCCCCCTGCAGATCCTCGCCGACGCCGTGCCGGCCATCCAGGGCTTCCCCGAGCTGGCCGGCCGCTACGATGGGCCGGCCCTGTTCCTCTACGGGACCGCCTCGGACTACTTCGTCCCCGAGCGCCACGGCGGGCTCGCCTCGGCGTACTTCCCGGCCGCGGAGCAGGCGCCCCTGGAGGGGGCAGGGCACTGGCTCCACGCCGAGCAGCCCGACGCCTTCGCCGAGGCCGTAGAGGGCTTCCTCGGCCGCGCCTATACGGCTGCGTAGGGGCGGCGACGTTTTATGGTAGGGGGGTAGCCCCTATACTAGGCTGATATTGATCCGAAGAGACCCTTATGTCCGACGACTTCAAAGAAGCGGCCCTCGAGTACCATCGACAGCCAACCCCCGGCAAGACGGAGGTTGTCCCCACTAAGCCGCTGGCCAACCAGCGCGACCTGGCCCTGGCCTACTCGCCTGGGGTCGCGGCCGCCTGCGAGGAGATCGTTCGCGATCCTCGCGAGGCGGCCACCGTCACCGCCCGCGGCAACCTGGTCGCCGTGATCAGCAACGGCTCCGCCGTGCTCGGCCTCGGCGATATCGGCCCCCTGGCCTCGAAGCCGGTGATGGAGGGCAAGGGCGTCCTGTTCAAGAAGTTCGCCGGGATCGATGTCTTCGACATCGAGGTCGATGAGCCGGACGCCGAGCGGTTCGTGGACATCGTCGCCGCCCTGGGGCCGACCTTCGGGGGGGTCAACCTCGAGGACATCAAGGCGCCCGAGTGCTTCGAGATCGAGGAGGCGCTCAAGCGCCGGATGAGCATCCCGGTCTTCCACGACGACCAGCACGGCACGGCCATCATCACCGCCGCGGCCATCCGCAACGGCCTGCGCGTGGTGGGTAAGCGCCTGGAGGACGTGACCCTGGTCTGCTCCGGCGCCGGCGCGGCGGCCATCGCCTGCCTGGATCTGCTGGTCGCCATGGGGCTGCCCAAGGAGCAGATCACCGTCACCGACCGCCAGGGAGTGGTCTACAAGGGGCGCAAGGAGTACATGGATCCGCGCAAGGAGGGCTACGCCCGGGAGACCGCGGCGCGCAGCCTGCACGAGGTCATGGAGGGCGCGGACATCTTCCTGGGGCTGTCGGCCCCCGGCGTGCTTGATGCCGAGATGGTGGGCATGATGGCGGATCAGCCGCTCATCATGGCGTTGGCCAACCCGGTGCCCGAGATCCTGCCCGAGGAGGCGCAGCAGGCGCGCCCGGATGCGCTGCTCGCCACCGGTCGCTCCGACTACCCCAACCAGGTCAACAACGTCCTCTGCTTCCCCTTCATCTTCCGCGGTGCCCTCGACATCGGCGCCACCGCCATCAACGAGCCGATGAAGCTGGCGGCGGTGGAGGCGATCGCCGACCTGGCCACCGAGGAGTCCTCGGCCGAGGTGGTGGCCGCCTACGGCGGGCGGCCGTGGAGCTTCGGCCCGGACTACCTCATCCCCAAGCCCTTCGATCCGCGCCTGATCACGCGGGTGGCCCCGGCCGTGGCCAAGGCCGCCATGGACAGCGGGGTGGCCTGCCGCCCCCTCGAGGACCTCGAGGCCTACCGCCTGCGGCTGCAGCAGTACGTCTTCCAGTCCGGGCTGGCGATGAAGCCCATCTTCGAGCGGGCTCGGGAGCAGCCCAAGCGGGTGGTCTACACCGACGGCGAGGAGGAGCGCATCCTGCGGGCCGTGCAGCTGGCGGTGGACGAGGCGCTCGCCGAGCCTATCGTGGTCGGCCGCCGCCGTGTCGTCGAGCGGCGGCTGGAGCAGCTCGGGCTACGGCTGCGGATCGACGAGGACTTCGAGCTCGTGGACCCGGAGGGCGATCCGCGCTACCGGGAGTACTCCCAGGCGTACTACAACCTCATGGCCCGCCGCGGGGTCACGCCGGGGCGGGCGCGGACCGTGGTGCGCACCCGCAACACCGTCATCGGCGCCCTGATGGTCCGCCTCGGGGCCGCCGATGCCCTCGTCGGCGGCATCGAGGGCCGCTACCAGCGCCAGCTCCAGCACGTCCAGGACGTCATCGGCCGCCGGCGCGGGGTGCGCAACCTCGCTGCCATGAACGTCCTCATCATGCCCAAGGGGACGTTCTTCCTCTGCGATACCTACGTGAACCACGATCCCAACCCCCACGAGATCGCGGAGATGACGCTGCTCGCCGCCGACGAGGTGCGCCGCTTCGGCAATACGCCCAAGGTGGCGCTGCTCTCGCACTCGAACTTCGGCACCTCCGAGGCGCACAGCGCCGAGAAGATGCGCCAGGCCCTGGAGCTCATCCAGGACCGCGATCCAGGCCTCGAGGTGGAGGGCGAGATGCACGGCGACGCCGCCATCTCCGAGGAGGTCCGCCAGCGGATCTTCCCCGACGCGCAGCTCAGCGGGCAGGCCAACCTGCTGATCATGCCCGGCCTGGACGCCGCTAACATCGCCTTCAACCTGCTGAAGTCCACCACGGACAGCGTCTCGGTGGGGCCGATCCTGCTCGGCGCCGCCAAGCCGGCCCACCTGCTCACGCCGTCGTCGACGGTGCGTGCCATCGTCAATATCACGGCGCTGTCCGTGGTCGAGGCGCAGATGGTGGAGCCGGCGGCCGACGGCGAGCCGTAGGTCTGCCCCCGAGGCGGGGGCCCGGGGCCGCTGAGCAGGCGACGCGGGCAGGTGAGGCGTTGGCCGGTGGTGCGGGCCTGCCGGGGGGCCAGCCCCTCGGGCGCTGGCCCGTCAGCCCCCGCGGGCCGTGCGGAGGCGGCTCCCGGGCTCGAGGCGATCGGCCGGGCCGGGCAGGCTGCTGGGCATGCCGGCGCCTGCCCCGTCCCCGGCACCCGCCGCCTCCGCGGCGAGGCGGTAGGAGGCGCGGGCGGCCTCGAGCTCGCCCTGGCGCTCCTGGAGGGCGGCGAGGGTGATCAGGTACTCCGGGCGGCCCTCCTGGTCGACCGCCGCCTGCAGGTAGTCCTGGGCGAGGTCCCACTGCTCCGCCTGCAGGGCGAGGAGGCCGGCCGCATGGAGGGCGTCGGGCTCATCGCTGCGGCCCTTCAGCCACTCCCTGGCCTTGGCCAGGCGGGCCTCGTAGGTGGCGGTATCCGCGCCAGGCAGGCGCGCGTAGCGCTGCAGGAGCTCCGGGTCCCACACCTTGCTGAGCTGCTTCTGGATGAGCTCCTCGGCGGCGGCCGTCTGACCGCTGCGGATCAGGCCGTCGGCGTAGGCGCAGATGGGCTCCGGGTCCTTGCGCAGGCCGCGGCTGAGGTCTTGCCAGGCCTCCTGCAGGGCCTCCGGGCCCTGGTCGGCCGCGTGGGCGAGGCGCTCGCGCGCGACCCAGCGGTGGAGCTCGCGCAGCTCCTGCTTAGGCAGGACCCCTTGCCGCTCGATGCGGGACAGCAGGGGCCCCAGCCGCTCCCAGTCGCCGAGCGCCTGGCAGCAGGCCACCATGAGCTCCAGGGCGCCGCGGTGCTTGGGCTCACGGTCGAGCACGGCGGCTGTGTTGGCCTGCGCCTCCTCCCACTGGCCGGCGTCGGCCTGCAGCTGGGCCTGCATCATGCGGATCGCCACGTGGGACTCGGGGTGGCTGCTCTCGGCCGTGCCCAGGTAGCTGTCCCGTGCGTCCTGGTCGCCGCGGCGCTGGGCGGCGATGGCAGCGATCAGGAGGTTGATCAGCGGCGAGGCGCTGCGCCGGGCGCTGCGCACGAGCTGCTGCTCCGCGGCGTCGTAGTCGCCCTCGGCGAAGCGCAGCAACCCACTGGTGAGCTCCGTGCGCGCCGACTCCTGCCGGCGCTGGCCCTGCCACAGGCGCAGCCTTCGCGGCATGCCCCAGAGCCGGCTCAGGGCGCCTAGGCCGAGGTACAGCAGGAGCACCAGGGTCCCGAGCACGACGGCGGAGAAGAGCAGGCTCATCTCCACCCGCCACGGTCCCACGGAAAGCAGGACGTAGCCCTCCTGCTGGTTGAAGAACAGCGCCGCCGCTACGGCGCCCGCCAGGCTCAGCAGGTAGACGAACAGGCGGCGCATGTCAGAACGGCTTCACAGGCTCGAGGTCGGCGGCGATCGCCGGCGGATCGTGCCGGATCGAGCGCCCCGCGAGCTCCCGCAGCTCTTGGGCGGCCTCGCTGACACGCTCATCCTCGCTGTCGAAGCGCTCCTCCAGCCAGTCCGCGGCACGCTCCAGTCCGGCCCGGTAGTTCTCCTGGTCGCCGTTGTGGAGGGAGACCAGGACGCTCTCCAGCTGCAGGCGTAGCCCCTCACGGAGGAAGTACGCCTGGTCGGGTGTCAGCAGCTGCTCGGTCTCCTCCTCGTGCTGGATCCGGACCAGCTTCCCGAGCCCCTCGCGCAGCCGCTGCCAGGCGCGGCTGAAGGCGCGCTGCCAGCCCTGCTCGGCCTCCTCGAGCCCCGGGAGCTCCGGGGCTTGCCCCTTGCCGGGCGCGCCGGGCAGGGACATGCCGTCGATCTGCTCCATGTGCGTGGTGATCCGCTCCCGGATGCCGCTGATATCCGGTCCCGAGTATTCCACCAGCTTGTCGATGGCGGTGCGGACGGCCTCCCGCTCCGGGATGCCCTCGCCGCCGACCTCGGCCAGCAGCTCGTCGGCCTCGCGCAGGGCGGCGAGGGCGGACTCCGTATCGTGCTGGTAGCGCACCCGGTAGATGGCGATCCGGGCCAGGTGGCCGGCCTCGGCCTTCAGCCAGTCGCTGTCCGCGCTCGAGCCGCTGTCCTCGACCTCCTCCAGGTCCTCGCGGAGCTGCTCCTGGGTGCTGGCCAGCTCCTCCAGCCGGGTGCTCAGCGTCGACTCGAGGCCGCCGATGCGCTCGTCGAGCTGCTGCTCGAGCGTGCTCACCCGGCCGTCGACATCGCGGCTGCTGAGCGCCTCGACCTGCTCGGCGAGCCCGTCGACCCGGGAGGCGAGGGCGGTGGTATCGGGCCCGTCCTCGCCGGTGCTGAGGCTGTCCACGCGGTTGGCGAGCTCCTCGACGCGGTCCTGGAGGGCCGTGGTATCGGGGCCGTCGCCGCCGGTGCTGAGGCTGTCCATGCGGCTGGCGAGCTCCTCGACCCGGGACTCGAGGGCGGAGAGGTCCGTGTCGCCGCCTGTGTCGAGGCCCTCGACCTTGCTGGCCAGCTCATCGACCCGGCTGCTGAGGCTTGTCAGCCCCTCGGCGTTGTCCTCGCTGGCGGTCCGCAGCTCCTCGAGGCTCGCCGAGATCCCCTCCTGCTCCTGCTCCAGCTCCTGGAGGGTGTCCTGGAGCCCCGAGACGGTCTCAGCCCGCTCCTGCGACTCGGCCAGGGCCTGCTGGATCTCGTCCTGGCGCTCCGCCAGCTGCCCGGCATCCAGGCTCTCGAGGTCCTGCTGGGCCTGCCGTACGGTGTCGCGCAGCTGGTAGCCGAAGTAGCCGAGGGCGCCGATGGCGCCGGCGAGGAGGAGGATCACGAACCACAGCGAGAAGCGGCTGCGCGGCTCCGGCGTTGAGCTCAGCCGCGAGCCTCCGCCGCCGCCCTCGCCACCGCCTCCGCTGCCCTTGGCGGAGCCGCCGGTGTCGCCGGTCTCGCGTCCGGTCTCCTCGTGCCGCCGCTCCTGGCTGCCGCTACCGCTCGCCTCGCCGGTGCGCGCCTGGCCCTGCTCGCGGCGGGCGGCGCTCCCCTCAGGCCGGCTGCCTGCCCCCTGCCCATCGGTGGTGCCGCCCTCGGCGCCGGGCTCGCCTGACGAGGCGGATGGGCGCTGATGGCCGGCGCCGCTGCCGGTGGGCTCCTCGGGCCGCTCCCCGTCGCCTCGGCTGCTGTCCTCGCCTGGGCGCTCGGAGGCGCCCGTCGCGCCGCGATTGGGATCCTCCGGGCGATGCCGGTCCTCCGGACGGTTCGGATCGCTCATCTTCGCCTACTCCTAGGTAGCTTGGACTGCCGCGGCGGCCCGGGCCACGGCAGCGATCAGTTCCTCTTCCGCGGCGGTCCGCGTCGCCTCGACGTGGCCGGCGTAGGGGGCGGCCATGGCCGCCACGCGTCCACCGATGGTCACGACCCCCGCCCGCGCCATCCACTGCCTGCCCCGCTCGCCGATGATATCGAGGAGGTTCTGGAGGACCTCGCCGCTGGTGACGATCACGGCCTGCATGCGACCCTGGGCCGCAGCCTCGAGCAGCGGGGCTGGGTCGGTATCGGGCTGGATACGCCGATAGACTTCCAGAAAATCGACCTCCGCACCATTGCGGCGTAGCGTCTCGGCGAGCTGCTGCCGGCCGCCGACGCCACGCACGATCATGACACGGCCTGAGCGGATGCTGCCAAGCGGCGTCTCGGCGAGCAAATCCTCACTGGTCGCCCCTTGGCGCGGGTAGTGGACCGCCGTGAGGCCGTGCTCGTGCAGGGCCTGGGCGGTGCTGTGGCCGACGGCTGCGATGCGGGTGTGCGCCGCTGGGCCGCCGGCGGCCCGGATCCGCGGTACCCCGTAGGCGACGGCGTTGGGGCTGACGAAGTAGAGCCAGTCGGCCTCGGCGGCGCGGCGCTGGGCGGTACGGCGGGCCTCGTCGTCGGGCTCGGCGGCGATGGCCAGGGCCGGGAGGCGCAGCACCTCGGCGCCGGCCGCCTCGAGCGCCCCGGCCAGGGGCTCGGCCTGATGCGCCGGCCGGGTGACCACGACCCCGATGCCGTCGAGCCGTGCGCTCATCAGGTGTGGGCCAGCTCCCTGAGGATGCGGTCGGCCCCCTGGCTGAGCAGATCGTCGCCGAGCCGGGTGCCGAGCTCCGCCGCCTCCTCCGGGGCGCCGCGGGTCTCGCTGCGCAGGACCTCGTTGCCGTCGGTGGAGCCGACGAGCCCGCGCACGTGCAGCTCGCCCCCCTCGACGGCGGCGTAGCCGGCGATGGGGACCTCGCAGCTGCCCTGGAGGCGGGTGTTCATGGCGCGCTCGGCGGTG
>CAJXKI010000040.1 GCA_913055765.1 uncultured Ectothiorhodospiraceae bacterium
TCAACGAGCACGGCGACGACATCGCCGCGCTCATCGTCGAGCCGGTGGCCGGCAACATGAACTGCGTCCCGCCGGAGCCGGGCTTCCTGGAGAAGCTCCGCGAGGTGACGCAGCAGCACGGCTCGCTGCTGATCTTCGACGAGGTGATGACCGGCTTCCGCGTCGGCCCGCAGGGCGCCCAGGGGCGCTACGGCATCACGCCGGACCTCACCTGCCTGGGCAAGGTCATCGGCGGCGGCATGCCGGTGGGCGCCTTTGGCGGCCGGCGCGACGTGATGGAGCAGCTCGCGCCGGTGGGCGGCGTCTACCAGGCGGGTACCCTGGCCGGGAACCCGGTCACCATGGCCGCTGGCTTGGCCACGCTGGAGAAGATTACCGCCCCGGGCGCCTTCGAGGGCCTCGAGCAGACCACCACCAGGCTGGTCAACGGCCTCAAGGAGCGGGCCGACGCCGCCGGCGTGCCGCTGACGACCAACCAGGCGGGTAGCATGTTCGGCCTGTTCTTCACCGACGATGCGCCGGTCTCGCGCTTCGAGCAGGTCAAGGACTGCGACCTGGAGGCGTTCAACCGCTTCTTCCACGCCATGCTGGAGGAGGGCGTCTACCTGGCGCCGGCGGCCTTCGAGGCGGGCTTCGTCTCCCTGGCCCACGACGAGACCGCCGTGCAGGAGACCCTCGACGCCGCGGAGCGCGCCTTCGCCCGCGTGTGACCGCCAGCCAGCCGGCGCCCTGCCTGGCGCCGGCGTGCCCAGGAGCGAGCCGTCGGGGCTGTCTCGGCGACTCGCTCCTTTTCGATCGAGCATGCGTCAGCGATAGCGCAGGCGGGCTAAGCGTCGATGGACCTCGCGTGGGCACAACCGGTACTGGAGTGGCTCACCAGGAATCCCGCCTGGGCGCTGCTGGCCGTCTTCACCATGGCCCTAGGCGAGGGGCTGGCGGTGGTGGGGACCTTGCTCCCCGGCGCCGTGCTGCTGTTCGTGGCCGGCGCCCTGGTGGGGACCGGCCATCTGCCCCTGTGGCCGACCCTGGCAGCGGCCTTCCTCGGGGCCCTGCTCGGCGACAGCTTCGGCTACTGGCTAGGCTGCCGCTACGGCCATCGGCTGCGGACCTGCTGGCCCCTGAGCCGTTACCCCGAGCTCCTGGCGCGGGGGGACGCCTTGTTCGCCGCCCACGGCGGCAAGGGGCTGGTCCTCAGCCGGTTCATCGGGCCTGTCCGGGGGATTGTCCCCATCATCGCCGGCACGATGCGCATGCCGGTACGCTCCTTCCTCGGCGTGACCTTCCTCGCGGCGCTCGCCTGGGCCCCGGCCTACCTCCTGCCGGGGTTGGTCTTCGGGGCCTCGCTGGCCGTGGCCGCCTCGGTAGCGATGCGCCTGGTGGCGCTGCTCCTGGTGGGGGGGTTCAGCGCCTGGGCCGCGTGGTGGGCCGCCCGGCATCTGCTCGCGCCGCGCCTGCGCCGGGCCGCAGCGCTGATCGCCTGGCGGGGCCGGGCCTGGGAGCGGCTCCACCCGGCGGCTAGCCGCGCCCTGAGGGGGCCCCGGCACGCCTTGCGGGCCTTCAGCCATGGCACAGGGTGGCTCTGGTGGGGTGCGCTGCTGGTGCTGGCCCTGCTGACCTGGCGGCAATGGGGGCAGGGCGGCGCGACGCTGCTGGATGAGACGGTCCTCGCCCTCCTGGCCCAGGAGGTCGCGGGCTGGGTGTGCAGCCCGCCCCTCCTCGCGCCCGCCCTCCTGGGCGATCCCTGGGTCTGGGTGCCTGCCTGGCTCGCCGCGATCGGCTGGACCCTCCGCGGTGGCCGGCCACGGGTGGCCCTGGTGCTGGCCGCGATCGTCCCCGGCGCCGCGGCCTTGGCGCTCCTCCTAGGGGGTGTCGGCGGCTACGGCGCCGAGGCGGCGCCGCTCTACCATGGCGCGCCCCCGCACGCCTTCCCTGCGCCGGCGCTGGCAGGCCTCACGGCCTTGCTCCTCGCCACCGGGATCCTGGCCACCGTGGCCTACGGCCGCTGGCGGCTGCCGGTGCGGCTCCTCGGGGCGGCGATCCCGCTGCTCGTCGGCGCCAGCAGCGTGGCGGCCGGCCTGCGGTGGCCTACCGACGCCCTCGGCGGGGTCCTGGTGGGGGCGGTCGTGGCCGGGCTGGTGGTGCTGGCGCGCAGCGCCTCCTTGGCGCGGCCGCCGGAGCGTACGCTGCCGGTCGTCGTGGTCCTCGTGCTCGGGGTGGCGTTGGCCGGGCGCGCTGTCCAGGCCTTGCCCGAGGCGTGCCAGCGCTGCACGGCGCGTGCCGAGCTGCCGGAGCTCGCGGTCGGCGAGTGGCTACGGCTCGGCTCGGCCCACCCCCTCGGCCGGGAGCTGCGCTGGCTCGACAGTGGCCGGCGGCCGGCGGACGCCCAGTGGCTGGCCACCGCGGAGACGCTCGAGGAGCGGCTCGACCAGGCTCCCGGCTGGCATCAGCCGGACAGGGGCCTGCACGGCGCCTTGCGCTGGCTGCAGCCGGAGCCTGAGCTTGCCCGCATGGCGCCGCTGCCGCGCTGGCACCGCGGCCAGCTCCCGGCCGTGGTGGGGGTTCGGCCCCTAGACGGGCAGCGTCGCCTCGTGCTCCGGCTATGGCCGGCGCCGGTCGAGATGCCCGGCGTGCCTGGGAGGCTGTGGCTGGTGGGCCTGACGGTCGAGCGGATCCAGCCCGGCTGGCCGATGGCGCTGGCCACATCGCGGGCGGCGAGCTCGGTGGAGCGCGTCGAGGCGCTCTCGGCGCTGGCCAGCCCGGCGGAGCTTCGCGTTCGGGCGCCGGCGCAGCCGGTGCGGATCCTGACAGCGCGCTGGCTCATGGAGCGGCACGGGGCGTGACGCCGTCGCCGCGCGCTGGGGGTGTGCCTACGGCATGCCCGGTGGAGGCAGGCGCTCCCCACCCACGCCCGGCAGGGGCGCTAGTCGTCGCCGCCCAGCGCCCCTGAGCCCGTCGCCAGCGCCTGCCGGAGCAGCTCCAGGCGCTCCTCGGGGGCATCGATCTCCAGGAGCTGCTGCTTCGCCTCTACTGGGATCGGCAGCAGCTCCGCGAGCCGTGCGCTGACCCAGCCCGCCTCGTCCAGCCGCCGCGGCATGGCGGCGTACGCCCCCCCGAGCTGGTCCAGGATCCGCGCCAGCAGGTCGGCCAGCGGCTGCAGCTCGGCATCTAAGGCCGCCGCCGGGGGCTCCGCCAGCCACCGGACCCGGGCCCGCTGCGCCTCGCCCTGGGGCGAGGCGCGCTCCAGGATCTCGAAGCGCTGCTGCCCGGCCACCGTGATCCCCAGCAGCCCGTCGCGGCGTTGGTTCCAGTCGATGATGCGCGCTGAGGTGCCGACGCTGTGCGGCCTCGCCGCCGCGCCCACCTCCTCGCCCTCCTGGATGAGGCAGATGCCGAAGTCGCAGCCGTGGCGCAGGCAGTGGGTGATCAGCGCCAGGTAGCGGCGCTCGAAGATGCGCAGCGTCATCCGGCCGCCGGGGAAGAGCACGGCCCGCAACGGGAACAGGCGCAGCTCATCGCTCATCGGGACCCTCCTGGCCCCATCGGGGGCCCAGCTCGTGCGCCACGTCCAGGTGGTCGAGGATGCGGGCGACGACGAAATCGATCAGGTCGTCGATGTGCTGCGGCTGGTGGTAGAAGCCCGGGTTGGCCGGCAGCACCACGGCGCCGAGGCGGGCGAGGGCGAGCATGTGCTCCAGGTGGACGGCGGATAGCGGCGTCTCCCGGGGGACGAGCACCAGCCGGCCCCGCTCCTTGAGGACGACGTCGGCGGCGCGCTCGAGGAGGCTGTTGGAGTGCCCGCTGGCGACTGCCGCCAGGGTGCCGGTGGTGCAGGGGCAGATGGCCATGCGCTTGGGTGCCGCGGACCCGGATGCCAGCCGCGAGGTCCACGCCTGCTCGCTGTAGACGTGCAGCTGCGCCGGGGCGAGCGCCAGGTGCCGGCACAGGTGCCGGTGCACCTCGCCGCTGCGCTGCGGCAGCGGGCTGGCCGTCTCCATCCCGGCGACGAGGCGGCCGGCCTCGGAGATGAGCAGGTGGACCTCCTCGCCGGCCCCGGCCAGGGCCTGGACCAGGCGCAGGCCGTAGGGGATGCCGGAGGCGCCGGTGAGGGCCACAGTTACCTCGCTCATGGCTCGCTGCGCTCCGTCAGCCCGGCGAGCAGCCGCTCGTGGATGCCGCCGAAGTCGCCGTTGCTCATCACGATCAGCCGGTCGCCGGAGTGCGCCTTGGCCAGGACCTGCCCCGCCAGGGTGGCCACGTCCGGGGCGGTGCGGACGCGCTCGCCGAGGGGGGCGAGGGCGTCGGCCACGGACCAGGGCAGGTCATCGGGGGCGAGAACGAAGGCGTGGTCGGCGCGCTCCAGGGCCTGGCAGAGCTCGCGCTGGTGGACGCCCATCCGCATGGTGTTCGAGCGCAGCTCCAGCACCGCCAGCAGCCGCCGGCCGGGCTCAGCCAGCGCCTCCAGGGTGGCCGCTATGGCGCTCGGGTGGTGGGCGAAGTCGTCGATGACCTCGATGCCGTTGGCCTGGCCCAGCAGCTCCAGGCGCCGGCGGACCCCGGGGAACTCGTTGGCCGCCTGCAGGGCCCGCTCCAGGCCGGCGCCGGCGGACACGGCGGCGGCGATGGCGGCCGCGGCGTTGGCCAGGTTGTGGCGGCCGGGCTGCGGCGGCTGGAGGGTGCCCAGGCGCTCCCCTTGGTGGAGCAGCTCGGCGCCGCCGGCCGCATCGGGGCGCAGGCGCCAGTCGTTGCCCTCACCGAAGCCGACGCGCGCTATCGGCGTCCAGCACCCCCGCTCCAGGACAGCCGGCAGGTTCGGGTCGTCGCCGTTGACCACTACCCGGCCGCCGCCGGGCACGGTGCGCACCGTGTGGTGGAGCTGCGTGGCGATGGCGGTCAGGTCCGGGTAGATGTCGGCGTGGTCGTACTCAAGGTTGTTGAGCACCAGGATGCGGGGCCGGTAGTGCACCGCCTTGGCGCGCTTGTCGAAGAAGGCGGTGTCGTACTCGTCCGCCTCGACGACGAAGGGCGAGCCGGTCCCCAGCCGGGCCGAGCGCTCGCTGAAGCCGGGCGCGCCGCCGATGAGGAACCCCGGATCGAGGCCGCAGCGCTCGAGGATCCAGGCGGTCATGGAGGCGGTGGTGGTCTTGCCGTGGGTGCCGGCGACGGCCACCACGCAGCGGTCATCGAGGATGCTCTCCGCCAGCCAGCCGGGGCCGGAGCGGTAGGCCAGCCCGCGCTCCAGGGTGTGCTCCACGGCCGGGTTGCCGCGGGAGAGGGCGTTGCCGATGAGCACCTGGTCCGGCGCCGGTTCCAGCGCGCTGACCTCGTAGCCGCTGTGCACCGGGATGCCGGCGTGCTCCAGGATATCGCTCATGGGGGGCCATGCGCCGGTGTCGCTGCCCTCGACGGCGTGGCCGCTCTCCCGGGCGAGCAGGGCGACGCCGCCCATGAATGTGCCGCATATGCCGAGGATGTGGATCTTCATGGCTCGATGGCTCAGCCTGCCGCCAGCTGGACGGCCTGGACGCTCAGGAAGCTGTAGGCCAGCGCCAGGAGCACGCCCAGCGCCCAGCGCATCTCCAGGGTGTGCCGAAAGATGTGCCCGAGGATGGCGAGCTGCCAGAGCCAGAGCAAGAGGACGGCGGTGGCCGCCCCCGGCGCGCCCTCGGCCCCGTGGGTGGCGAGGGGGAAGCTCAGCGCCGCCAGCGGCAGGTTGATGATCATGTCGGTGCCGAACAGCGCCGTGGCGCTCTGCACGAAGCGGGCCTGGAGGCTGCGCAGGGTGAGCAGCCCGTAGAGGAACGCCAGGGCGAAGGCCGTAGCCACCGCCACCTGGAGGCCGGCCGGGCCGGTCCCCGGCAGGTTCGTGGCCGCGACGTAGGTGACCACGGCGTTGCCGGCGATCACCCCTATCAGCTGCTGCGGCGCGTAGGGCAGATCCTGGGGGCCCTCGCGGAGCGCGCAGATCCCGAGGAGCGTCTGTAGCAGGGAAGCCATGCGATCTCCCAGGCTTCGGGCTCGGTGGCCCATCGTACAGCAAGCGGCGCCGCTACGGCTTGCCGCAGTTGACTGGCTGGACGGGGTGCGCTGGCATAGGCAGCGGTCCCGCGTCGCGCCGCGGCACAGCTCGCTTGCCGCGGCGCAGCAACGGCGTTAGAGTGCGCGGCGTTCGTAACCCGCGCTCACGAATCAAGTCCCTGCTGAACGGAGAGGTGGCATGAACCTGGACGCTGTCCCAGCCGGCCGGTCGATCCCGGACGACGTCAATATCGTGATCGAGATCCCGCTCCGTGGCGGGCCGGTCAAGTACGAGGTGGACAAGGACACCGGGGCGCTGACCGTCGACCGCATCATGCAGACGGCCATGCACTACCCGTGCAACTACGGCTTCATCCCGCACACCCTCGCCGATGACGGCGATCCGGTGGACGCGCTGGTGATCACGCCGCTGCCGCTGGCGGCCGGCGCCGTGATCCCGTGCCGCCCGGTGGGCGTGCTGGAGATGGCCGACGAGTCGGGCGAGGACGCGAAGCTCATCGCCGTCCCGGTGGAGAAGCTGACCCCGGACTACACCCACGTCCAGGGCCCCGACGACCTGCCTGCCAGCCTGCTCCAGGAGATCAGCCACTTCTTCGAGCACTACAAGGACCTGGAGCCGGGCAAGTGGGTCCAGATCCGGGACTGGAAGGGGGCCGACGCGGCGCGAGCCGAGATCGAGCACGCGGTGTCCAACTACCAGAAGGGCTGATACGGGACGCCGCTGCTCGCCCCCGGGCGCACGGGCAGGCGGCGGCGCCCCTGATGGCGGCCTGGAGCAGCGTCGACGTTCGGAGGTAGTTCGCATATGGCCCGTGCCCTCACGGCAGAGCGGCTGCAGCAAGAGAACACCGCGTTTCAGGGGACCGGCGGCGTCAGCGCCTGCAACCGGGATCACGGCTTTCGGCCGGCGTTCCTGGATACCGAGACCGGTGTGATCTACCTCTCCTGTGGCTGCGATGGCCAGCCGGCCCCCTTCCACCGCCTCGACGGCCTGCCGGAGGAGCTCGTCAGCGAGCGTGACGAGCGGGGTCGCGTGATCGCCGTCAAGCAGCGGGTGGTCTCCGGCTTCGAGCGCGATGGCTGCTTCTACACCCGGGAGCAGGCCGCCTGCTCCGTAGTCCCTCCCTCCCCGCGCCAAGGCGTCTGAGCCGTGCCGCAGCTGCAGCTTGCCCTGGAGGTGGCGGCCGCCGACCTCGACGTCGTGGATCGAGCCCTGGAGCGTGCCGGCGCCTTGGCCCAGACCTACCAGTCCGATGACGGGACCGCGGTCCTCGAGCCGGGGGTGGGTGAGCGCCCCCTCTGGGACCGGGTCCGGGTCACGGCCCTCTTCCCCGAGGGGGCCGAGCTCGACAGGCTCCACCGCAGGCTGGTCGGGCAGCTCGGCGACCGCCTCCAGGGGTGGCAGACCGAGGTGCTCGAGGATCAGGCCTGGGAGCGTGCGTGGCTCGAGCACTTCCACCCCATGCCCTTCGGCGAGCGGCTGTGGATCGTGCCCAGCAGCAGTGAGCCGGAGCTCCCGGAGGGGGCGGTCCCCATCCGGCTCGATCCGGGCCTGGCCTTCGGCACCGGCAACCACGAGACCACTGCGCTGTGCCTGGCGTGGCTGGACGGCGAGGCCCTCCAGGGGCTGCACGGGCTCGACTACGGGGCCGGCTCCGGGGTCCTCGCCGTGGCCGCCGTGCGCCTGGGCGCCGCGTCCTGCGCCGCGGTGGACAACGACCCGCAGGCGGTGATCGCCAGCCGCGAGAACGCCGAGCGCAACGGCGTCGCGGACCGGGTCCCCAGCTACGCCGCCGAGGAGCGCCCGGCGTATTGCGCCGACTTCCTGGTCGCCAATATCCTTACCGCCACGCTAGTGGCCCTGGCCGAGGAGCTGAGGGCCGCCGTGCGCGTCGGCGGGCGGCTCGCCCTGTCCGGCATCCTCCAGGGGCAGGAGCAGCAGGTCATGGACGCCTTCCAGGGGAGCGTGGCCTGGGACCCGCCGCGCTTCCAGGGCGACTGGGCGCTGGTCAGCGGCACCCGGATCGCCTAGCGCCTGCGCGCATCCTGCGCAGGCAGAGAGGACCGCTGTACACCATCCTGGGCCATGGGAGGCTGCCTTGCCCCGCGTGCCTAGCAGCTGGGCGCGGGGCGTCCGCCGGCGGCGTAGGCCGCAGCGCTGCACGGCGCGGCTCTGCCAATTATTAAGAGGGGGCATGCATGCAGAACAGCGAGGGGCCCGTTCCTGGACAGGCTCCTGGGCAGGAGGCTGGCACCGGCGCGGGTAGCCCGATCCGCGAGGCAGTGACGCGCGCCCTGGACGACTACTTCAAGGAGCTCGACGGCCACGACTGCAACGGGCTCTACCGGTTGGTGCTCAATGAGGTAGAGATCCCGATGCTGCAGGCCGTGATGGCCTATTGCGCCGGCAATCAGACCCGGGCGGCGCAGCTGCTCGGACTGAACCGGGCGACGCTGCGCAAGAAGCTGCGCGAGCACGGTATCGACGACCACTACTAGAGAGAGCGACCCGGGCGACCCACTATGGCGACCAACGACGACGTGCGGCCCGTGCAGCGGGCCCTGATCAGCGTATCCGACAAGAGCGGGGTGGAGGACTTCGCCCGCGCCCTGCACGAGCAGGGGGTGGAGCTCCTCTCCACCGGCGGGACGGCGCAGCTGCTCGAGCAGGCCGGGCTCCCCGTCAAGGGCGTCTCGGCGGAGACGGGCTTCCCGGAGATCATGGAGGGCCGGGTCAAGACCCTGCACCCGCGCATCCACGGCGGCCTGCTCGGCCGGCGCGGCACGGACGACGAGGTGATGGCGGAGCACGGCATCGGCCCCATCGACCTGCTCTGCGTCAACCTCTACCCCTTCGAGCGGACCGTGGCCGGCGACGGCTGCACCTTGGCCGACGCCATCGAGCATATCGATATCGGCGGCCCGGCGATGATCCGCGCCGCCGCCAAGAACCACGCCGACGTGGCGGTGGTCACCGAGGCCGGTGCCTACGGGGAGGTCCTCGAGGAGCTTCAGCGCCTCGGCGGCACCAGCCGCGGCCTGCGCCACCGCCTCGCGGCACGGGCCTTCGCCCACACCGCGCGCTACGACGGCGCCATCGCCGGCTACCTGGGCCAGCACGACTCAGAGGGGGGCAAGGCCAGCGAGTTCCCGCCGACGTGGAC
The DNA here is from genome assembly GCA_913055765.1 of uncultured Ectothiorhodospiraceae bacterium. Classification (GTDB taxonomy): domain Bacteria; phylum Pseudomonadota; class Gammaproteobacteria; order Nitrococcales; family Halorhodospiraceae; genus Halorhodospira. The sequence goes on from CAJXKI010000040.1 coordinate 9,201, forward strand.
CCTGCAGGTGGAGAAGGCGGCGGAGATGCGCTACGGCGAGAACCCGCACCAGCGCGCCGCCTTCTACCGCGACATCAGCGAGGGCGAGGCGAGCGTCGCGACCGCGCGGCAGCGCCAGGGCAAGGCGCTGTCCTACAATAATGTCGCCGATACCGACGCCGCCCTGGAGTGCGTGAAGGCGTTCCGGACGCCGGCCTGCGTCATCGTCAAGCACGCCAATCCCTGCGGCGTGGCCTGTGCCGGCACCCTCGGCTCGGCCTACGACCAGGCCTTTGAGGTGGATCCGACCTCCGCGTTCGGCGGCATCATCGCCTTCAACGACGCCGTCGACGCCGACGTGGCCGGCGCCATCATCGAGCGGCAGTTCGTCGAGGTGGTCATCGCCCCGGAGATCACCGAGGCGGCCGCGGAGCGCTTCGCGGACAAGCCCAACGTCCGCGTCCTGGAGACCGGGCGCTGGCCCGAGCAGCCGGGCGCCGAGCTGGATCTCAAGCGCGTGCGCGGCGGGCTGCTGGTCCAGGACCGGGATACCGCCGTGCTCGCGCCGGGCGATATGCAGGTGGTCACCGAGCGCCAGCCGAGCGAGGCGGAGTGGGCGGACCTGCGCTTCGCCTGGGAGGTGGTCCGGCACGTCAAGTCCAACGCCATCGTCTTCGCCGGCGGGCAGCGGACCCTGGGCGTCGGGGCCGGGCAGATGAGCCGGGTCTTCAGCACCCGGATCGCCTGCGAGAAGGCGGCCGAGGCTGGGCTCGGACTGCAGGGCTCGGTGCTCGCCTCCGACGCCTTCTTCCCCTTCCGTGACGGGGTCGACCAGGCGGCCGAGGCGGGCGCGGCGGCGGTCATCCAGCCCGGCGGCTCCCGGCGCGATCAGGAGGTCATCGACGCCGCCAACGAGCACGGCCTGGCGATGGTCTTCACCGGCATGCGCCACTTCCGCCACTGAACCGGCACGAGGGGGCAGGAGATGAGGGTACTGGTCATCGGCGGGGGCGGGCGCGAGCACGCCATGGCGTGGTCGCTGGCCCGCTCCGAGGGGGTCGCCGAGGTGCTCGTGGCCCCCGGCAATGCCGGCACCGCACGCGAGCCCCGGGTCCGCAACGTCCAGGTAGGGGCGGGGGACATCCCCGCGCTGGTCCAGCTCGCCCGCGAGCAGGCGGTGGCCTTCACCGTGGTCGGCCCCGAGGCGCCCCTGGTCGCCGGCGTGGTCGACGCCTTCGAGGAGGCCGGGCTGCCCTGCCTCGGGCCGAGTGCCGCGGCTGCGGAGCTGGAGGGCTCGAAGGCCTTCGCCAAGGCCTTCATGGCGCGTAACGGGATCCCCTCCGCCGCCTACCGGAGCTTCGACGACCTGGAGGCGGCCTCGGCGTACATCCGCGAGCAGCATCCCCCCCTGGTCATCAAGGCGGACGGCCTGGCGTCGGGCAAGGGGGTCGAGGTAGCGGCGAGCAAGGACGAGGCCCTGCTCGCCGCCGAGCGCATGCTCTCGGGCCAGGCCTTCGGCGAGGCCGGCCAGCGCGTGGTCGTCGAGGAGTGCCTCCAGGGCGAGGAGCTGAGCTTCATCGCCCTCGTCGACGGCGAGGACGTGGTGCCCCTGGCCAGCTCCCAGGACCACAAGCCCCGGGACGACGGCGACCAGGGGCCGAACACCGGGGGCATGGGCGCCTACTCACCGGCGCCGCTGATGGACGAGCGCCTCCTGCAGCGGGTCATGGACGAGATCATCCGGCCCACCGTGCACGGCCTGGCGGCGGAGGGGCGTCCCTACCGGGGCTTCCTCTACGCGGGGCTCATGGTCGACAGCGCCGGGAATCCCAAGGTCCTCGAGTACAACGGCCGCCTCGGCGACCCGGAGGCGCAGCCGCTGCTCATGCGCCTGCGCTCGGATTTCGCCGAGCTCTGCCAGGCGGCGCTGCAGCGCCGCCTGGGCAGCGTCCCGCCCCTGGCCTGGGAGCCGCGCACGGCGGTGGGTGTCGTCATGGCGGCGGCCGGCTATCCGGGGGCTGTCGAGCGGGGCGCGGTCATCGATGGGCTCGAGGCGCCCGAGGGGGGCGATACCAAGGTCTTCCACGGCGGCACGGCCCTCGACGACGAGGGGCGCGTGGTGACCAATGGCGGCCGGGTCCTGTGCTGCTGCGCGCTGGGCGATGGGCTGGCGGAGGCCCGGCAGGCCGCCTACCGGCGCGTGGCCGGCATCCACTGGGAGGGGGCCTTCTACCGCCGGGATATCGGCGCCCGGGCCGCCGGCCGCAGCGGCGGCTGATGCGGCGGGCCATCGTCCCGGGTTTTATCCTACGAGCAGGCCGCCGCCTCTAGGGAGGCGGCGGCCTGCCCGACCTGGGCTTGGCCCGGGGGTTACGCGGAGCTCTTGGCGCCGCTAGCGCTCGAGGAGGAGCCCGTGGCGGCGTTGCCGCCGCTGCCCTTGCTGCCACCACCAGAGCTGCTGTTGCTGCGGCCCTTGGCGGGGCCCTTCGCTGTCTCAGTCTGCTGCTGGACGGCCTCAGTCACCACCGAGGCGTTCTCCTGGGCGATCTGCTGCACCTCCTGGCCCATGTCCTTGCCGATGTCGGCGAGGGCGTTGGCGTCCTCGGAGATCTTGTTGCTGAGCGTCTGCATGACCTTGCTCTGGTCCGTCAGGTAGCTCTGGAAGCTCTCCGGATCGCGGATCTCCAGCATCTTGCGCATCTGCTGCGTGGCGAGCTCGGTGTAGGAGCGGGCCGCCTCGAGGTTGAGGTGCGCGATGCGCTCGGCGTGGTTGAGGAGCAGCGCATTGAGCTTGCGGGTCGGCTCCATCATCTGCTGCATCTGCTGCATGGACTGGTTGATCTGGTCTTGCATGGTGTCTCTCCTTACGGTTCGCCGAGGGGCATGGGGCTATCCTCATGCCTTGTGCGTTGCAACATAGCACCTGCTTTGTTGCAGCGCAACACCCTTTTGGCGATACGGCCCGTCTCGGCCGCTGAGGATGGCGCGCTCGCGCTTGCCGCCCCGCTACTGCTAGCTGGCGAGGCATCCCTCGAGCCGCGCGAGCTGCCTGAGGGCGGTCCGGGGGTAGGAGTAAGGGGTAGGCTCGTGGCCGAGCGAGGCCTCTCACGCCGCCTGGAGGCCCCGCAGCGTGGGGGTGCCGGTGTCGTGGGGGCAGCCGCCTGGGCTGCGGCGGCGATCACGAACGGGGGCGGTTCGGGGGGCCGCGGCTGTACTCCCCCTCGATCACGTTGCCCTGTGCCGCCGCGTCGCGACGCTGCCTCTGCTGCGCCTCCGCCGCGGCACGACGCAGCTGCCGGCGCAGCCACCAGGTCCGTGCGGCGATGACGACGGCGCCGATGAGCGCCAGGCCGAGCATGACGGCCAGCACGACGATGCCGAGCGTGGCCGCCAGGGCGATGACGGCGATCGCCCCGATGACACCGGCGATCCTTGCCACGGGGCCTCGCTCGACGTTCTGTATGCGCATGGGCGTGCTTCTCTATGACGGCTTGGATAGCCTAAGGATAGCCGCCTGAGGCGGCCGCGGGCTACCCTGTCCGGCAGCGCGCCCGTGCGCGGACGCTAGACGATCACGCCCCTGCCACGAGGAGGGCAGCGGAGGAGCGCCCTATGGCCTCGCAGCACCCGTTCGACGCCCTGGATCCGGCCACTGTCCTCGACGCCGTGGAGGCGGCCGCCGGCGTGCGCAGCGACGGCCGGCTGCTGGGGCTCAATAGCTACGAGAACCGCGTCTACATGGTCGGCGTCGAGGAGGGCCCGGCGGTGATCGCCAAGTTCTACCGCCCCGGCCGCTGGTCCGACGCGCAGATCTGCGAGGAGCACGCCTTCAGCGAGGAGCTCGCGGCCGCCGAGATCCCCGTCGTGCCGCCGCAGCGCTGCGGCGGGCGGACCCTGGTGCACAGCCACGGCTTCCGGCTGGCCCTCTACCCCATGCGCGGCGGCCGCATGCTCGAGGCCGACGACCAGGCGGTCCTGCGGCGGCTAGGGACCTACATCGGCCGTATCCACGCGGTGGGGGCCGCCGGCCGCTTCGAGCACCGGCCGGCGCTCGACGCCGGCGACCACGGCCGGCGCGCCCGGGACCGGCTCCTCGAGGGCAACTGGCTCCCGCCCCACCTGGAGGAGGCGTACGCCACCTTGACCGACGATCTGCTGGAGGCGATAGGCGCCTGCTGGGAGCGCGCCGGCCCGGTGGCGCAGATCCGCCTGCACGGCGACTTCCATCCGGGCAACGTGCTGCAGACCGAGGACGGCTTCCACCTGGTGGACCTCGACGACGCCTGCACGGGGCCGGCCATCCAGGACCTGTGGATGCTGCTGCCCGGCGAGCGGGCGGAGCGGGAGGCGTACCTGGCTGCGGTGCTGGCGGGCTACCGCACCTTCTGCGACCTCGACCCGCGCGAGCTCCACCTGGTGGAGCCGCTGCGCACCCTCCGGCTGATGCGCCACGCCGCCTGGCTGGCCGAGCGCTGGTCGGACCCGGCCTTTCCGCGGGCCTTCCCGTGGTTCGAGGCCTCCCGCTACTGGGAGGAGCACCTGCTCGCGCTGCGGGAGCAGCTCGCCGCGCTGGCCGAGCCGCCGCTCAGCGTGCCGTGAGGTGCAGCCGCAGGCGCGGCTACGGCTCGACGGGCTGGAGCT
>CAJXKI010000041.1 GCA_913055765.1 uncultured Ectothiorhodospiraceae bacterium
TGCGCCAGCCGGCGCAGGGGGAGGAAGACCTCCGGGGCGAGGAGCAGGATGAACAGCCCGGCGGCGAGCCCGAGCTCAGGCCCGGGCCCGAACTGCAGGTAGCCGAGCAGCGACAGGCCCACGTAGATCGCCACCAGGGCGATGGACAGGGCGGAGACGAGCTCCAGGACCGCCGAGGAGAGGAAGGCGAGCCGCAGCACGGACATGCTGCGCACCCGGTACTCGTCGGCGGCGGCCTCGATGGCCTCGGCGGCGCGTCCCGTGGCGCGCAGGATGCGCAGCGTGGCCAGCCCCCGCAGGCGGTCGAGGAAGTGGGCGCTGATCCGTGCCAGGCTCTGCTGCTGCCGGCGGGAGCGGCGCTCGGCCCCGATCCCGATCAGGGCCATGAACAGCGGGATCAGCGGCGCGGCGACGAGCAGCAGCAGGCCGGCGTAGAGGTCCACGGCGCCGACAGCGGCGATGAGCGCCAGCGGTACCGCCACCGCCAGGACCGCCTGCGGCAGGTAGTGGGCGTAGTAGGCCTCGAGGGCCTCCACCTGCTCCACCAGGGCGCTGGCGACGGCGCCGCTGTGGTGGCCCTGCAGCCGGACCGGGCCGAGGGCGGCGATGTGCCGGTACAGCCGCCGCCGGACCGCTGCGGTGATGGACCGGCCGGCGCGGGCACCCGCGGCGGCCCGCGCCCAGGTGGCCACGGCGCGCCCGACGAAGGCCGCCGCCAGCGCCCCCAGGAGAGGCCACAACGTCGCCAGCCCCTCGCCCTGGACCACCGCCCCGTCGATGACGCGGGCGAGCAGCCAGGCCTGGAGCACCACCAGCACGGCGTCGGCCGCCCCGGCGCCGATGGCCGCGGCGATGGCGCCGCGGGCCAGCCGAGTCTGCTCGAGGAGCCAGCGCCCGGCGCTGCGCCCCCTCGCCGCTTGCCCGGAGTCAGCGCCAGCCAACGGCTCAGTGGTATCCCGCGCCGGCCCGGACCTTGCCCCGGAAGACCCAGTAGGTCCAGGCGGTGTAGCCGATGATTACGGGCAAGAGGAGGAGCACCCCGAGCAGCAGGAAGAGCTGCGACTCGGGTGCCGAGGCCGCCTCCCGGAAGGTGATCTCCGGCGGCACCATGTACGGCCACTGGCTGACGAGCAGCCCCAGGTAGACCGTGACGAACAGCGCCATGCCGGAGAAGAAGGGCACCAGCTCCCAGCGCCGCCGCAGGGCCTGCCAGAGCAGGACGGTGGCGGCGGCGCCGAGCGCCGGCAACGGCCAGAGCACGGCCCAGTTATCGAGCCAGCGCGCCATGATCCGCTCCTGGGTCAGCGGGGTCCAGACACTGATGCCGACCAGGCAGAGGACCAGCAGCAGCAGCAGCCAGGGCGCCAGCCGGTAGAGCCAGCGCTGGGTGAGCCCCTCGGTCTTGAGGATGCCCCAGGCCGCGCCGAGCAGGGCGTAGCCGATCACCAGGGAGAGGGCGGTGAAGGCGGTGAACGGGGTCAGCCAGTCCAGCGGCCCGCCCACGTAGGTGAAGCCCTCCACCTCGAAGCCCTGGATGTAGGTGCCGACGACGAACCCCTGCGCGGCGGCGGCCAGCAGGGAGCCGCCGGCGAAGGCGGCGTTCCAGAAGGGCCGGGTCCGGCTGGACTTGAAGCGGAACTCGAAGGCCACACCGCGGAAGATCAGCCCGGCGAGCATGAGGAACACGCCCAGGTAGAGCGCCGGCAGGTAGATGGTATAGACCGCGGGGAAGGTGGCCAGGAGCCCAGCGCCGCCGAGGATGAGCCAGGTCTCGTTGCCGTCCCATATCGGGGCCACCGAGTTCATCAGGGTATCCCGGCTCTGCTCGTCCGGGGCGAAGGGGTAGAGGATCCCGATCCCCAGGTCGAGGCCGTCCAGCAGGACGTACATGAACACCGAGAGCCCTATGATCCCCAGCCAGATGAGGGTGATATCGATCAGCTCCATGGCGTCGCCCTACCTCGAGAGGTTGGAGGAATCCGCGTCCTCGTCGAACGGGATGTCGGCGGCGGAGAAGGGGCGCTTGGCGTGGGACGGCTCGTCCACCGGGCCCACCTCCCCGGGGCCGGCATGCACGATCCGGGTGACGTAGTAGATGCCGGCGGTGAAGATGATGGCGTAGACGGCCACGTAGCCGAGCAGGGAGGTCAGCGCCATCCCCCCGGTGAGCGCCGGCGTCACCCCCTCGGAGAGGCGGATCTCGCCGTAGACCAACCACGGCGAGCGGCCGATCTCGGTGACGAACCAGCCCGTGAGCACCGCCACAAAGGGCAGCGGGATCATCAGCTCCAGCGTGCGCAGGAACGGCCGGCTCTCGTAGAGTCGCCCCCGAAGGCGCAGCCAGAGCCCCCAGAGGACAGCGAGGACCATCAGCACGCCGATGCCCACCATGACCCGGAACGACCAGAACACCGGGGCCACCGGCGGCCGCTGGTCGGCGCTGACCTCCGTCAGGCCGTGCACCTCGCCGTCCCAGTGGTGGGTGAGGATCAGGCTCGCCAGGTTGGGGATGCCTACCGCGTAGTGGTTGGTCTCCGCATCGGCGTCGGGCAGCGCGAACAGGTACAGCGGCGCCCCCTGCCGCGTCTCCCAGGCCCCCTCCATGGCCGCGACCTTGGTGGGCTGGTGCTCGAAGGTATTCAGCCCGTGCAGATCGCCCATGAGGACCTGCGCCGGGGCCACGAGGAGGAGCAGCCACAGGGTCATGCTCAGCGCCTTGCGGTTCATCTCCAGGCCGCGCCCGCGCAGCAGGAAGTAGGCGCTGACGCCCGCCACCACGAAGCCGCCGGTCAGCAGCGAGGCCAGGCCCATGTGGCCGAAGCGGTACCACAGCGAGGGGTTGAAGATCGCCTCGAGCCAGGAGGTGACGTGGACGATACCGTCCCGGATCTCGAAGCCGTCGGGGGTGTGCATCCATGAGTTGGCGGCGAGGATCCAGAACGACGAGATGAAGGTGCCGATGGCCACCATGCAGGCGGCGAACAGGTGCGTCCCCCGCGGCACCCGGTCCCGGCCGAAGAGCAGGATGCCGAGGAAGACAGCCTCCAGGAAGAAGGCGGTGAGCACCTCGTAGGAGAGGATCGGCCCGAGCAGGTTCGCCGTGGCGAAGGCGAACTCGCTCCAGTTGGTCCCGAACTGGAAGGACATCACCACGCCGGAGACCACGCCCATGCCGAAGACCACGGCGAAGATCTTCACCCAGAACTCGGAGAGCTGCCGGTAGACGGCGCTCTCGGTGACGTACCAGAGGGCCTCGAGGACCGCGATATAGGCGGCCAGGCCGATGGTGAAGACCGGGAACAGGGCGTGGAACGATATGACGAAGGCGAACTGTATCCGCGACAGCAGCAGCGGATCGAGGATCTCCATACTGCGGGCACCTCCTGCCTGTAGGCGCGTCCGTTATGGCGCCGGACCGCGGCGCCGTGCTACGGGCCGGCGGCCAGCGCCTCCGCGGCAGACTGTAAAGGAACATGGCCGCGGAGGCATCCCCGCGGGCCCCTGGGCATGGCCGACGGGCGCCTAGTGGGCCTCGTCCCAGTCGCCGCCGACGCCGACCTCCACCTCCAGGGGCACCCGGAGCCGGCCGCCGTCGGCGTCCGCCATGAGGCGGCGCACCTGGTCGGCGACGGCCTCGACCTCGGCCTCGGGGACCTCGAGCACGAGCTCGTCGTGGACCTGCATGACCAGCCGCGCCCCGGGGCAGCGCTCGGCGAGCAGCGCATCGACATCGATCATGGCGCGCTTGATCACGTCCGCAGCGGTCCCCTGCATGGGGGCATTGATGGCGGTGCGCTCGGCGTACTCCCGGCGCTGCCGGTTGCGGCTGGCGATCTCCGGGAGGTAGAGCCGCCGCCCGAAGACGGTCTCCACGTAGCCCTGCGCCCGGGCCTGCTCGCGGATCCCTTCCATGAAGGCGCGCACGCCCGGGTAGCGCTCGAAGTAGCGGTCGATGTAGCGCTGCGCCTCCTCCCGCGGCAGGTCCAGCTGCCGGCCCAACCCCCAGGCGGACATGCCGTAGATGAGGCCGAAGTTGATGGCCTTGGCAGCGCGGCGCTGCTCGTCGCTCACCTGCGCCGGGGCGAAGACCTCGGCGGCGGTGGCGCGGTGGATGTCCTCGCCCTGCTCGAAGGCGCTGAGCAGCCGCTCGTCGCCGGACAGGTGGGCCATGATCCGCAGCTCCACCTGGGAGTAGTCGGCGGTGAGCAGCCTGAGGCCGGGCTCGGGGACGAAGGCCTTGCGGATGCGCCGCCCCTCGGCGGTGCGCACCGGGATGTTCTGCAGGTTCGGATCCGACGAGGACAGCCGCCCCGTGGCCGCCACCGCCTGGTGGTAGGAGGTGTGCACCCGGCCGGTGCGCGGGTGGATCAGCTGCGGGAGCTTATCGGTGTAGGTGGACTTGAGCTTGGCCAGGCCGCGGTGCTCGAGGATCAGCCGCGGCAGCTCGTGGCCCTGGGCGCTGAGCTCCTCGAGCACCGCCTCGGCGGTGGAGGGCTGCCCCTTGGGGGTGCGCTGGATCACCGGCAGGCCCATGCGCTCGAAGAAGATCTCCTGGATCTGCTTGGGCGAGCCGAGGTTGAACGCCTCGCCGGCGGCCTCGTGGGCGCGCTGCTCGACCTCGGCCATGCGCTCGGCGAGCTCCTCGCTCTGGGCCCGGAGCAGCTCGCGGTCGACGCGCACGCCGTGGCGCTCCATGCGCGACAGCACCGGCAGGAGCGGCATCTCCAGCCCCTCGAAGACACGCAGCAGCCCCGGATCGGCCTGCAGCCGCGGGTAGAGGAGCCGGTGCAGGCGCAGCGCGATGTCGGCGTCCTCGGCGGCGTAGTGCCCAGCCCGATCGACGTCGATCTCGGCGAAGGGGACCTGCTTGGCGCCCTTGCCGCAGAGCTGCTCGTAGGTGGTCACCGCCACGCCGAGGTACTTGCTCGCCAGCGAGTCCATGTCGTGCCGGCTGGCCGTGGCGTCGAGGACGTAGGACTCGAGCATGGTGTCGTAGGCCACCCCGCGGAGCTCGATGCCGTGGTTGGCGAGCACGCTCTTGTCGTACTTGAGGTTCTGGCCGATCTTCGCCGGCGCCTCGCCCTCGAGCAGGGGGCGCAGCGCCTCGAGGACCCGCTCGCGGCCGAGCTGCTCCGGGGCGCCGGGGCCGCAGTGGGCGAGGGGGATGTAGGCTGCCCGGTAGGGCTCGATGGCCAGCGAGACGCCGACGATGGCGGCGTCCATGTAGTCGAGGCTGTCCGTCTCCAGGTCGAGGGCGAAGGCCTCGGCATCGCGCAGCCGCTCTAGCCACGCCTCCAGCTCCGCCTCCTCGAGGACCACCTGGTACGCCGCCGCCGGCTCGGGCGCCGCTGCTGGACCGCCCGCCTCGGAGGCGGCCGCCCCGTCGTCGTCGAGCTCGGCGAGGAAGCGGCGCATCCCGTAGCGCTGGTAGAGCTGGCGCAGGGTCGCGGTATCCGGCGCACCGCGGACCAGGTCCTCGGGGCCGACGTCCAGGTCGAGGTCGCAGCGGATGGTGGCCAGCTCCACGGCCAGGGGCAGCTCGTCGAGGTGCGCGCGCAGGCTCTCGCCGGTCTTGCCGCGGATCTCGTCGGCGTGGCTGCGCAGCGCCTCCAGGCTGCCGTAGTGACCCAGCCACTTAGCGGCCGTCTTGGGGCCGACCTTGGGCACGCCGGGGATGTTGTCGGAGGTATCGCCGACCAGCGCCAGGTAGTCGCGGATCGCGCCCGGCGGGACGCCGAACTTCGCCACCACGCCGTCCGGGTCGAGGCGGGCGCCGCTCATGGTGTTGAGCAGGGTCACGCGCTCGTCGACGAGCTGCGCCATGTCCTTGTCCGTGGTCGAGACGAGCACCGCGCCCTCGGCCTGGGCCGTGAGGGTGCCGATGACGTCGTCGGCCTCGACGCCCTCGACCTCGAGCACCGGGATCCCCATGGCGGCGATGATCGCCTTGAGCGGCTCGCGCTGGGCGCGCAGCTCGTCGGGCATGGGCGGCCGGTGGGCCTTGTACTGCTCGAACAGCTCATCGCGGAAGGTCCGGCCGGGGGCATCGAAGACCACGGCGATACGGTCGCCGGCCTCCTCCGCGAGGAGCTTGTGGAGCATGCCCACCACGCCGTAGAGGGCGCCGGTCGGCTCGCCGTCGGCGCTGCTCAGCGCCGGCAGGGCGAAGAAGGCGCGGTAGAGGTAGGAGGAGCCGTCCACCAGGACGAGGGGGTCATCCGGTTCTGCCATGCGTCTGCCCTCTTGAGTCTTCGCGGCGGACGGCCCTCGCCGGGCGAGCGGCCCTGCCGGGCCACCAGGGGCCACCCGTACCCTAGCGGATCGGCTCGAGGCCGGCGTGGCTGGCGATGAGCCACTTGGTCCCAGCCTGGTCGAAGCGCACCTGGAGCCGGGCGTTGGGCCCGCTGCCCTCGCAGTGGATGAGCACGCCGCTGCCGAAGCGCTGGTGGTGCACCCGGGCGCCGATGCGCAGCCCCCCCGGCGGCTCATCGGCGGGCAGGGACGCCCCGGAGGAGGCCGGCTCCGCGGCGGCGGGCGGGCCGCGGCGGATCGACATGCGCGGGCGCACCTCCTCCAGGGCCTCCTCCGGCAGCTCCCCGAGGAAGCGCGACGGCTGCGCCAGCTGGTCCTCGCCGTGGAGCCGGCGCTTCTCGGCGTGGGTGATGAAGAGCCGCTCGCGCGCCCGCGTCAGGCCCACGTAGCACAGGCGGCGCTCCTCCTCGAGCCGGCCGGGCTCCTCCACCGACATGCGGTGCGGGAACAGGCCCTCCTCCATGCCCACCAGGAAGACCACCGGGAACTCCAGCCCCTTGGCGGCGTGGAGCGTCATCAGCTGCACCGAGCGCTCCCCGTCGTCGGCCTGCCCCTCGCCGGCCTCGAGGGCGGCGTGGGTGAGGAAGGCGGTGAGCGGGTCGAGGCCCTCCTCCGTCGCCTCCCGCTGGGCGAAGGTCCGGGCGGCGGTGACCAGCTCATCCAGGTTCTCGAGCCGCGTCTCGTCGCGCTCGTGGTGGCGCCGCAGGTGGCTGGCGGCGATGCTCCGCTCCACCTGCTCGTGGAGGGGCAGGCCGGCGAGCGCGTCCTCCAGCTCGTCGATGAGGCCGAGGAAGCCGCTCAGGGCGTTGCGGGCGCGGGTCGCCAGGGCCCGGCTGCCGGCGAGCTCGCGGGCAGCGCGCCAGAGGCTGACACCGCCCTCCCGGGCGGCCTGGCGCACGGCGTCCACCGTCTTGGTACCCAGGCCCCGAGGCGGGGTATTGACCACCCGCTCGAAGCTCGCGTCGTCGTGCCGGTTGGCCACCAGGCGCAGATAGGCCAGCGCGTCCTTGACCTCGGCGCGCTCGAAGAAGCGCTGGCCGCCGTAGACCCGGTACGGCAGCCGGGCGGCGTGGAGCTCGTGCTCCAGGGCCCGGGACTGGGCGTTGGAGCGATAGAGCACCGCGAGATCGGCGTAGCTGTAGCCCGCCTCCTCGACCTGCGCCCGGATGCGCTCGACCACCCAGCGCGCCTCGTCGATCTCGTTGAAGGCGGCGTAGACGGCGATCGGCTCGCCGCTACCGCCGTCCGTCCACAGCTGCTTGCCCATCCGCCCGGCATTATGGGCGATCAGGCAGTTGGCGGCGCTGAGGATGGTGCCGGTGGAGCGGTAGTTCTGCTCCAGGCGCACCACCCGGACATCGCCCATCTCGCGGCGGAAGCTGTCGAGGTTCTCCACCCGGGCGCCGCGCCAGCCGTAGATGGACTGATCGTCGTCGCCGACGACGAACAGGTCCGCCGCTGAGCCGGCGAGGAGCTTGAGCCAGCGGTACTGCAGGGTGTTGGTATCCTGGAACTCGTCGACGAGGACGTAGGCGAAGCGCCGCTGGTAGTGGCCGAGCAGCTCGGGGTCATCGCGCAGCAGCTCGTAGGCGCGCAGCAGCAGCTCCGAGAAGTCCACCAGCCCGCCACGGCGGCAGGCCTCCTCGTAGTCGCGGTAGATGGCGAGGAGCTCGCGCTGGTAGTCGCCGCCGGGCTCGGTGATATCGCCGGGGCGCTCTCCCTCGTCCTTGCGGGCGCTGATGAAGCCGCGCACCTGCCGCGGCGGGAAGCGCGACTCGTCGTCGCCGCGGGCGCGCAGGACCCGCTTGACCTGGCGCAATTGGTCATCGGCGTCGAGGATCTGGAAGCCCTCGGGCAGCCCGGCGCGCTGGGCGTGCTGACGGAGCAGGCGGTGGGCGATGCCGTGGAAGGTCCCGACCCACATGCCGGCCGTGGCGATGCCTAGCAGCCCGCCGATGCGGCCGCGCATCTCGCTGGCGGCCTTATTGGTGAAGGTCACGGCGAGCAGGGCGAAGGGCGAGGCCCGCTCGACGGCCACCAGGTAGGCGGCGCGCCGGGTCAGGACGCGGGTCTTGCCGCTGCCGGCGCCGGCGAGCACCAGGGCCCGCCCCGGGGGCAGGCAGACGGCCTCCTGCTGCGCCTCGTTGAGATCGGCGATCAGTCCATCGACGGGCATCGCTAGGCCACCGGCAGGGTCTGGGTGGGGTCATCGAGCACCGGCGCGTCACGCATGCTTGCGGCGAGCTCCCGGAAGGTGGGCTCGCGCGCCGAGCCGCTGCGCCAGTAGAGCGCCAGATCCCGGCAGGGGGCTGGCTCGGAGAACGGCCGCAGGGCGACGGCGGCGTGGTCCGGGCCGCGCTGGGAGGCGGCCGCGGCAAGGGCCGGCAGCAGGGTGGCGCCGACACCGGCGGCCACCATCTGGCGCAGCGTCTCCAGACTGGTGGCCCGGAACGAGGCCGCCTCGCCGATATCCGCCTGGCGGCACAGGTCCAGGGCCTGGTCGCGCAGGCAGTGCCCCTCCTCGAGGAGCATCAGCTCGGTATCCCGCAGCTCGTCGACGGTGACCGGCTCCGGCCGGTCCAGCGTGTGGCCGCTGGGCACCGCGAGGTAGAACGGCTCCCGGCACAGGGGCTCGGCCACCAGGTCGTCGCCGGCGATCGGCGCGGCCAGGATGGCGCCGTCGAGGGTGCCGGCGCGCAGCTGGTCGAGCAGGCGCTGGGTCAGGTCCTCGCGCAGGTGCAGCCGCAGCCGCGGGTAGCTGCGGGCCAGGCCGGGGATCACGTGGGGCAGCAGGTACGGCCCTACGGTGGGGATGACCCCGAGGCGCAGGTCGCCGGTCATCGGCTCCGCCTGGGCGCGGGCGACCTCCACCATGTCGTCGACGGCGGCGAGGATGGTCCGGGCCCGCTCGGCGAGCATCTCCCCGAGGGGGGTCAGCAGGACACGCCGGCGGTTGCGCTCGACCAGCTGGACCTCGAGGTAGTCCTCGAGCTTCTTGAGCTGCGTCGACAGCGTCGGCTGGCTGACGTAGCAGGCGCGGGCCGCGCGCCCGAAGTGGCGGTGCTCGGCCACCGCGACCAGGTAGCGGAGGTCGCGCAGGTTCATGCCGCAGCCCCTGTCATTCGACGGTGACCGACTTGGCCAGGTTGCGCGGCTTGTCCACATCGGTCCCGCGCAGCACGGCGACGTGGTAGGCCAGCAGCTGCAGCGGGATGGTGTGGATCACCGGCGAGGTCGGCTCCGGGCCCGCCGGCACCGGCAGCACATGGAAGCCCGACTCGGAGCGCAGCGCCGCGGCCTCGTCGGCGAAGACGTAGAGGCGGCCGCCGCGGGCGCGGACCTCCTGGAGGTTGGCGCGGAGCTTGTCGAGCAGGTCATCGCGCGGCGCCACCGCAACCACCGGCATCTCGCCGTCCACCAGGGCCAGCGGGCCGTGCTTGAGCTCACCGGCAGGGTACGCCTCGGCGTGGACGTAGGAGATCTCCTTGAGCTTGAGCGAGCCCTCCAGGGCCACCGGGAAGTGGGGGCCGCGGCCGAGGAACAGGGCGTGGCCGCGGTCGACGAGCTGCTCGGCGAGCGCCGACACCTGGGGCTCTACGGCCAGGGCGCGCTCCAGGTCGCCGGGCAGGCTCCCGGCCGCGCGCACCAGCTCGCCCTCGGCCTGCGGCCGGCCGCGCCGCCGGGCGAGGGCCCCTACGAGGAGCAGCAGCGCCGTCAGCTGCGTGGTGAAGGCCTTGGTGGAGGCGACGCCGATCTCCGGGCCGGCCCGGGTGAGCAGGGCCAGGTCCGCCTCGCGGACCAGCGAGCTCTCGGGGACATTGCAGATGGCCAGGGCCCCGGCGTAGCCGAGCCGCCGCGACTCGCGCAGGGCGGCGAGGACGTCGGCGGTCTCGCCGGACTGGGAGATCAGGATGACCAGGGTGCCGGGGGTGACGGCGTGGGCGCGGTAGCGGAACTCGCTGGCCACCTCGACCTCGCACGGCAGCCCGGCGTACGCCGCCGCCCAGTAGCGGGCGATCATCCCCGCGTGGTAGGAGGTCCCGCAGGCGACGATCTGCAGCCGCTCGGCCTGGTCGAGCATCGCGGTAGCACCGGGCCCGAGGGCGGCCTCCCGGACGCCGCCGTCGGCGTACCGGCCCTCGAGCGTCTCGGCCACCGCCGCCGGCTGCTCGTGGATCTCCTTGGCCATGAAGTGGCGGTAGCCGCCGCGCTCCACGGCCTCGGGGCTGAGCTCCGAGGTCCGTACGGGGCGCTCCACCGCCTGCCCGTCGGCGTCGTAGATGGTCACCGCCTCGCGGGAGATGTCGGCGACATCGCCGTCCTCGAGGAAGATGAACTGCCGGGTCACGGGCAGCAGGGCCGCGACGTCGGAGGCGATGAAGTGCTCGCCGATGCCGACGCCGATGACCAGGGGGCTGCCGCTGCGGCAGGCGACCATGCGCCCCGGCTCATGGCCGGAGATCACGACGAAGGCGTAGGCGCCCTCGAGCTCCGCCAGGCTGCCGCGCACGGCCTCGAGCAGCGGGGTACCGGCGCGGTGGCGGTCGGCGAAGAGGGTGGCGGCGACCTCGGTATCGGTCTCGGACTGGAAGGCGTGGCCGGCGGCGGCCAGGCGCTCGCGCAGGCGCTCGTGGTTCTCGATGATGCCGTTGTGGACGAGGGCCACCTCGCCGGCGGCATGGGGGTGGGCATTGGCCTCGCTAGGGACGCCGTGGGTAGCCCAGCGGGTATGGGCGATCCCCGTGCCGCCGGCGGGCAGCTCCGGCCCCAGGGCCGCGGCCAGGTCGTCGACCCGGCCGCTGGCGCGGGTGCGCGACAGGCCGCCTTCGCGGTCGATGACGGCCATGCCCGCGGAGTCGTAGCCGCGGTACTCCAGGCGCCGCAGGCCCTCGAGCAGGACCGCAGCGACGTCGCGCTGCGCGCAGCCGCCGACGATGCCGCACATATCAGCGGAACCAGATGCCCTGCTCGTGCGGGACCAGGAGCACCGAGCACGGGCAGTTACGGCAGACCTCCTGCGCGGTGGTGCCCAGGGCCAGATCCCGCGGGCCATCCCCCCGCTTGCCGACCACGGCCACGGTGCAGCCCTCCTGCTCCGCCACGTTGCGGATCACGCGCGAGGCCGTGCCCGTCTCCAGCCGGGTCGTGACCCGGATGCCGCGGGCCTCGGCCTGGGCGGCGAGCTGCCGTAGCCCCTCCTGGCCACCGGTCCGGCTCGCCTCATCGGTGACGTGGAGCGCCACCAGCTCGCCGGCCTGCTCGCCGAGATCGAGGGCCAGCGATTGCGCCGGGCCGGCCTTCTCCGAGAGATCGGTGGCGAGCATGGGCCGGCGCAGGGTCTCGCCGTGGGCGTAGGAGCCGGCCCGGCTGTCGATGCGCTCCATCAGGACGGGCAGGGCCGTCTGGCGGGCCAGCTCGAGGACGGTGGAGCCGTGGTAGAACTCGCGCAGCAGCCCCTCCCCCCGGGAGCCGAGCAGGATGAGCTGGGCGCCGTACCCCCGCCCGATCTTGGCCAGCTCCGGCGCCGGGAAGCCGACCGGCTGCTGGATGTCGACCTCGAAGCCGGCGGCCTGCAGGTCGGCCTGCTTCTGCTCCAGCCGGCGCCGTGCCTCGGCGCGGTGGCTGTCGCTGAGGTCATCCGGGTCATCGATGCGCAGGACATCGACGAGGGTGAACCGCTTGGCGCCAAGCTTGTGCAGCTCGCCGAGGGCGTCGAGCAAGGGCTGGTAGGGGGACTCGAAGTGGACCGCCACAACGGTATGCTCGAACATGCTCGCTCCTTATTCCGTGGCGCTGCCGGAAGCCGGCGGCGTCTCGTCATCCTCTGTAGACCCGGAGCGGGGCGTCAAGCCGGGCCGCTGCCACCCGTGGATGGTGCGTGCCCGGCTCCGGCCTACCGTCAGGGCATCGGCCTCCGCGTCCCGGGTGACCGTGGTCCCGGCGCCGATGGTCGCCCGCTCGCCGATGCGGACCGGGGCCACCAGCTGCGTCCCGGAGCCGATGAAGGCGTCGGCACCGATCTGGGTGCGATGCTTCTCGGCCCCATCGTAGTTGCAGGTGATCGTCCCTGCCCCCAGGTTGGCGCGGGCACCGACCCCGGCATCGCCGACGTAGCTCAGGTGGTTGGCCTTGGCCCCGGGGCCGAGCTGCGCCTTCTTGGTCTCCACGAAGTTGCCCACCCGGGCGCCTGCCTCGAGCCGGGTCCCCGAGCGCAGATGGGCGAAGGGGCCGACCTCGCACCCGGCACCGATGCGCGCCTCCTCGGCAACAGTATAGGGGTTGATCACGGCGCCGTCCTCGACCACGCAATCGCGCAGGACGGCGCCCTGGCCGATGCTGACCCGGCTACCGAGGACGACCTCGCCCTCGAGCAGGCAGTCGGCGTCCACCGCCGCGTCTGCGCCGAAGCGTACCGTCCCGCGCAGGGTGAGCCGCTCGGGCGCGATCAGCCGCAGGCCGTCACGCATCAGGCGGTGGGCCGCCCGGCGCTGCCAGAGCCGCTCGGCGTGGGCGAGCTGGGCCTGGTCATTGACCCCGACCACCTCGTCGGGATCGGTGGCGAGGCGTGCCTCCACCCGTGCCCCCTCCCGGCTCGCCGCCGCCACGACGTCCGTGAGGTAGTACTCGCCCTGGGCGTTGTCAGCGGACAGGCCGGCGATCCAGCGGCGCAGCGGCCCGGCCGGGGCGGCGAGGAGGCCGGTGTTGACCTCCTGCACCGCGCGCTGCTCGGCGTCGGCGTCCTTCTCCTCGACAATCGCCTGGACGGCGCCGCTGCCGTCCCGGATCAGCCGGCCGTAGCCAGCCGGCTCCTCGACCCGTGCGGCGAGCAGCGTCAGGTGCTCCCCCTCGAGCAGGGGGGCTAGGGTCTCGGGCGTGACCAGCGGGACATCCCCGGCAAGGACCAGGACCCGGTGGTCGTCCGGGATATCGGGCAGGGCGCAGGCGACGGCGTGCCCGGTACCGAGCTGCTCAGGCTGCTCGACCCAGGCCACCGGATACTCGGCATGGGCCGCGGTCACGTCGTCGGCCCCGTGGCCGCAGACGACGTGGACCTGCGCCGGCTCGAGGGCGAGCGCCGTATCGAGCACACGCGCGAGGAGGGTCCTGCCGGCTAGCGGCTGGAGGACCTTGGGCAAGGCCGACCGCATGCGGGTCCCCTTGCCCGCAGCCAAGATGACCACGGCGAGAGGCGCCCGCATGGTCGTGCCCTCCTCGCTCAGCTCAGCGGTTGGCCCGCTTGCGCAGGTTCTCCAGGGTGCGCAGCTGCGCGGCGGCCTCAGCCAGCTCGGCCTGGACCTGGCTGTAGTCCACCTCCTCCTTCTGCTCGCGGAGCTTCTCCTCGGCGCGGCGCTTCGCCTCGATGGCGGCGGCCTCGTCGATATCGCGGGCACGCACGGC
>CAJXKI010000042.1 GCA_913055765.1 uncultured Ectothiorhodospiraceae bacterium
TTGGGGCCGAGCCCGGGGACCTCCTCGAGGACCGACTCCCGGCGCGCCTTGCTCCGCCGCTGCCGGTGGCCGCTCACAGCGAAGCGGTGGGCCTCATCCCGGATCTGCTGCAGCAGGTGGAGCGCCGGCGAGTCGGCCGGCAGCTCGACCTCACGCTGGCCGTCGTCGAGCAGCAGGGTCTCCTCACCGGGCCGCCGACCCGGCCCCTTGGCGATCCCCATCAGCGCCACGCCGCTGATCCCCAGATCGTCGAGGACGTCCCGAGCCTGTGCAACCTGCCCCTTACCCCCGTCGATGAGCAAGAGATCCGGCAGCGGCGCCTCGCCGCTCTGCACCCGCCGGTAGCGTCGGGCCAGGGCCTGGTGCAGGGCGGCGTAGTCATCCCCGGCAGCGGCCTCGCGGATGTTGAACCGCCGATAGTCGCTCTTCACCGGGCCCTCCTGGTTGAAGACCACGCAGGCGGCCACGGCTGCCTCCCCGGCGGTATGGCTGACGTCGAAGCACTCGATCCGCGCCGGCGGCGCATCGCTGTCGATGACCTCCGCCAGCGCCTGGTAGCGCCGCTGCTGGCTGGCGCTCGAGGCGTTCCGGGCCGAGAGCGCGTAGCGGGCATTCTCCTCGGCCATCTCCAGCCACCGGCGGCGGTCGCCGCGGACCCGATAGCGGATGCGCACCGAGCCGCCCGAGCCGGTGCGCAGGGCGCCCTCGAGCAGGTTGTGCTCCCGGACCGGCAGGTTGACCACCACCTCCGGTGGCGCCGCGCGCCCCAGGTAGTACTGCGCCAGGAAGCTGGCGAGGATATCCGGCGGCCGGCTCCCGGGCGGCACGTTGGGGAAGTAAGACTGGTTCCCCAGGCTATCCCCGGCCCGGATGTAGAACACCTGGATGCAGGCGGTATCCCCCTCGGCGACGCAGGCGATCACGTCCAGGTCGTCGTCGCGCTCCTGGGCCACGTACTGCCGCTGCTGGATCTGGCGCAGGGTGGCAATCCGGTCCCGCAGGCGCGCCGCCTCCTCGAAGTCCAGCCGCTCTGCGGCGCCCTCCATGCGCTCGACGAGCTCGTCGATGACCTCCCCCGAGCGCCCCTCCAGGAAGAGCTCCACGTGGCGCACATCCGCCGCGTAGTCCGTCTCGCTGATATACCCGACGCAGGGGGCCGTGCAGCGGCCGATCTGGTACTGCAGGCAAGGCCGTGAGCGGTTCCGGAAGAAGGTGTCCCGGCACTGCCGGATGGGGAAGACCTTCTGCAGGTGGTTGAGCGTCTCACGCACCGCGTTGGAGTTCGGGTAGGGGCCGAAGAAGCGCCCCGGACCGCTCCGCGCCCCGCGGTGGTACATCAGCCGGGGGAAGCGCTGCTGCGTCGTGAGGTGGATGTACGGGTACGACTTGTCGTCACGCAGCAGGACGTTGTAGCGAGGCCGGTGCTCCTTGATCAGGTTGTTCTCGAGGATCAGCGCCTCGGCCTCGGTATGGGTCACCGTGATCTGGATATCGGCGATGAGCTTGACCAGGCGCTCGGTCTTCGACGTCTTGCGGGCACGCGTGAAGTAGCTGGCGACCCGCCGGCGGAGGTTGCGCGCCTTGCCGACGTAGATGATCGTCCCCTCGGCGCTGAGCATGCGGTAGACCCCGGGGCGCTCGGGGAGGCTGCGGACCTGCTCGCGCAGGGGCTGACGCGGCTGGGCTGTCTCCTCCGGCACCTCGCTCATGCAGTCTCTGCCCTACAGCGTTGTGCGAGCCCTGGCCTGCCGGCCTGGGTCGGCTGATGCCCTGGGCCCGGCGATGGCCGAGGCCGTTACGAGCCCCGCAGGGGCCCGACCAGGCCGTAGTCCACGGCTACGCGGGTGAGCTCGGCCTCGTTCCGGACGCCGAGGCGCTCGTAGAGGCGAACCCGATAGGTGCTCACGGTCTTGGGGCTCAAGCGCAGCTCCTCGGCGATCCGCGAGCCGCGCTGGCCATCCAGCACCCGCCTCAAGACCTCGAGCTCGCGCTGGCTCAGCCCGTCGAAGGGATCCCGGCCCGCGCCGCCGAGGCCCGTCAAGGCCACACGGTGGGCGATATCGGCGCAGATATAGCGCCGCCCCAGCTGCGTGGCACGGATGGCCTCGATCAGCTCGCCCCGGTCCGCGCCCTTGTGGACATAGCCCATGGCCCCGGCACGCAGGGCGTGGGCAGGGTACGGGCCAGCATCGTGGGCGGTTACCATGACCACCGCGATGCGGGGGTGGCCCTCCAGGATCCGCCGCGTGGCCTCGACACCCCCCATCCCGGGCATCTGGATGTCCATCAGGATAACATCCGGCGCGTGCTCCCGCGCCGCGCGCAGGGCCTCCTCCCCGGTACCCGCCTGCTCGACGACCTGGATATCCGCGGTATCCTGGAGGATGCTCGCCATGGCCTGGCGGACCAGGCGATGATCGTCAGCCACAACAACCCGAACCATTCGGCAACCTCGAGGCTGCGCCAGCTATCCGGGTATTCTGTAGAGCGGCCCATAGGCCGACAACCCGAACCGACCGAGCGCTCGTGCCCATGACTGCCCTAGACCACCCGCCCCTCCAGAGACTCTACCCAGCAGATTCAGAGAGATACGAGCCGCTCCCAGGCCTCTACCTGGAGATGCCTCTCCCGAAAGGGAGAGACGGACTGCCGTGGGTCTACGCCAACTTCGTGACGAGCCTGGACGGCCGCATCAGCCTCGACGACGGCGGCAGCGGCTGCCGGGTACCCGGCGCGATCGCCAATCCCCGCGACTGGCGGCTCTTCCAAGAGCTCGCCGCACGAGCGGACTGCCTGCTCACCAGCGGCCGCTACCTACGCGAGCTCGCCGCCGGCTGCGCCCAGGACATCCTGCCGCTCGGGGCCGGGTTCACCGAGCTGCAGCGCTGGCGCCAGGCGCGCGGCCTACCCCCGCAGCCCGACGTAGCCGTCGTCTCCAGCACCCTGGACTTCGAGATCCCGCCCGTGCTCCTCGAGCAGGGGCGGCGGGTATGGCTCCTCGCGCCCCAGGACGCGGATCCCGGCCGGCTGGAGCGCCACCGCCGGGCCGGGGCCGCTGTCGCGGCCCGCACCCAAGGGCCGCAGGCCCGGGGCAGGGAGATCTGCCAGGCCCTGGGCAGCCTGGGCTACCAGCGGGTCTACTCGGTAGCCGGGCCGCAGATCGCGCGCACCCTGATCGCCGACGGCAGCCTGGACGCCCTCTTCCAGACGGTCCGCCACCGCGTGCTCGGCGGCAGCCAAGGGGCGTTCGAGACGGTGGTGGAGGGGCCAGCGCTGACGCCGCCGGCGGCGTTCCAGCTGACCAGCCTCTACCTCGACCCGGGGGACCGGCCCGGCGCCTCCCAGCACTTCCTGCGCCTGGACCGAGTAGGCGGCGAGGCGCCCTAGGCCGGCGAGCCGCGACCGGCGGGGACGCTGGCATCCACCGCCCGTGCCGGCCTACCCCCCTTCGCCGGCGATGCCGCCCCGGGCGAGGTTGCGGGGATCGAGGAGCCGCTGCAGCTCGGCCTCGGAGAGATCGGTCATCTCCCGGGCAACCTCGATCACCGGCCGGCCCTCCTGGTAGGCCCGCTTGGCCACCTGGGCCCCCTGCTCGTAGCCGATCACCGGGTTCAGGGCGGTGACCAGGATGGGGTTGCGATCCAGGGCGGCGCGCAGGTTGTCCTCGTGGACCGTGAAGCCGGCGACGGCGTCCCGCCCGAGGATGGTAGCGGTGTTGCCCAGCAGCTTGATGCTCTCCAGCAGGTTGGCCGCCACCACGGGCAGCATCACGTTGAGCTGGAAGTTCCCCGACTGCCCCGCCACGGAGATGGTGGCGTCGTTGCCCATGACCTGGGCGCTGGCCATGGCCGCCGACTCCGGGGCCACCGGGTTGACCTTGCCCGGCATGATGCTCGAGCCCGGCTGCAGCGCGGGCAGCGAGATCTCCCCTAGGCCAGCCAGCGGCCCGCTGTTCATCCAGCGCAGGTCATTGGCAAGCTTCATCAGCGATACCGCCACCGTGCGCAGCTGCCCGGAGAGCTCCACGGCAGCGTCCTGGCTGGACAGCGCCTCGAAGCGGTTCGGCGCCGGCTCGAAGGGGATCCCCGTGGCCCGGGCCAGGAGCCGGCAGGCCCGCTCGCCGAGCTCCGGGTGGGCGTTGATGCCGGTGCCCACCGCCGTGCCGCCCAGCGCCAGGGCGTGGATCCGCGGCAGGCTCGCCTCCAGCCGGGCCGCCCCGTTGCGCACCTGGGTGGCCCAGCCGGAGAGCTCCTGGCCGAGGGTCACCGGCATGGCATCCATGAGGTGGGTCCGTCCCGTCGTGGTCACGTCCTCGAGCTCGGCGGCCCGCCGCTCGATGGTATCGGCCAGGCGGCGCAGGGCCGGGAGCAGGTGGTCGTGGGCCTCCAGGGCAGCGCTGACGTGGATGGCCGTGGGGATGACGTCGTTGGAGCTCTGCCCCATGTTGACGTGGTCGTTGGGGTGGACGTCACAGCCGGCTTGCCGGCTGGCCAGCCGGGCGATGACCTCGTTGGCGTTCATGTTGCTCGAGGTCCCGGAGCCCGTCTGGTAGACATCCACCGGGAAGTGCTCGTCGTACTCGCCGCGGGCGACCGCCTCGGCGGCCTCGGCGATGGCGTCGGCCACGGCCGGATCGAGGAGGGACAGCTCCCGGTTGGCACGGGCGCAGACCGACTTGACCAGCCCCAGCGCCTGGATGAAGGGCCGGGGCATGCCCTGCCCGCTCACCGGGAAGTTCTGCACCGCCCGCTGCGTCTGCGCCCCGTAGAGCGCGTCCACGGGGACCTGCAGCTCGCCCATGCTGTCGTGCTCGACCCGGTAACCCTCTTGACTCATAGCCTGGCCCTCTCCTGGTTGGGTGGCGGCGGCCCTGCCGGGAGGGCCCCCAAAGCACGGCCGGACATTGTAGAATATGCGTCCGGAAT
Source organism: uncultured Ectothiorhodospiraceae bacterium (assembly GCA_913055765.1). Lineage (GTDB taxonomy): Bacteria > Pseudomonadota > Gammaproteobacteria > Nitrococcales > Halorhodospiraceae > Halorhodospira. The sequence continues at coordinate 4,926 of CAJXKI010000042.1, forward strand.
TGGCAGCGGAGCATCTACCTTGGAGCTGGATCCCCTCACCGCGCTCGCGCCCGTCGACGGGCGCTACGCCGACAAGGCCGACCCCCTCCGCCCCCTGCTCAGCGAGCACGGGCTGATCCGCCACCGCGTCGTGGTGGAGGTGCGCTGGCTCCAGGCCCTCGCGTCCGAGCCGGCCATCGCTGAGGTGCCGCCGCTCTCGGACGACGCGGAAGCCTTCCTGCAGGGCGTGATCGACGGCCTCGATACGGAGCAGGCGCGCCGGATCAAGGCCATCGAGGCGACCACCAACCACGACGTCAAGGCCGTGGAGTACTACCTCAAGGAGCGCCTCGCCGAGCATGCGGAGCTGGCCGAGCGCGCGGAGTTCGTCCACTTCGCCTGCACCTCGGAGGACATCAACAACCTGGCCTGGGCGTGCATGCTGCGCGCCGCGCGCGACGAGGTGCTGCTGCCGGCGCTCGACGGCGTCATCGAGCAGCTCCGGGGCCTGGCCCACGCCCACGCGGAGCTGCCCATGCTCTCGCGCACCCACGGCCAGGCCGCCTCGCCGACGACCCTGGGCAAGGAGATCGCCAACGTCGTCCACCGCCTCCGCGAGCAGCGCCAGCGCCTCGGCGCCGTGCAGCCGCTGGGCAAGATCAACGGCGCCGTGGGCAACTTCAATGCCCATCTGGTCGCCTACCCGGAGGTGGACTGGCCGGCCCTGGGGCGCCGCTACGTCGAGGGGCTGGGCCTCGGCTGGAACCCCTACACCACGCAGATCGAGCCCCACGACTGGATCGCCGAGTACTTCGACGCCCTGGGGCGGACCAACACCGTGCTCCTCGACCTGAGCCGCGACATGTGGGGCTACATCGCCCTCGGCTACTTCGGCCAGCGCGCCGTCGCCGGCGAGGTCGGCTCCTCGACCATGCCGCACAAGGTCAATCCCATCGACTTCGAGAACGCCGAGGGCAATCTCGGCGTGGCGACCGCCCTGCTGGACCACCTGGCCCGCAAGCTGCCGGTCTCGCGCTGGCAGCGCGACCTGAGCGACTCCACCGCCCTGCGCAGCGTGGCCCCAGGGCTGGGGCACACCCTGATCGCCCTGAGGTCCCTGGAGAAGGGGCTCGGCAAGCTGGAGGCCCATCCGCAGCGGCTGGAGGAGGACCTGGAGTCGGCCTGGGAGGTGCTCGCCGAGGCGATCCAGACCGTCATGCGGCGCTACGGCACCGAGGCGCCCTACGAGCAGCTCAAGGCGCTGACGCGCGGCCAGCGCATCGACGAGGCGGCGCTCCAGGCCTTCATCGACGGGCTCGACCTGCCGGAGGCGGCCAAGGCGCAGCTGCGCGGCCTCACCCCGCAGGGCTACATCGGCAACGCGGCAGCCCAGGCCCGGGCCGTCTAGGGGGCCTGGCCGCGAGCCGCGAGGGCCAGCCGCCGCCGCGCCGGATCAGTCGTCGGCGTCCAGCCCCCAGAGGCCCTCCGGCCAGCCATCGCCCCCCGTCCACTCCTCGCGCAGCCGCTGGCGGTTCAGGGCGAGCCACTGCAGCGCGATGATGGGCATGGCGGCGCGGTAGTGCCCGCCGGCGACCTGGTCGATGGCCTCGTCCGCCGGGACCGCATGGGCCCAGATGTCCTCGTGCTCCTCGTCGAGGCCGTGGACGCCGCCGACGCCCTCGGTATCGCAGCGGGCGCAGTAGAGCATGACCCGCTCCGTGCTGCCGCCGGGGCTCGGCAGGTAGTCGGCGATCAGGCGCAGGTCATCGATCCGGGTCCCGGCCTCCTCCCACGCCTCGCGGACGGCCACGTCGCGGGGCTCCTCGCCGGGCTCGGCGATCCCGGCGATGGTCTCGGTCACCCAGGCGCCTCGCTGATCGTCGATGGCACCGACCCGGAACTGCTCCACCAGCACCACCTCGTCGCGCACCGGGTCGTAGGGCAGGACGGTCACCGCCAGCCCGCGGACGAGGCACTCCCGAGTCAGCTCCGGCGTCATGCCTCCCTCGAACAGGGCGTGACGCAGGCGGACCCGGTCAAGGCGCAGGAAGCCGTCGTGGCGCGGCTCCCGGGCAAGGATCTCGAAGCGGTGGGCCATCTCGGCTCTCCTCCGTCAGCCGCGGTCGAGGACCGCGAGGCTCTCCACATGGGCGGTGTGCGGGAACATGTCCATGATCCCCGCGGCGCTCAGGCGGAAGCCGTGCCGCTCGACCAGGATACCGGCATCCCGGGCCAGCGTAGCCGGCCCGCAGGAGCAGTAGACGACGCGCCGCGCGCCGGTGGCCGCCACCGCCTCGAGCACCTCCTGGGCGCCGGAGCGGGGCGGGTCGAGGAGCACCGCATCGTAGCCGCCGGCAACGTGCCGGATCCCTGCCTCGGTGGCCAGATCTGCCACCTCGAAGCCCGCCGCCAGCCCGTTGGCGGCGGTGTTGGCGCGGGCCCGGTCCACCAGGCCGGCCTCGCCCTCGATGCCCGTCACGGCTGCCCCCTGCTGCGCCAGCGGCAGCGAGAAGTTGCCGACCCCGCAGAACAGGTCGAGGATGCGCCGGCCTGGGGCAGGTTCCAGCCAGGCCACCGCCTGCCGGACCATGGCCTCATTGACGGCCGCGTTGATCTGGATGAAGTCCGCCGGCTGGAAGGCCACCTCGACGCCGTAGGGCTGCAGCCGATAGGTCAGCAGCGGCGCTGGGTCCGGCGCCACCGGCGTGATCGTGGACTCGTCCCCCGGCTGGCGCAGCACGGCCAGGCCGGTCTCCTCGGCGAAGGCGGCGAGGCGCGCCAGGTCCGCATCGCTGAGCGGATCCAGGTGGCGGAATACCAGGGCCGCCACGTCGTCGCCGCAGGCGACCTCGATCTGCGGGATGCGGTCCGGGATGGACAGCGCACCGATCAGCTCGGCGATGGCCTCGATACGCTCGCCCACGCGGGGATCGAGGACGGGGCAGCGCGCCACCGGCGCTACCAGGGGGCTGTGCTTCTCGCGGAAGCCGACCAGCGCCCCGCCCTTCTTGGGCACGTAGCGGACCGCCAGCCGCGCCTTGCGCCGATACCCCCAGAGCGGCCCGGTCAGCGGCGCCAGGCGCTGCTCCGGCGCCACGCCGCCGATGTGCCGGAGCTGCTCGAGGAGCACCCCCTCCTTGTGGCGCAGCTGCGCCTCGGATGGCAGGTGCTGGAGGGCGCAGCCGCCGCAGTAGCCGAAGTGGGGGCAGCCGGGGTCGATGCGCTCGGCTGCCGGCTCGAGGATGGCCTCCGCCAGCCCCTCGGCACGCTGGCGGCGCAGCTTGGTGTAGCGGAAGCGCACGCGCTCGCCGGGGAGCGCGAAGTCGATGAACACCGGCCGGCCCTGCTCGTCGTGGGCGATGCCGCGCCCCTCGTGGGCCATGCCCTCGATGTACGCCTCCGCGGGCTCCTTGGGGATGCGTCGCCTACGCGCCACGCCAGGCCTCCAGGAAGCTGCGCAGGTGGGCACGGTCCGAGGCGCGCAGCGAGGCCGCCACCCGGTCGGCCTCACGCTCGTGGTCCGCGGCATCGATGGCGCCGCGGAAGTGCTGGAAGCGCAAGTAGAGGAGATAGGTATTGAGCACGTCGATCTCGCAGTAGTCGCGGACCGCCTCGACCTCCCCGCGGGAGACGGCTTCCGCCACCGCTCCCCCGCTCATGCCCATCTTGCCAGGCAGGCCGCAGAGCGTGGCGATCTCGTCGAGCGGCGCGGCCCCGCGCATCTGGAAAGAGGCGAGCACGTCCATCAGGTCGGTATGGCGGTCGTGGTAGCGGTTGAGGTAGTTATTGAAGCGGAAGGCCCGGTCGTTCTCCCCGGTCTCCCAGTAGCGCGGGGCGCTGATGCCGTTGATCAGCGAGCGGTGGTGCAGCACCGGGATGTCGAAGCCGTTGCCGTTCCAGGAGACGAGGTCGGGGACGTAGCGGTCCAGCCCCTCGAAGAAGCGCTCCAGCAGGACGCGCTCCGGATCCTCCGGCGCCCCCAGGGACCAGACGCGGAAGCGCCCCTCCACCAGGCCGGCCAGGGAGATGGCCACCACCCGGTGCAGGTGCAGGCGCGGGAACTCGCTACCGACCTCCTGGCGCCGCCGCGCCGCCATGGCGCGCGAGACATCCTCGTCCCCCAGGTCACCGAGGCCGTAGACCTGCCGCCCCCCTGCCAGATCGGGCACGGTCTCGATATCGAAGGCCAGCACATTCATGGGTCCTCCCCGCCTAGCCGGTGGCCATCACCACGAAGGCCACGGCGTAGGCCCGTTCGTCGCTGAGACTGAGCTCCACGCGCGCCACACCGAGCGATGCGGCCCGCGCCTCGGCCTGCCGGTGGAGGCGTAGCCCCGGCTTGCCCCAGGCGTCGTGGCAGACCTCGAGATCGCGGAGGGTCACGCCGCGGCCCACCCCCGTCCCCAGCGCCTTGGCAGCGGCCTCCTTGGCGGCGAAGCGCCGCGCCAGGAAGGCCGCGGTGCCGCCGGCGGCCCGGAAGGCCTCGCGCTCCGGTGCCGCGAGCACCCGGCGGGCCAGGCGCTCGCCGTGGTGGGCCAGGGCCCGCTCGAGCCGCCCCACCTCGACGATGTCGGTGCCCACCCCGGCGATCAAGCCGCGAACCGCACCAGCCGCCGCATCGCCGCCACGGCCGGGGCGAGGCCCTCGAGGACCGCGCGGGCGACGATGGCGTGGCCGATGTTGAGCTCCGCCATCCCCGGCAGCTCGGCGATGGGCTCGACGTTGTGGTAGTGCAGCCCGTGGCCGGCGTTCACCTGCAGCCCGGCCTCCCGCGCCCGCTCGGCGGCGAGGCGCAAGCGCTCGAGCTCCTGGGCCCGCTCCGTGGCCGTTGGGGCGTCGGCGTAGGCGCCGGTATGCAGCTCGATCACCGGGGCGCCGGCGGCCGCGGCGGCGTCGACCTGCTGCGGCTCCGGATCGATGAACAGCGACACCCGGATCCCCGCCGCGCCGAGACGCCGGCAGGCCTCGCCGATACGCTGCGGCTCGCCGGCCACGTCCAGGCCGCCCTCCGTGGTCAGCTCTGCGCGGCGCTCGGGGACCAGGCAGCAGTCAGCGGGGCCCAGCCGGGCGGCGATGCCCACCATCTCCTCGGTGACCGCCATCTCCAGGTTGACCCGCGTCTGCACGTGCCGCTGCAGCGCCTCGACATCGCTGTCCTGGATATGGCGCCGGTCCTCGCGCAGGTGGACCGTGATCCCGTCGGCGCCGCCACGCTCGGCCTCGGCTGCGGCGTGCACGACATCGGGATAGCGCGTCCCCCGCGACTGCCGCAGGGCGGCGACGTGATCGATGTTGACACCGAGCTGGATGCGTCCTGGCGCCATGGCTTGCCTCCTACGGGTCTTCGGTTCAGTGCCCGCGCAGCGAGCGGAACATCTCGCGGCTGCGCAGGCGCCGCCCACCCAGGTGATCGTGGAGGACGGCCCGCATCAGCCGCCGCGCCTCGCTGCGCACCGGCTCCTCGCTGAGCGCGTCGCCCTCCGTGGCCGCGAGGGCGAGCAGGGTCTCCCCGCCGACCTCGATGCCCTGCTCGGCCATCGCCGCCGGCACGGCGCCCTGCTCCGGGATATAGCGGTAGCGCTGCGCCCCGCGCACCGGCTCACCGTGCCGATCCCGCTCCAGCTGCAGGCCGTAGCCGCTGTCCGCCAGCAGGGCCATCTCGAAGCGCCGCAGCGCCGGCTCGGCGTCGCTGCACCAGGCGAGGCAGTCCACGGCCACGGCGTAGCGCTCCCAGGCCTGCGGGTGCGGATCCTCCCGGCGCGTCAGGGCGAGCAGCAGCTCCGCCATGTAGAAGCCGCAGGCCACGGCCTCACCCCGCAGGGCGTAGCCGCGGCCAGGCTGCTCGACCCCGGTGAGGGTCTTCAGATCCCCGCCGCCGCGCCAGGCCACCTGCAGGGGGATGAACGGCTCCAGCATGCCGCTCCACCCCCGGCGGCGCACGCCGCGGGCCACGGCGCCGATACGGCCGTGCTCGCGGGTGAACAGCTCCACCAAGGTGCTCGTCTCCCGGAAGGGGCGGCGGTGGAGGACCCAGGCCGGCTGCCCCTCGGCGGCGCTCAATCCGTATACCCGAGCTCGCGCAAGGCCCGGCTATCGTTCGTCCAGCGCTCCTTCACCTTGGTCCAGAGGTCGAGGTGGACGCGCTCGCCGAGCATGTGCTCCATCTGCAGGCGCGCGCTGCGGCCGATCTTCTTCAGCCGCTCGCCGCCCTGGCCGATCACGATGGGCTTCTGCCCCTCGGCCTCCACCCAGATCACCGCGGCCACCCGGGTCATCCCCGCCTCACGCTCGAGCAGCTCCAGCTGTACGGAGGTCGTGTACGGCAGCTCCTCACCGAGGTTGAGCATCAGCTGCTCGCGGATCAGCTCGCCGAGGCGGAACCCCAGGTCCCGGTCGGTGATCTGCTCCGCCGGGAACAGGGGCGGGCCGGCCGGCAGGCGCTGGAGCACCTCCTGCTCGAGGGCCTCCAGGTTCTCGCCCCGGGCGGCGGACAGGGGCACCAGGGCGGCGAACTCGCGCAGGCTGCTGAGCCACTCCATGTGGGGCAGCAGCTGACGCTTGTCCGAGATCCGGTCCACCTGGCTGATGGCCAGGATCACCGGGGCCTCGACCCCCTCGAGGCGCTCCAGCACGCGCTGGTCGGCGTCCTTCCACTCCGTGCCCCGGACCATGAAGACCACCACGTCGATGTCATCCAGGGCGCCGAGCGCAGCACGGTTGAGCTGCCGGTTGAGGGCGCGCTTGCCCGTCTCATGGAGCCCGGGGGTGTCCACGAGCACCGCCTGGGCATCGGCGCGGTTGAGGACCCCGAGGATGCGGTGGCGGGTGGTCTGCGGCTTGCGGGTGACGATGCTGACCTTCTCGCCCAGGAGGGCGTTGAGCAGCGTCGACTTGCCCACGTTGGGCCGGCCCACCAGGGCGCACATGCCGCTGTGGGCCAGCTCCCCGCCGCCCTCGGCCGTGATCATCGGTCCCTCGCCCTCCTCAGCCATGGCGACCTCCCGCCGTCTCGGCATCGATCTCGACCAGCATGGCCGCCGCCGCGCGCTGCTCGGCCTGGCGGCGGCTGCCCGCCTCCCCCACCGTGGCCTGATCGGTGTCGCTGAGCCGGCACTCCACGCGGAACTGCTGGTGGTGGGCACGCCCGCGCACGTCGAGGACCTGGTAGCTCGGCAACGGCCGGCGGGTGGACTGCAGCGCCTCCTGGAGCCGCGTCTTCGGATCCTTGAGCACCACCTCCTCCGGCAGCGAGTCCAGGCGCGGGCGATACAGGCCTGTGATCACCCGTGCCGCCGTATCGAAGCCGCTGTCGAGGTAGACGGCCCCGAAGACCGCCTCCATGGCGTCGGCGAGGATGGAGTCGCGGCGGTGGCCGCCGCTCTTGAGCTCGCCGCCGCCCAGGCGCAGGTGGCTGCCGAGCCCGATATCCCGGGCGATGGCGGCGAGGCTGGAGCGATTCACCAGGTTGGCGCGCAGCCGCGACAGGGCGCCCTCGCTGTCCCGGGGCCGGCGGCGGAACACCTCGTAGGCGATGACGAAGTTGAGCACGGAGTCGCCGAGGAACTCCAGCCGCTCGTTGTGCTGGGCGCCGGCGCTGCGGTGGGTCATCGCCTCCTGGAGCCGCCCGATCTCCTGGAAGCGGTAGCCGATCTGGTCCTGGAGCGCCTCAAGGTCCGACATGGTCACTCGATCCACTGCCCGATACGGTGCCAGGCGATGCCGCCGCTGTCGGCGTCCCAGCTCATCCAGATCAGGAACGCCTCGCCGAGCAGGTGCTCGTCCTCGACCGGCCCCCAGACACGGCTGTCGGCGCTACGGTCCCGGTTGTCCCCCACCGCGAAGTAGCTGCCCTCGGGGACGGTATAGGTGAACTCGCGGGCGCGCGATGCCGGGTGGAGGAGGATCGGGTGGGTGTGCCCCGCGATGTGCTCGCGGCGCAGCAGCGCCAGCTCCCCGTTGGCCACGCCGTAGCCGCTGTAGCGCCGCTCGCCCTCCTGCTCGAGCCGCTCGCCGTTGACGTAGAAGGTGCGATCCTCGTAGCGGATCTCGTCGCCGGGCAGGCCGATGATGCGCTTGATGTAGTCCTGGCTCGGATCCTCCGGGTAGCGGAAGACCGCCACGTCGCCGCGCTCCGGCTCGCCGTCGCCGAGGATCCGGGTGCCCAGCACGGGCAGGCGCAGGCCGTAGGCGGCCTTATTGACCAGGATGAAGTCGCCGCTCTGCAGCGTGGGCAGCATGGAGCCGGAGGGGATGCGGAACGGCTCCGCCACGAAGCCGCGTATCAGCAGCACCGCCAGGATGACCGGGAACAGGGAGCGCGGCAGGTCGATATACCACGGGTCGCGCTCCCGGTCGATGCCCTCGCGGCGGCGCAGCCACCGGTCCCAGCCCCAGACCAGGCCGGTGAGCAGGGTCAGCAGGACGAGGAGGAGCTCGAAGTCCATAGGCGCCGCTCAGCCCTTGCCGTCGTCGTCCACGCGGAGCACCGCCAGGAAGGCGTCCTGCGGGATGTCCACCTTGCCCACCTGCTTCATGCGCTTCTTGCCCTCCTTCTGCTTCTCGAGGAGCTTGCGCTTGCGCGTGGCGTCGCCGCCGTAGCACTTGGCGGTGACGTTCTTGCGCATGGCCTTGACGGTGCTGCGGGCGATGATGTGGCTGCCGATGGCGGCCTGGATGGGGATCTCGAACATCTGCCGCGGGATGATCTCCTT
>CAJXKI010000043.1 GCA_913055765.1 uncultured Ectothiorhodospiraceae bacterium
CCGGCAGATCGGCGCTTCCGGATCTCGCTCGCTGAGGGCGGCGAGCACCGCCTTGCGCTGGAGAGCCGTCAGCCTCACGCCCTGCCCCTGGAGGGCGGCGTCGAGCGCCTTGGTGAAGGCCTCGCGGTCCTGGTAGAGCGCGCCGTCGAGCGTGCGGCAGGCGTCCAGGATCGCCTGCTGGTCGGCCTCGCCAAGCTTCTGGACGGCCTTCTGCTCCGGGATGCGGGCGATGCGCTCCTCGCTGGCCTGGAAGTTGAGCCGCAGCGGCCGCTCCACGGTGATCCGCCGGTAGCCGAACGTCTCCACCGGGAAGATCCGGCTCTCTTCCGTCTCCTCGTAGCGCCCGTAGAGCTGGACGATGGTCCGGATCGCGGCCTCATCCAGGTACTGCCGCTTGTTGCCGAGCGACTTGCGCATCTTGGAGTAGTGGCCGGTGGCGTTGATGAGCTGCACCTGCCCCTTGCGCTCGGCCGGCTTGCCGTTGGAGAGGATCCAGACGTAGGTGGCGATGCCGGTGTTGTAGAACATGTCCGTGGGCAGGGCGACGATGGCCTCCACGAGATCGCGCTCGAGCAGGAAGCGGCGGATCTCCGACTCGCCGCTGCCCGCGCCGCCGGTGAACAGCGGGGAGCCGTTGAGGATGATGCCGATCCGCGAGGGCCACGCCCCGTCCCGGCGCATCTTGCTCACCAGGTGGAGGAGGAAGAGCAGCGCGCCGTCGTTGACCCGCGGCAGTCCCGGGCCGAAGCGCCCGGCGTAGCCCAGCTGCTCGTGCTCATCGGTGATGACCCGCTGGCTGGCCTTCCAGTCCACACCGAAGGGCGGATTGGCGAGGAGGTAGTCGAAGCGCTCGCCCTCGTGCTGGTCGTCGGAGAGGGTGTTGCCGAGGACGATGTTGTCCACCGGCTCGCCCTTGATGAGCATGTCCGCCTTGCAGATGGCGTAGGACTCCGGGTTGAGCTCCTGGCCATGGAGGGAGACGTCCACCCCATCGCTGATCTGCTGGATGTAGTGCTTGCTCTCCGAGAGGAAGCCGCCGGTCCCGGCCGCCGGGTCGTAGACCTGGATGATCTCGCCGGGGCGCAGGCGCTCCTGCTGCCCCGTAAAGACCAGGGAGGTGGTCAGGTGGACGACGTCGCGGGGCGTGAAGTGCTCACCAGCCGTCTCGTTGGAGGCCTCGGCGAACTTGCGGATCAGCTCCTCGAAGACCACCCCCATGGAGAAGTTGTCCAGCCGCTGCGGGCTGAGGTCTATACTCGCGAAGCGCTGGACCACCGGGTAGAGCGCGTCCCCGTGATCGAGGCGCTCGAGGAACTCCTCGAAGCGGAAGTGCTCGAAGACCTCGCGGGCCGCCGGGCTGAAGTGGCGGATGTAGTCGTTGAGATCCTCCCGCGTGTGGGTCTCCGAGACCGTGGCCAACCGCAACCGCGAGGTGTTGTAGAACGCCAGCCCGGACTCGTTGCGCAGGATGCGATCGCGCAGCCCGGCGGGCTTGTCCCGGTAGGCCTTGTCCTGCTCAAGCACCCGGTCCCGGGTCGGCTCCAGGACGCACTCGAGCCGGCGCAGGACCGTGAAGGGCAGGATCACCCGTCCGTACTGCGATTGCCTGAGCGTGCCGCGGAGCAGGTCCGCGACCTCCCAGATGAAGCTCGCCAGGTTCTCTTGGTTCATCCTTCTCGGCTCTACTCCCTGGTGGCGGGACGGGGTCAGCCCCGTTGGCTGGGTGCGCGTACGCGACGAGCCGGCTAACGCACTCGGACGACACCGTATCGCCCTAGCGACGCCAACCGGACGTGCCCAGGGTACCCCCTGCGGTGGGCTGCATGAATCCTTTTGCCGGAGCACGACCATGGATCAAAGGGGACATCGCCTCCGCAACAGCCCGTACGGCATTGCGAGCTCCTGATACGATCAGGCCCTGAAACGCCATTACCCACAGGATCATCAAGGACCCAAGGGCACCATGGCCACAACGCCACCCCCATCCGCCAGTCTCCAGCAGCTCCTCGCCACCATCCTGGCCCGCTACGCCGACGCCCGGGCCAGTGAGACCTTCGGCAAGGAGCACCCGCTCTGGCAGACCTTCGAGCAGCTGCAGCAGGCCCTCGAGGCCCATTCCGTCGTCCAGGAGCACCCCCACGTGCGGGTCACCTGGTCCGTCGGCCAGGGCAACTGGGCGCGGGTGCCGTGGATCGCCCTCCTCGATGAGCGGGAGACGCGAACCACCCAGCACGGGGTCTACGTGGTTTACCTCTTCCGCGAGGACATGAGCGGGGTCTACCTCACCTTCAACCAGGGCGTCACGGACCTCCAGCGCCAGCACGGCACGCGTGAGGCCCGCTCGATCCTGCGCCGCCGTGCCGAGCAGCTCCAGACGCTGATCCCGGCCTCGGGGGCCTCATTCCATACCGATGACGCCATCGATCTGCGCACCCGGAGCAACCTCGGCAAGGGCTACGAGCCTTCGACCATCGCCTACCGCCTCTACGAGGCCGGCGCACTACCCGAGGACGACACCCTTTTCCAGGACCTGGCCACGCTCCTCGAGGCCTACGCGGCCTATATGGACTCGGACCTGCGCCGCACCATGGCCGACGAGCCGGCGGCTCCCGAGGCCTCGGAACACAGCGCCGCGACCTCGACTTCCGCACCGAGCAGCAGCTTCGAGCTCGCGGGTGGCTTCCAGGAGCTCGCCGCGGCGATCCGGGCCCAGGGCTTCATCTACCCGGACTGGCAGCTGGCGCAGTACATCACCGCGGTGCGGACCAAGCCGTTCGTGATCCTCGCCGGCATCACCGGCACCGGCAAATCCCGGCTGCCCCGCCTGGTCGCCGAACACACCGGCGGCAACGCCGAGCTGGTCCCGGTCCGGCCGGACTGGACGGATAGCGCCGATGTCCTCGGCTACACCGATCTGCAGGGCACCTTCCGCCCGGGGGCGCTTCTCGAGGTCGCCCACCGCGCCGTGGGTGAGGATGACGCCCACCACGTCTGCATCCTCGACGAGATGAACCTCGCCCGCGTCGAGCACTACTTCGCCGAGGTCCTCAGCCGGATCGAGGACCGGCGCCCCACCGAAGACGGCGGCTACACCAGCGCCCCGCTCCTGCCCGGCCCGCTCTCGGAAGAGGACGCGGAGTGGCAGCGGAGCCACCTGCCGCCGAACCTGGCCCTGGTGGGCACGGTGAACATGGACGAGAGCGCCCACGGCTTCTCGCGCAAGGTCCTGGACCGCGCCTTCACCCTGGAGCTCTCCGACGTGGCGCTGGATCGCTGGGAGCCGATGGCCGAGGCCCAGGCACCGACGCCGCAGCCCTGGCCAGTTGCTGCCTGGCAGCCGCGCGCCACGCGCCTCGCCGAGCTCACAGAGCTGACCACCGCCGAGCGGGACCGCATCCAGCAAGCTGTCGACGAGCTCATCCAGCTCAACCGCATCCTGATCACCGCGCAGCTCCAGGTCGGCTACCGCACCCGCGATGAGGTCGCCCTCTTCGTCCTCCACGCCGAGGCCCTGCGCGACGCCTTCCGCACGGAGGCCGGCGAGTCGGTGGATCCGTTGGACCTGGCGCTGCAGATGAAGGTCCTACCCCGCATCGTCGGCGGCAGCGCCAGCATCCAGCGCGTCCTGCTCGGCATCCTCGGCTGGGCGGTGAGCGGTTCAGCCTGGACGGACGAGGAGGACGCCCGCGACCTGCTGGAGCGGTGGGCAGCTGACGGGCGCCCCGATCGGATCCATGGGGCACGCTATCCCGGCCTGGCGGCCCGGACCTGCCTGATGTGGGATCGGCTGCTGACGGAAGGCTTCACCTCGTACTGGCTCTGAGCCGTGGCCGAGCTGTTCCGCATCGAGACCGACCGTGTCGCCCTGACCTGGAGCGGCCCCCCGCCGGGGTCCGGGGGCGCGGCCACCGGCAGCCTGCGGCTCTGGCCGCGACGCGCCGGGCTCCCCCTGGCGCCGGGCACGATGCGCGCCGGCATCGCGGACGCCGTCGCCCGGGATCCTGCAGAGACCGCGGGACCGCCACTGTTCGAGGAGACCAACTACGACCTGTGGCTCTGCAGCCTCGACGGCCAGCCGGTCGAGCTCCGCCACCGCGATCCCGCCATCCTCGCCCACCTCCACCAGGCGCCGGGACAGGCCCACGTCTACGGCCACATCAACTTCGGCGGCCAGGTGGGGCTGAGCCGCTTCACCATCCTGGTCGGCGGGCAGCCGGAGCTCGACCTGGAGGTGGAGGTCTTCCCGGCCAAGATGGGCTACCGCGCCGACTACACGGCGATGCGCGAGGAGGTCCACGCCCTGGCCGCCGGGCTGGCCCTGGAGTACCTGCGCGCCACTTACCACGGCAGCGCCGCCACCGGCCAGCGCCAGAGCTCTCGGCTGGAGTGGCTCGCCTTGCTCCGGCATCTGGTCGGCGAGCTGGAGCGCGCCCTGCACGAGGTCGCGCGCCATCCCGCCCGCAACCTGCAGCGCCAGGACCGGACCGTCCGCGCCGAGGCCGTGCGCCGCCCCGATGCCCGCTTGCGGCGCGCCCTACGCACCGGCCGCGGCCAGGGCGGCTGGGCGGGATGGGCCCAGGGCCTGCCCGTGCGGCAACGCCTGCCGGAGCAGCGCCCGACGCCGTCCCTGGACACACCCGAGCACCGCTGGCTGGCGCAGCAGCTGCGGCGCATCCGCCAGGAGCTGGCGCGCGTCGCGCAGGATGAGCGCCGCCGACAGCGACAGGGGCGCAGCGCCGGATCGAACGGCCAGCACGGCTCCGAGCGCGACCGGCAGGCCCTGACGGAGATGGAGGCGCTGGAGCGTCGCATCACGGCCCTCGAGCGCCTGGAGCCCCTCGCCGAGGCCGGCGGTCCCCCGCCACCCGGCTTCGCCTCCCTCAAGCTCCAGGGGGCGCCGGGCTACAAGGAGGCCTACCAGGCCCTGCTCACCCTGCGGCAGGGCATCAGCCTCCGCGGCGGGCCGATGGAGCTGTCCGTGAAGGATATCCACCAGCTCTACGAGTACTGGTGCTTCCTGGCCCTGGTGCGGACGGTCTCCGAGGTCCTCGATGAGCCGATCCCTGCGGAGCGGCTGCTCAGCGTCCAGGCCGACGGGCTGCGGGTGCGGCTGGCGCGCGGACGGACCCATGCGGTGCCCTTCGATCTGCCCGGCGAGCGGCGCCTCGAGGTCGTCTACAACCCGTCGTTCCGTGAGGGCGGCGCCTTCCTCCCGCAGCAGCCCGACTTCGCCCTGACCCTCAAGGACCCGGCCTGGCCCACGGTGCGGCTGGTCCTGGATGCCAAGTACCGCGTCGAGCAGGACACCGAGACCCGCGCCCGCTTCGGCGCCGCCAGTCCGCCGGCGGACGCCATCAACGTCCTGCACCGCTACCGCGACGCCATCCTGGAGCACGAGGCGGCCACCGCGCAGGACACCCCGGCTGGGGATGAGCGGGCGGCGAAGCGCACGGTCATCGAGGGGGCGGCGCTGTATCCGCTCGATGCCGAGGCGGCGGCGGCGTTCGACCAGACGCGGCTGTGGCAGGGGCTGGAGCGGCTCGGCATCGGCGCCCTGCCCTTCCTGCCGGGCTCCACCCACTGGGTACGGCGGTGGCTGCGCAACGTCCTCCAGCGCTCGGGCTGGCACACCGCCGAGGCCGTCATCCCCCACAGCGCGGAACGCCGGCGGCACGCCTGGGACCGGGCCGCGACGGAGGTGGTCCTCGTCGCCGTCCTGCGGCCGCGCCAGGAGGAGGCGCACCTCGAGTGGATCGCCCGGGCCCAGCGCTACTACACGCCGTGGACCCCGAGCCAGCCGCGTCAGCACCAGGCGCGGATCGTGGCCTTCTACACGCCCGCCTCGGCCCGCGCCGCAGGCGCGCCGGGGGCGGTCACGCACTGGGCGGAGGTGACGGGCATCGAGGTGGTCCCCCGCCAGCAGATCGACACGCCCTGGCGCGCCGGCCGCAACCCGGAGGAACTCCAGGTGCTCTACCACCTGGGGCCGCTGCAGACCCTGGCCGAGCCGATCATCAACCGGCAGCCGGATAGCGGCCGCGGCCAGCGCTTCTCGAGCAACCGCTGGTCGTCACGGCTCGCCTTCCAGCGCGCCCGCACCGTCACCGAGCTCCTGCTGGAGAGCGCCGCCGAGTGGGCGCTCTACGAGGCCCTCCGAGCGCGCGGCATCGAGCCGACACTACGGGCCCTGGCGGCCCGCGACCCCACCACGAGCACCCGGCGCGGGCGGGTGGCCTTCCAGGTGGGATCCCGCCAGGCACGCTATCTCGACGGCGAGCGCTTTGAGGTGATCGGGGCTGATGATGCTCGATGGGAGCAGACAAGGGAGGCAACGGCCGAAGCCTTGAACCGTAGCCGCGGCTAGGGGCGCCGCCCTAAAAACCGGGCTCTCCCATCACTGCTCATCCTGATCCACCCACTGCCGCTCCACGGCAACGGCCTTCAGCCTATCCGTCACCTCGGCCAGCGTGGGGACATAGTCGTGCCCTCGCTGCAAGGCACTAGCCAGTACCTTCGGATCCTCAATGTACTCATGGATCATCTGGTTACGGAGCTTACGGATCGCAAACCACTCGTCGCTTGAGGGAATCCAGCCGAATCGCTCAGCTCGATCAAGGTTGTCGAGCGCCGGACCGGTCCTTTCACCCAGGGCAGACAGCAGCGCCGGCACCAACT
The DNA here is from genome assembly GCA_913055765.1 of uncultured Ectothiorhodospiraceae bacterium. Lineage (GTDB taxonomy): Bacteria > Pseudomonadota > Gammaproteobacteria > Nitrococcales > Halorhodospiraceae > Halorhodospira. The sequence goes on from CAJXKI010000043.1 coordinate 6,676, forward strand.
TGTCACCCAGGGTGTCCTGGAGCCGCGCCAGGCGGGCCACGAAGGCATCGACGCGCTCGGCCTCCTCTGGATGCCGATCCAGGGTGCCTGCCCGCTCCGGGGTGAAGGGCTCAGCAAATAAGCGCTGATCGGTATCCACTAAATACCGGCGCTCCCGCGCAGCGACGCGTACGAGGAAACGAATCCGCTCGATTTCGTCCTGTGCCGCTGTCATAGGTCGATGCCCTGCTCCTCCGCGATCCGCTGAAGCGGATTCGACGCTAGGTTGGGCCCCTTCAGGATGACGTCCACGGAACGCCCCTCCAGGGCCCGGCTGATCCGCGCCTCGAGCCGGGCAGCCATCCAGGCAGGGGCTTCGATAGGCTGATCAAGGGTGACGAGGAGGTCGACGTCCCCACCTCTCACGTCATCACGAAGACGGGAGCCAAAGAGCCGTACACGGGCCGAGCTGCCTGCCACCTCATCGACTGCACGGCGTACGGCCTCCACCTGCTTACGAGACAGCCGCAAAGCGCTCACCTCCCATGTCGCCCAAGACCTCGCGCCTCGATCAAGCCCGTGGCCAGCGCCCCCGCTTCGCCCGCGTCGCGTCCATACTGCGATGGCGTAGACGCGCCCATAGATGCCCCCTTTCGTGCCGCTTTGGCAGCCTAGCACGCCACGTTGGCGGGCAGCATGGCACCCTACCCTCACCAGGGCCGCGGGCAGCCTGCTGGAGATGGCACAATCCGAGAGGAGTGCCGGCACCACGACCCGATAGCGGAGGAGGCCCATGACGGAGCACGAGCCTGTCGCCCTTGTCACCGGCGCCGCGCGCGGCATCGGGCAGGGCATCGCCCGGCGCCTGGCCCGGGACGGCTGGCGGGTGGTCCTCGCCGACCGCGACGAGGCCGCTGCGGGCGCGGCCGCCGCCGAGCTGGGCGCGCCTGCCCGCGCCGTGCGCATGGACGTCGCCGCGGAGGGTGAGGTCGAGGCGGCGGTGGCCGGCATCCGGCAGGCGGAGGGGCGGCTCGACGGGCTGGTCAACAACGCCGGGGTCAGCGACCCGTTCTGCGGCCCGCTGGAGTCGCTCGAGCTGACGGACTGGAACCACTGGCTGGCGACCAACCTCACCGGCGCCTTCCTCGCCACCAAGCACGCCCTGCCCCTGCTGCGCGCCGCCGGCGGGGCCATCGTCAACATCGGCTCGACGCGGGCGCTGCAGTCGGAGCCCGGCTCCGAGGCCTACGCGGCCAGCAAGGGCGGCCTGGCCGCCTTCACCCACGCCGTGTCGGTCAGCGCCGGCCCCGAGGTGCGCGCCAACTGCATCCACCCGGGCTGGATCGACACCCGCCCCGCCGCGGAGCAGCGCGCCGACCCCCTTGGCGCGGAGGACCACGAGCAGCACCCGGCGGGGCGGGTGGGCACGCCAGCGGACGTCGCTGCCCTCACCGCCTTCCTCCTCGGCCCGGAGGCCGGCTTCATCACCGGGCAGGCCTTCCCCGTCGACGGCGGCATGACCCGGCGCATGATCTACGCCGACTGATCACACGCCAGGATGCCGTAGGGGGCGGCCGGCGGCCGGTCAGGTCAACATGCGGGAATAGACGATCAACGCGTGCCCACACAGCAGGAGCACGAAACCCAGGCGGATCGCCAGCTCATAGCCACCTGCATCGCCGTCGATGTCATAGAACATCTCGCGGATGACAGAGGGGCCCTCATGCGCGCTGAGGAGAGAGGCGCTTGGGCCGGGATGGTCGTCCCCGGCGTCTTTCCTAAAGGGGGCTGCCCCCAGGGCCCCGCCGACGATGATGCAAATCGCGGCAAAGCCATTGAAGCCTATGATGAGCGCATCGTACATCTCCCGCTGGGTCCCCGCGTTCTCCCACCATGCCCAGGCGCTCAGATTGGTAGCGGCAAGGACTACCGCGGCCACGCCCAGTGCGATGAGAGCTAGGACTTTCGCTTTTGCGTCCAACATTGCCGCGACCTCCCTAGTTGACTCGGCTATGCGTCATCATGACGCACCTCCATGGCTACTCCTGGCGGGCGCGGCAAACAACCTCTTTGCGCTGAGTTTTTCTAATTGATCTCCTTGCGGCTTTCCTGTAAGAGGATCCTGAGAGGCCCCGCGCTAGCGCGGGGCGCGGGCTCTATCCTGACAGAGCCGACCGGGGCCGGTTCCTCAGGGACTGGATTGCAGGCGAGCCGAGCGACCAGGGACGCATGCCGATGATCTCCATGGCCCAGGCGCAACCGCTCGAGGCGCACAAGTACCGCCTTGCCTTCGAGCAGGCGCGGGACGCGATGATGCTCCTCGACACCCACGGGTACCACGACTGCAACCTGGCCACGCTGGCGCTGTTCCAGGTGCCCGATGTCGCCACCTTCCGGACGACCCATCCCGGCATCTAGCTCTCCCCGCCCTATCAGCCCTCTGGCCGCCCGAGCCCCGAGGCGGCGCAGGCGCGTATCGAGGAGGCCCTACGCCACGGCCACGCCTTCTTCGAGTGGCGCCACTGCACCTGGCACGGGGTCGAGTTCACCAGCGAGGTCTCGCTCAACCGGATCGACTGGGAAGAGCAGCCGGTCCTGCTGGTCATCGTGCGGGACATCAGCGACCGCAAGCGCCTCGAGGACGACCTGGCGGCGACGATCCAGCGCAGCCAACAGTACGAGGTGGCCTATAGGCAATCCCGGGATGCCATCATGATGCTCGACGAGCGGGGCTTCCGGGACTGCAATCCAGCGACCTTGTCCCTGTTCCGGGTCCCCGATTCTGGCTCCTTCACGCACATCCACCCCAGCGACCTCTCCCCGCCGCGGCAGCCCGATGGCCGGCCGAGCTGCGAGGCCTCCGCCGCCCACGTCGAGGAGGCGTACCGGAACGGCCAGGCCTTCTTCCACTGGCGCCACCGCACCTGGGACGGCCAGGCCGACTTCCCCGCCGAGGTCCTGCTCAGCCGGGTCGATCTCCCGGAAGGAGCCGTCCTGCAGGCAGTGGTACGCGATATCAGCGAGCGGGTGGCGATGGAGACGGACCTCGCCCGCAAGGAGGCGCACTACCGCCTCGCGCAGTCCTCGGCGCGCTTCGGGATCTGGGAGTGGGACCTGGCGCAGGGGCGGATCCACTGGGATCCGGACTGCTGGGCGATGCTCGGCTACCCGGCCGACACCGCGGAGACGCTGACCGTCGATCAGTGGCGGTCGATGATCCCGGAGGAGGACCTGGCCCGCGTCGAGCCCGAGATCGCCGAGAAGCAGGCTCAGGGTGAGCGCTTCTCCATCGAGCACCGCTGTTGGCACGCCCGTGGGGGCTGGCTATGGCTGCAGTGCCGGGGCCAGACCGCCGAGTTCAGCGAGGACGGCTCCCCGCGGCGCCTCATCGGGACGTACGCCGACATCGACCGCCTCATGCGCTCGGAGCTGGCGCTCCGCGAGCGGGTCAAGGAGATGGAGACCCTCATCGAGGCCATCCGGCTCTCCATCGACGACTCGCGCTCCGTGGCGGAGATGCTGCAAGCCCTAGCGCGCCTCATCCCGCAGGGCTGGCAATGCCCCGAGCGTATCTGGCGCGCATCCGTGCGCAGGGCTGGGAGGCCACCTCGGAGGGCTTCCGCGAGTCCGGTGCACGGCAAGTCGCGACCGTCGAGCACAGCGACACGCCGGTCCAGGTCGAGGTCTTCTCCCTGCACGATACGGCTGCCACGACGGCCGATCCCTTCCTGCCCCAGGAGCAGAGGCTCCTCGACGCCATCGCCGAGGAGATCCACCAGGCCTTGCGCCACCGCCGCGCGCTCGAGGCCCTGCAGGAGCAGGCGACAAGGGACTGCCTGACCGGGATCTTCAACCGCCAACACCTCGAGATCGAGCTGGAGCGCGCCCTGGCGCGGACCCAGCGCTATGGCGACGCCGCGGCGCTGGTGATGCTCGACATCGACCACTTCAAGGCCATCAACGACACCTACGGCCACAACACCGGCGATGAGATCCTGCAGCAGCTTACTAGCCGCGTGCGCGCCACGCTGCGGTGTGAGGACATCCTCGGCCGCTGGGGCGGTGAGGAGTTCCTGGCCCTGCTGCCCGGTAATGACGCTGGCTCGGCCCTGCGCACCGCCGAGCGGCTGCGCACCTGCATCGAGGCCGAGACCTTCCCGGAGGTCGGCCGGGTGACCATCAGCCTCGGCGCCACGATCCTGCGGCCTGAGGACGATACCACCACCCTCCTCGCCCGGGTGGACCAGGCGCTCTACGAGGCCAAGACCAGCGGCGGCCGCAATGCCGTCGCCGCGCGCTAACGCCCCCGCCCCGGGCGTCCGCCGCTATCCTGGCCTGTGGCCGCGGCTCAAGGTGCGGGCCAGCCGCCCCGCACCCCGGGCAGGATGTGACAAGGCCCCCGTCAACGCGGAAGATGGTGCCCTAGAGACGTCCGTGAGCCGTGAGCCAATCAAGGCACCCGACCATGCAGATCGAGCAGACGACCCAGACCTTCACCACCCGCGGCCGCGGGACCTACGAGATCACCGGCACGGTGGCCGAGGCGCTCCGGCAGCACGGCGTGGCTGTCGGCCTGGCCCACCTCTTCTGCCACCACACCAGCGCCTCGCTGATCATCACCGAGAACGCGGATCCCACCGTCCGCAGCGACCTGGAGGGCTTCATGGCGCGCACGGTGCCGGACGGCGATCCGCGCTATGACCACGATATGGAAGGCCCCGATGACATGCCGGCGCACATCCGCAGCACCCTCACCGGCAGCGGCCTCACCGTGCCGATTACCGGCGGCCGCCTGGGGCTGGGCACCTGGCAGGGCCTCTACCTCTGGGAGCATCGCAGCGGTAGCCACAGCCGCAAGGTCACGATCACCCTGTTCGGCCAAGCCTAGGGAGCGCTGCGGCTAGAGGCGGGGCGGCGGGTGCGCGGGGCGGGCGAAGTAGAAGCCCTGGACCAGGTCTACCCCGGCCTCGCAGAGCCAGCGGTACTCATCGGCCTCCTCGATCCCCTCCGCCACCGTCGTGATGCCGAGCTTGCGGGCCATGCCGAGCATGGCCTCGACGATGGACTGCTGGGCGGTGCTGGCTTGGACGCCCCGGATGAGGTCCCGGTCGAGCTTCACGAAGTCCGGCTCGAGGTCCTTGAGCAGGTTCAGGGAGCCGTACCCCGCCCCCAGGTCGTCCAGGGCGATGCGGAAGCCCCCCTGCCGGTACTCATCGACGATGTAGCGCAGGTGGCGGTGATCGGTGATGGCCTCGCTCTCCACCACCTCGAAGACCACCTTGCCCGGGTCCAGGCCGAGCCTGTCCACGGCGCCGACCGTAGTGCGCAGGCAGAACGCCGGGTCGTAGATGGCGGTGGGGCGGAAGTTGATGAACAGGTTCGCCTCGATGCCCAGGGCGTGGCTATCCCGGATGGCGGCCACCCGGGCCATCCGGTCCAGGTAGAACTCCAGGTTGGCGAGCTCCGCGGCCTGGAACATCTGCCCGGGCGAGATGATGCCGCCCGAGCTGTCGAGGCCCCGGAGCAGGCACTCGTAGGCGTAGAGCTCGGGCTCCCCATCCGGATGGGCCCGCAGGATGGGCTGGTAGTGGATCTGCACCTGCTCGTCGCGGATCAGCTCCACGAGCCACTCGTGATCGGCGCGGGCGGTCCAGGTGGACAGTGACCGGGCCTGGGTGAGCGAGGCGGCGTCGAGCCCCCGACCGGCCTCCAGGAACAGCGCCGTGCCGGCCGCCGTCTCGGGCTCGCTCATCAGCGCCCCTAGCGTGCGCAGCAGCTGGCGGAGCTGCCCGGCCGGCACCTCCACGGCCATGACGCCGTGGGCCGGGAAGGTGGCGCCCCAGTCCCGGTCTTGGAGGCCTGCATAGAGTCGGTCCCGGGTGTGCTGGAGCGGCGGGGCCAGGTAGAACGTGCCCGGGGCCTCGCTGAGCTCCGGCAGCTCGGGGCTGCCCGGGCAGATGGTCGGGGCTTCGCTGCTCATGGGCGGCTCCCATCTCGCTGGCGTGGCCGCCCCTCGCCGGCAGGGACGGCTGCCGCACCGACGGCGGCCCTCAAGGGAGCCACTCTAAGGCATCCCTGGCCCGCAGGCCTAGCCTCACGCCACCGAGGGCCTGCCCCCACCTGGCGGCGGAGGCCGCAGGGCGGCGCCTGCCGCGGCGCGCTCACCCCCCTTGGACAGCGCCGGCCATGCGCTCGATGCCCAGCAGAGTCAGGCCGAGGAGCAGGAGGCCGAGCCCCACCACGAGGGCACCCGCCAGGAGCCGGTCCCGCCGGGTGCGGCCCTCCAGGATCTCTCGCAAGCGGTGCATGTCGTTCCCTCAATACGCCCTGTCCTCACCGGCAGTCTGGCCGGGCGCCGGCGCCCGGTATACGGCGCTGCGGCATCCAGCCTCGGCGCCAGTTTGTCGCGGCCCGGCTCAGCCGTCGCTGGCGTCGGTGTGGCACAGCTGCGCCAGCTTGCAGGCCCCGCAGCCGTGGTCGCAACCGCCGCCCTCCTCCTTGGCCGGGCCCAGCTCCGGGTGGCGCCTGGCGAGGCGGCGGGCGAGCCCCTGGGCCGCGACCCAGCCGGCGAGCAGGGCGAAGATCAGGGCGCTGGCTACCAGGTAGTCGAGCACGGCTACCCTACCCTCCGAGTCCGGCGAAGCCCATGAACGCCAGCGACAGGATGCCGGCGAGCATCAGACTCATGGCGGCGCCGCGGGCCACGGAGGGCACGTCGGCGAGATCGACCTGCTCGCGCAGCCCCGCCATGAGCACGATGGCGAGGATGAACCCGGCCCCGGCGCCCAGGCTGTAGGCGACGGACTGCAGGAAGTTGTAGCCGTTGCTGGTCTGGAATAGCGCCACGCCGAGGATGGCGCAGTTGCTCGTGATCAGCGGCAGGAAGATCCCCAGCGCCCGGTAGAGCGCCGGGCT
>CAJXKI010000044.1 GCA_913055765.1 uncultured Ectothiorhodospiraceae bacterium
AAGACCAAGCCGACGCAGCACTCCGTCAAGGAGCTGCGCTCCATCGGCATCCAGCCGGATATCCTCGTCTGCCGGGCGGCGCACCCGATCCCCGAGGAGGAGCGGCGCAAGATCGCGCTGTTCACCAATGTCGAGCCCCGGGCGGTCATTACGGCCCTCGACGTGGGCAATATCTACGAGATCCCCGAGGACCTGCACCGGCAGGGGCTGGACCACATCGTGGCCGAGAAGTGGGGCCTGGAGCTGCCGCCCGCCAATCTCGGCGATTGGCATCGGGTGGTGGAGATCATGGCCCACCCGGAGGGCGAGGTCACGGTGGCCATGGTCGGCAAGTACGTCGACCTCACCGACGCCTACATGTCCCTGAACGAGGCGCTGCGCCACGCCGGCGTGCAGACCCGGCAGCGGGTCAACATCCACTACGTCGACTCTGAGGCCCTGGAGCGAGAGGGCACGGCGGCGCTGGAGGGCGCCGACGCCATCCTGGTCCCGGGCGGCTTCGGCCAGCGCGGGATCGAGGGCAAGCTGGAGGCGGTCCGCTTCGCGCGGGAGCGCCGCGTCCCCTTCCTCGGGATCTGCCTCGGCATGCAGGTGGCGGTCATCGAGCACGCCCGCCACGTGGCCGGCCTGGAGAACGCCCACAGCACCGAGTTCGTCCGCCACCCGCACCACCCGGTGATCGGCCTGGTCACCGAGTGGATGACCGAGGACGGCGAGCTGGAGCGGCGCGAGGAGGGTGATGAGCTCGGCGGCACCATGCGCCTCGGCGGCCAGTCCTGCCGCCTGGTCCCGGAGACGCTGATCAACCGGATCTACGGCAAGGAGCGCATCGTGGAGCGCCACCGCCACCGCTATGAGTTCAACAACCACTACCGGGAGCGGCTCGCCGAGGCGGGGCTGAGCTTCTCGGGCTGGTCCCACGACGGCCGGCTGGTGGAGGTGGTGGAGCTGCCGGGCCACCCCTGGTTCGTCGGCTGCCAGTTCCACCCGGAGTTCACCTCGACCCCTCGGGATGGCCATCCGCTGTTCGCGAGCTTCGTGCGAGCCGCCATGGCCCACCGTGACGGCGAGGACGGGGGTGAAGGTGGCTAGCATCGACCTGTGCGGCTTCCGCGCCGGCCTGGATCAGCCCCTGTTCCTGATCGCCGGCCCCTGCGTGGTGGAGTCCGAGGCCCTGGCGCTGGAGAGCGCCGAGCGGCTGCGCGAGTGCAGCCGCGACCTCGGCGTGCCGCTGATCTACAAGGCCTCCTTCGACAAGGCCAATCGCTCCTCGGCGCAGAGCTACCGCGGCCCTGGCATGGAGGCGGGGCTACACGCCCTGGAGCGGGTGCGCAGCGAGCTGCAGCTGCCGGTGATCACGGATGTCCACGAGGATACGCCGCTCGATGAGGTGGCGGCCGTGGTCGATGTGCTCCAGACCCCGGCCTTCCTGTGCCGGCAGACTGATTTCATCCAGCGCGTGGCCGCCTGCGGGCTACCCGTCAATCTCAAGAAGGGGCAGTTCCTCGCCCCTTGGGATATGCAGCACGTCGTGGACAAGGCGCGGGCGGCGGGCAACGGGCAGCTGATGGTCTGCGAGCGCGGCGTCACCTTCGGCTACAATAACCTGGTATCGGACATGCGGGCCCTGGCCGTGATGCGCGACAGCGGCGCCCCGGTGGTCTTCGACGCCACCCACTCGGTGCAGCTGCCGGGCGGCCAGGGCCAGACCTCCGGCGGGCAGCGGGCGTTCGTGCCGGTGCTGGCACGCGCTGCCGTCGCCGCCGGTGTGGCCGGCCTGTTCATGGAGACCCATCCCGACCCCGATCGAGCGCTGTCCGATGGCCCCAACGCCTGGCCGCTCGACCGCATGCCCGAGCTGCTGGGCACGCTGGTCGAGCTCGATCGCGTGGTGAAGCAGCAGGGCTTCGCTGAGCAATAAGGAGAACCGCTGATCATGGCGAATATCGAGCGCGTCATCGGCCGCGAGATCCTCGACTCCCGCGGCCACCCCACCGTAGAGGCCGATGTGTGCCTGGACGACGGCAGCTTCGGCCGGGCCGCGGTCCCCTCCGGGGCCTCCACGGGCAGCCGTGAGGCTGTCGAGCGCCGCGACGGGGGGAGCCGCTACAACGGCAAGGGGGTCCGCACGGCGGTCAATAACGTCAATACCACGATCCGCACGGCCGTGGAGGGGAGCAGCGCGGCGGACCAGGCCGGGCTCGACAAGCGCCTGATCGATCTCGACGGCAGCGAGAACAAGGGCCGCCTCGGCGCCAACGCCATCCTGGCCGTCTCCATGGCCGTGGCCCAGGCCGCGGCGCGCAGCCAGGGGCTGCCGCTGTACCGGTACCTCCACCAGGAGGGCTCCGAGGCCCAGCTCCCGGCGCCGATGATGAACATCCTCAACGGCGGCGAGCACGCGGATAACAGTGTCGATATCCAGGAGTTCATGATCATGCCCCTGGGGTTCGAGCACTTCTCCGCGGCGCTGCGCTGCGGCTCGGAGGTCTTCCACGCCCTGAAGCAGGTCCTCAAGGACCGGGGGCTGGCGACCGGCGTGGGCGACGAGGGCGGCTTCGCCCCGGATCTGCCCTCCAACGAGGCGGCCCTGGAGGTGATCATCGAGGCCGTCAAGCGGGCCGGCTACACGCCCGGCAAGGAGGTCTCCCTGGCGCTGGACGTGGCCAGCTCCGAGCTCTACCAGGACGGCGCCTACCACCTGGCCTCCGAGGGGCGCTCCTTCGACGCCGAGGCCTTCGCCGACTACCTGGCGCGGCTGGTCGACCACTACCCGGTGGTCTCCATCGAGGACGGTATGGACGAGTCCGACTGGGACGGCTGGGAGGTGCTCACCGAGCGCCTCGGCGACCGGGTGCAGCTCGTCGGCGACGACCTGTTCGTGACCAACCCGCAGATCCTGCGACAAGGCATCGACCGCGGCATCGCCAACGCCATCCTGATCAAGCTCAACCAGATCGGCACGGTCACCGAGACCCTCGAGGCCATCCGCATGGCCGATGAGGCCGGCTACAGCTCGGTGGTCTCCCACCGCTCCGGGGAGACGGAGGACGTGGCCATCTCGGACCTGGCCGTCGCCACCCGGGCGAGCCAGCTCAAGACCGGCTCCCTGTGCCGCTCCGACCGGGTGGCCAAGTACAATCAGCTGCTGCGTATCGAGCAGGAGCTCGGTGACCGGGCCCGCTACGCCGGGCGCCGTGCCCTCGGTACGCGTGGCGCGGGGGGCCGTGGCGCTGGTGCGGGCTCCGCCGCAGCGGGCGGCCTGCTCAGCGGCGATGTGGTGGACTCGATGCTGCGCAAGCTGGGCATCCGCTACTGAGCCGGTCCGGGCGGAGGAGGCTCAGGGGGCGCCATGCGCTGGGTGATCGGGGCCTTGGTCCTGCTGCTGATCGCCATCCAGGCCCAGCTCTGGCTCGGCCAGGTCAGCCTCCCCGCCCTGCTCGAGCTGCGCGGCGCCGTGGCCGAGCAGAGGGCGGAGAACGAGCGGGCCGAGGCGCGTAACGAGGAGCTGGCCGCGGAGGTGGCGAACCTCAAGGAGGGTACCGAGGCCCTCGAGGAGCGGGCCCGCTACGAGCTCGGCATGATCCGCGAGGACGAGGTCTTCTACCAAGTGGTGGAGGAGGAGTGAGCGTGCGCTTCTGGGCAGTCATCCCGGCCGCAGGCGTCGGCCGCCGCATGGGCGGCGGCGATCGTCCCAAGCAGTATCGGCAGCTCCTGGACCGGCCCGTCATCGCCTGGGCCCTGGAGCGCCTGCTGGGCCACCCGCGCGTCGCCGGGGCGGTGGTGGCGCTCGCCGCCGATGATCCGTACTGGGAGGCGCTCCGGATCCAGCGCGGCGCCGACCAGCCCATCCACCGCGTCGACGGCGGCGCGGAGCGGCACGACTCGGTACGGGCCGCGCTGGCGTACCTGGCTGCCGTCGCCGACGGCGACGACCGGGTCCTGGTCCACGACGCCGTGCGCCCCTGCCTGAGCGCTGCCGAGCTGGACCGGCTCATCACCGAGGGCGGCGAGGCGGCCGACGGGGCGCTGCTGGCGACGCCGGTGCGCGATACCCTCAAGCGGTCCGACGGCGCGGAGCGCGTCGCTGAGACGGTGCCGCGTGAGGGGCTGTGGCAGGCGCAGACCCCGCAGCTCTTCCCCCTGGGGCGGCTTGCCGAGGCCCTCGACGCGGCGCTGGCCGCCGGTGCCGGGGTCACCGACGAGGCCCAGGCCGTGGAGCGGCACGGCGGACGGCCGCGGCTGGTCACCGGGGAGCCGAGCAACCTCAAGATCACGCACCAGGCGGACCTGGAGCTGGCCGCTGCCGTGCTCGCGGCGCAGCGGGCAGCCACGGGGCGGGACGAGGGCCCGGCGTGATGCGGGTCGGGCACGGCTTCGACGTGCACCGCTTCGGGGCCGAGGCGGCCGGCTTCCGCCTCGGCGGGGTGGATGTGGCCCACGACCGGTGCCTGGCGGCCCACTCCGACGGCGATGTCCTCCTGCACGCCGTTACCGACGCCCTGCTCGGGGCGTGCGGTCTCGGCGATATCGGCCGCCACTTCCCCGACGATGATCCCCGCTGGCGGGATGCGGACAGCGCCGCCCTGCTGGCCTCTGCCCGGCGCCTGGCCGCGGGGGCGGGCTGGCGGCCTGTGAACGTGGACGTCACGGTGGTCGCCCAGGTCCCCAAGCTTGCCCCCTACGTCGACGCCATGCGCGAGGCCACCGCGGACGCCGTCGGTCTGGCCGCCGGGGCCGTGAGCATCAAGGCCACCACCAGCGAGGGGCTCGGCTTCACCGGCCGTGGCGAGGGCGTAGCCGCCATGGCCGTCATCCTGCTCGAGCCCGTGCCGGGGCAGAATTGATCCCCGCCCACGGGGCGCCTCTCGGCGGGGCGCGCCTGCGCGCCTGCCCGGAGGACTTCCGCGTCGACGAGGTGCTCCCCTTCGAGCCCTCGGGGACGGGGGAGCACTGCCTCGTGCGCGTGCGCAAGCGCGGCTGGACCACGGAGGCCGTCGCCCGCCTGCTCGCCGAGCGAACCGGCGTCGCCCGGGGCGGGATCGGCCTCGCCGGGCTCAAGGACCGGCACGCCGTCGCCACGCAGTGGCTCTCCGTGCACAGCCCCAAGCCCCTGCCGGCGCTGGCCCCCGGCGAGCTCGCCGACGGCGTCACTGTGCTCCGGGCCGTGCGCAACACGCGCAAGCTGCGTCGCGGCGCGCTCAGCGGCAACCGCTTCACCCTGCGCCTGCGCGCGGTCGATGCGCCGGGGCGCGCCGTGGATCGGCGCCTGCAGGCCATCGCCTGGCGCGGCGTGCCCAACTACTTCGGCCCCCAGCGCTTCGGCCGCGATGGCCGCAACCTGGCGCAGGCGCGGGCCTGGCTCCTGCACGGCGAGCTCGTTCGCGGCCGCACGGTCCGCGGGCTGCTGCTCTCCGCCGTCCGCTCGGAGCTGTTCAACCGGGTGCTCGCCCGGCGGGTGGCGGCGGGGACCTGGGATCGGCTCCTGCCCGGTGATCGGGCCCTGCTCGACGGCAGCGGCAGCCACTTCGCCGTGGAGGCCGTCGATGCCGACCTGCGCCGGCGTACCGGCCAGGGCGATCTCCACCCTACGGGGCCGCTGCCGGGGACCGGCGGCGACGGCCCGACCGGCGAGGTGGCGGCCCTGGAGGCGGCGATCCTGGCCGAGGAGCCCGATCTCGTGGCCGCCTTGGCGGCCCGCGGCGTCCGCGCCGACCGCCGCCCGCTGCGCCTGATGCCGCGCCGGCTGGCGTGGCGCTGGCTGGAGCCGGCGACCCTGGAGCTGTCCTTTACGCTGGCCTCGGGGGCGTACGCCACGGTGGTCCTCGGCGAGGTGCTGGACACGGGCGGCTGACCTCAGGCCGGTCGACGCCCTCACGGCCTCCCCGGCGCGTCCCTATCCGAGGCCCGCAGGAGCACGTAGACGGCGCCGGTGCCGCCGTCGTGCTCGGGCGCCGAGGCGAATGCCAGCACATCGCCGCGCCGGCGCAGCCAGTGGTCTACCGAGACCTTCAGCACCGGTTGCCGATAGCCTGAGCCGCGCCCCTTGCCGTGGACGACCCGGACGCACCGGCAGCCCCGCTCCTGCGCTGCCGCTAGGAAGGCGGCCAGCTCGCGGTACGCCTCGCGCCGGCTGTAGCCGTGCAGGTCCAGGTGGGCTGCCGGCGGATAGTGCCCGCGCCGCAGCTGCCGGATGACGCGCCGCTGCACGCCGGGCCGGCTGTAGAGGAGCCGCTCGCCGATCTCCGCCTCCGCCGGGGTCGGCGGCGGCTCCGATAGGCTGTCGGCCACCTCGGGTGCGTCCGCCTCGCGCCGGGCCGGGCGGGGCGGCGGTGGTGGGGGCCGGGTGTCGGCACGGTCGTTCTGGATGGGCCGTACGTCCGCCACCGCCCGGCGGAAGAGGGCGCTGTCGTCCTCCTCGTCGCCTTGCGGGTCGTCGGTGCCGTCCTCTGTCCTCCTGGTCATGCCGATCCCAACGGTGCCGATCCGGGAGACGTTATACTGCCAGTCTCAGCGGCAAGTGTGTGTTCGGCGCCAGCAGCAGGAGCGCGATGTATATCCTGATCAGCAACGACGACGGCTACCAGGCTGAGGGCATCCTGACCCTCGCCGCCCGTCTCGGCACGGTGGCGCAGGTGACGGTGATGGCGCCGGAGCGGGATCGCAGCGGGGCGAGCAACTCATTGACCCTGGAGGACCCGATCCGCGTCCACCAGATCGAGCCCGGCCGCTATCGGGTCCAGGGGACGCCCACCGATTGCGTCCACCTGGCCCTGACCGGGCTCCTCGAAGCGGATCCGGACATGGTCTTCTCGGGGATCAACGCCGGCGCCAACCTCGGCGACGACATCCTCTACAGCGGCACGGTGGCCGCCGCCATGGAGGGGCGCTACCTAGGGCTGCCGGCGATCGCGATCTCCCTCGCCGGCACCTGGTCACCGGTCCACTACGAGACGGCGGCCCGGGTGGCGATCAAGCTGCTGGAGCAGATCCAGTACGATCCGCTGCCGGCGGACAGCATCCTCAACGTCAATGTCCCGGACCTGCCCTGGGAGGAGCTCCAGGGCTTCCACGCCACGCGGCTGGGGTGCCGCCACCGCGCCGAGCCGATGATCAAGCAGCAGGACCCGCGGGGGCGCACGATCTACTGGGTAGGGCCGCCGGGCTCCGAGCAGGATGCCGGGCCGGGGACGGACTTCTACGCGGTACGCAACGGCTTCGTGTCGGTGACCCCGATCCAGGTCGATCTGACGCGCCATGAGGGGCTGGAGCAGGTGCGCGGCTGGCTGGATGGAGTGGGCTGGTGATGCGTGAGCACGATGAAGCAGGATCCGGCATGACCTCGCAACGGACCCAGGATCGGCTCGTGGACGCGCTGGCGCGGCAGGGCGTCGGCGATGGGCGGGTGCTGAGCGCCCTGCGGGAGGTGCCGCGGCACCTGTTCGTCGACGAGGCCCTGGCGAGCCGGGCCTACGAGAATACGCCGCTGCCCATCGGCGAGGGGCAGACGATCTCCCAGCCCTGGGTGGTGGCCCGCATGACGGAGCTCCTGCTCGAGGCCGGCGATCCCCAGCGGGTGCTGGAGATCGGCACCGGCTCGGGCTACCAGGCCGCGGTCCTGGCGCGCCTGGTGCCGCAGGTGTATACCGTGGAGCGGCTCGGCTCGTTGATGTGCAAGGCGCGTGAGCGGCTGCGCCGGGCGCAGCTCACCAACATCCGGATCCGCCACGGCGACGGATTCGAGGGCTGGCCTGCACACGCCCCCTACGACGGCATCCTGGTCACCGCTGCCCCGGAGGCGCTGCCCGAGGCCCTGCTCGAGCAGCTCGGTGACGGGGGGCGCCTGGTGGCGCCCGTGGGCGGCGCCGGCTACCAGGAGCTGACCGTCGTCGACCGGGATGGGGTGCACCTCCGGCAGCGGCGTGTCGCCGGCGTGTCCTTCGTGCCCATGCGCCAGGGCTGTGCCTGATGCGGCTCTTCGGCCCGCTCTACAGCTGGACGATCCGCTGGGCGGCCCACCCGCGTGCCCCCTGGGCCCTCGGCGCCTTGAGCGCCGCCGAGTCGTCGTTCTTCCCGGTGCCCCCCGATGTGCTGCTGGCGCCGATGAGCCTGGCGCGCCCCTCACGCGCCCTGTCCTTCGCGCTGATCGCGACGGTGGGCTCCGTGGCCGGTGGCCTCCTCGGCTACGCCCTCGGCGCCCTGGCGCTGGAGCTCATCGATCCCTGGCTGCAGGCCAGTGCCTACGAGCAGCCCTACCGCACGGCGATGGCGTGGTTCCGGGAGTGGGGATTCTGGGTGGTGCTGGTCGCCGGCTTCTCCCCGATCCCCTACAAGGTCTTCACCCTGGCCGCCGGCGCCAGCGGGGTAGCGCTGCTGCCCTTTATCCTCGGGTCGCTGCTGGGGCGGGGCGCTCGCTTCGCCCTGGTGGCCGCACTGGTGGCCTGGGGGGGTGCCCGGGTGGAGCCTTGGCTGCTGCGCCATGTTGAGCGCCTCGGATGGCTCAGCGTGGGCCTGCTCCTGCTCGTGGCGCTCTGGGCGAAGCTCGGGTAGCCGTGCCATGGCGGCCTCCCCTGCACGCGTGCTGGTGCTCGGGGCCCTGCTGGCCGCCTTGGTGACCGGCTGCACAGGGCTCTGGGAGGGGGAGGTGAGGCGGGATGGGGATCGCCGGGTCTACCTCCATGAGGTCCAGCCCGGCGAGACGCTGAGCGGCATCGCCAGGCGCTACGGCCTGCGGGTGGAGCAGCTCCAGCGCTGGAACGACATCCGCCGGCCGAGGCGGCTCCAGGTTGGTACCCAGCTCCTGCTCAATCCCCCCGCCGACGGTGCCGACCATGGCGCGGGCAGCGCTGGCGGTGGCACGGCTGACGCCTCCGCGGACCCCCCCTCGGGCGAGCCGCCCCCGGCAACGGACAAGACGCCCGGCTACGAGCTGGACTGGGCCTGGCCCGCTGACGGGCCCGTGCGGCGCTCCTACGCCACGGAGAGCGGCGGCAAGAGCGGCATCCAGATCGGCGGCTCGGTAGGGGATCCGGTGCGAGCCGCCGCGGCCGGGGAGGTGGTCTACAGCGGTAGCGAGCTGCGCGGCTACGGCAACCTGATCATCGTGATGCACGACGAGCGCTACCTCTCGGCCTACGGCTACAACCGGGAGCTCCTCGTCGAGGAGGGGGACCAGGTCGACAGGGGGGAGAAGATCGCCGAGATGGGGCGCTCCCCGGGCGCGGAGGCGGCGACCCTGCACTTCGAGATCCGGGTCGACGGTGAGGCTGTGGACCCGGAGCCGCATCTCCCGGAAAGGGGATAGGCCTCCTCTAGAGGGGAGGGGGCCAAGGTTGTTCCTTCCTATTGCGCCCTTCCTGCGGAAGTTTTATGGTCTTTTTAAAGATGACTTCCTGTCCTATTCAAAGATCTTCCATTCCGTAGCGTTTCGGCAGCAATTCCTCTACCCGATCTAGGGCTGTAAAGCGCTCGCAACCCCTCCGAAGGCATATTGTTTGGGGGGAAGGAAGGGCCTCGCAGCAGCGGGGCAACGAACCGGCGCCAGGGGCGGTGCCGGCGATGCCGGGACCGCCTCGCCGGCGCACGGTACGGCAAGCGCGACGAGAAGGGAGGTCCGAGATGACCCTCGACGCGGCATTCATCAGCGATGCGCCTGGCCCGGAGCCCGATACGCAGCGGGAGGCGGGTGAGGCGGAGCCGACCCGGGGGGCCGCTCAGGGGGCGGATACCGAGCAGACGGAGGAGCTGGCCGGGCAGGTGGAGGAGCGGGAGGCACCCGGCAGCGGTGGGCGCAAGGCTGACGATAGCCGCACCGCGCCGGATGCCATGCAGCTCTACCTCAACGAGATCGGCCACGCCTCCCTGCTGACCGCCGAGGAGGAGGTGGCCCTGGCGCGCCAGGTCCAGCAGGGTAGCGCCGAGGCCCGGGCCCGCATGATCGAGAGCAACCTGCGCTTGGTAGTCAAGATCGCCCGGCGCTACATGAACCGCGGCCTGAGCTTCCTGGACCTAATCGAGGAGGGCAATCTCGGCTTGATCCGCGCCGTGGAGAAGTTCGACCCCGAGCGTGGCTTCCGCTTCTCGACCTACGCCACGTGGTGGATCCGGCAGACCATCGAGCGGGGCATCATGAACCAGACCCGGACCATCCGGCTGCCGATCCACGTCATCAAGGAGATCAACCAGTACCTGCGGACCCAGCGGCGGCTCGCGCAGACCCTCGACCACGAGCCGACGGTGGAGGAGATCGCCGAGGGCATGGGGTGCTCGACGGAGGAGGTCCGCCGGATGCGGGGGCTCAACGAGAGCACGATATCCGTGGACCTCCCCATCGGCAAGGACTCGGACCGGACCCTGCTCGACGCCATCCCCGACGACAGCCAGGAGGCCCCTGGTGCCGCCCTGGAGAGCGGCGATACCATCCACCACCTGTCGGGGTGGCTCGATGCGCTCACCGAGAAGCAGCATGCGGTGATCGAGCGGCGCTTCGGCCTCAACGGCCATGAGCGCTGCACCCTGGAGCAGGTGGGCGAGCAGGTCGGCGTGACCCGGGAACGGGTGCGGCAGATCCAGATCGATGGGCTGCGCCGGCTGCGGGAGCTCATGGAGCGCGATGGCTACTCCCAGGAGGCGGTGTTCGACTGACCCGTGGGTGATGGGCCCGACAGATCAAGATGGCTCCCCATCTATAAGGGGGATCCTAATGGATGGGGAGCCTGCCGAGGCGAGCCGTAGACCTGGAGCCGGAAATGCCGATGGATATCGAGCAGCTTGAGCAGGAGGGGCGCCTCAAGCCCGACCCGGAAGAGATGAACACCCAGGCGGCCGAGGCCGTGGCCTTCCTCAAGGCCATGGCGAACGAGCGCCGGCTCATGATCCTCTGCCACCTGGTGGAGGGCGAGCGCTCGGTGGGGGAGCTGGAGCAGCTGCTGCAGATGCGGCAGCCGGCGCTGTCGCAGCAGCTGGCGCGGCTGCGGGAGGAAGGGCTTGTGGCCACCCGGCGCGAGTCACGGACGATCTACTACCGGCTGGCGAGCGCGGAGACCGAGGCGCTGCTGGAGCGCCTCTACGAGCTCTTCTGCGCCAATAGCGCCTGAGCCCGCCCCTTCCGGGCGCGGGCCCAGGCGCAGCGGGTTGCGCCGCTACCGGCTACGTCTCCACCGGCGCCTCGTCGCGGAAGCCGAACTTGCGCAGCACGGGCATGGCTGGGCACCAGCCGGTGAAGGCCGACTGCAGCAGGTTCAGGCCCACGAGGACGGTGAGCAGCAGCCACGCCTGCGTGAAGGCGATGGCGAGCAGCACCGACAGGGTCACGACGATGCCGGCGATCATGCGCAGCCCGGCGTTGACCGTCATGTTCTCGAGCATGTTGGCTCCTCCCTTGAGAGTGGGTTGGCTAAGACGCCTAGAAACGGTAACGGATCCGGCCGTAGATGTTCGAGTCCCGCTCGAACTGGCCGTAGAAGGTGTGCGACGCCTCGCCGCCGAAGAGGTTGCCGCCGAGGGTGTAGCTGAGCTCGTCCGAGACGCGGTAGTGGACGCTCGGGCGGGCGTAGTAGTCCTCGTCGGCCGGTGAGTAGTAGGTAAAGAGCGACCAGACCAGGCTATCCCGCCAGATGGAGTAGGTCAGCCGGTTGGTGATGATATCCCGGTACTCCTCCGGGCGATAGGCCTCCTCCTGTGGGCTGCGCGCCCAGGCCCGCTCCAGCTCGTCGTAGTCCTGGAGCCACTCCACGTAGTACTGGAAGCCCACGTTGAGGTTGGCGACGAGCTCCCAGTCGTAGCCGAGCAGCAGCCGGGCCTCGTCGTTCGGGGCCTGCATGGGGCGGCTGCTGTCGTAGTCGACGGAGTCGTAGTAGCCCACCTCGGCGCTGGCGATGCCCGGGCCGAGACGGTCGCGCACGCTCGCCCCGTAGGCGTTGAGCCGGGCGTGGGTGAGCTGCAGCGGGTCTCGGCTGACCTGCTCACCCGGGCGCGGGAAGAAGCCGCGGTAGGCGTAGCCGGCGAGCTCCGTGCTGCCGATGCGCCCGGATAGCCTCGCCGCGAGCTCGCCGTCGTCGGGGAGGTCGTCGGGGTCCTCTGTGGGGACAGACCGCGCGGTCTGCTGTCCACGCTGGGTGTCGAAGTAGCTCAACCGGTCGCCGTCGGGATAGACGTCCGGCTCGAAGACCGGGGTCCAGACGACGTCCAGGGTGACGGCGTCGCCGTACCACATCCCCCGCACCGCGTCGGAGGGGGCCTTGAGGTACTCGCTGTCGCGGCCGGTGAGGAACGACTGCCAGTCCTTGGGGAAGAGGTCGTTGATGAAGAGCAGGTCTCCGGTGCCCCAGGTCAGCACCTGCCGGCCGGCCCGCATGTCGAGCCGCTCGCCGACCGGGAAGCTCACCCGCGCCTCGCGCAGCTCGCCGCGCACCTCATCCTCGACGCCGTCCGCCACGCCGTCGGCCTTCACGCGGTAGTCGAGGCGCTGCCAATTGCCGCGGATCTCGAGCCGGCCGCGCAGCTCGGCGAGGTTGTAGTCGTCGTCCAGGGCCTTGTTGTCCCGGGTGTGGTAGCCGCCGGCGAGCTCGACGAAGCCGCTGACGTCGAAGGGCAGCCCGCCCTGCTCCTCCTGCGCCCAGGGGTCTCCCCCCCAGCCGCCGTCCGGGCTCCCCTCGCCGCCGTCGGCGGCGAGGGCCGGGCCCGCCGCCAGGGCGGCGAGCCCGGCAAGGGCGCCGATCCCTCGGCGCGGGCCAGTTCGCTGGATCGTTGCCTTGCCCATGGCGCCCTCCGTTAGCGGCTCAGCCACTGCCGGGGCGGGTTGCGCAGGCTGCGATCGGAGAAGACGTCGGCGGGGACCCCGATGTCGTAGGCCTGGCCGCGGAACTGGACCTCGGTGTAGCCACCCATATCCTCATCCTCGACGCGCATGCGCATGGGTGTGGGGTGGCCGTCGATGGTCTCGATGTCGGAGCTCTCCATGCGCCGGTAGACCTCGCCGTCCTCGTCCTTGTACTCGGTGGTCATGGGCAGGTAGGTCACACGGTCGATCCACATGGTGTAAGAGCTGAACTCGACATCGTCCTCGTCATCCTTGGGAACGGCGCGGATCTTGTAGTGCTCCTCCGTGGTCTCCAGCAACTCGTAGGTGTCGTTGTGGATATCGCGCCCGGAGACGTCCTCGTAGAAGACGTGGGAGCCGACGAAGCTGGTGCGCTTGTCCCCCGGCGCGATGCGCCGCTTGAGGTCCTGGCTCGGCAGGTAGAGCCAGCGGTCGTCGTCGCCGCCGGGGTGCTTCTCCACCAGGAAGACCACGCCGCGGTACTCCGAGGGGCGGCTGAAGGCGACGAGGAACTCCTGGTCGCCGCCGTCGCTCTCGTCGCGGCGCAGGATGGTGAACTGCCGGGTCTGGGTCCGGCCCTGCTCGTCGACGATGCGCATGCGCGCCTGGGCGCGGCCGTCGTCGCCGGCGTAGTAGGCGGCGTTGTTGGCCCGCTCTACGATCTCGGTCACGTCCGGCGGGTCGTCTTCGGCGGCTGCCGCCGGGGGCGTCCCGCCCAGCAGCCCC
>CAJXKI010000045.1 GCA_913055765.1 uncultured Ectothiorhodospiraceae bacterium
CGAGTGCCTAGCCGCGCTCAAGGACTACCGCAGGCTCATGCCCATGGCCCAAGAGGCCCGCAAGCCCATGTTCCACCTCAAGCCCGCCGATGGCGCCATCGGTTCCCACGTTCAGGCGGTCAAGAACTGCTACCGGGACTTCCGGACCCTAGCACAGGACATTGAAAACCGGACTTAAGAGAAGGGTTGCTAAGAGCCGGCCTCCGGCGCTCGCACCCATGAAGGTCCAGTTTCGGCGCCCGACACAAACCCCGCCCAGACGCGCTCGGCGCGAACGGCCCTTCCCTCGGTGATATGCGCCTGGACGACGCCACTCGACGAGATCGCCTTTTTAAGATAGCGATTTCGTCATAGACTCTCTTGGAAGCCTCCCTGAGGAGACAGTCCCCATGGCCGAGACGCGCGAGCACAGTGCGGAGCTGGCCTACTACCTGGGCGACCTGGAGGCCGTGCGCAGCAGGGAGCTGGAATCAGACGAGTGGTCGGTGCTCCACGCCGTCATCGAGTCCATGCTGCCCGTGCGCAACGCCTGGGTCATGCGGGAGCGGATCTCGGCCCGGGTCTTCGACCGCAGCGTCATCCCGCGCACCACGCTCCGCTCCAAGGGAGAGGCGGGCCGGCTCTCCGTGGAGCAGTCGGAGCGCGCCGTCCGGATCGGCCGGGTTTACGCCCGAGCCGCCGAGGTCTTCGGGGACCGAGAGCGGGCAACAGCCTGGCTGGAGCGGCCGAGCCCCGCCTTTGAGGGCCGCTCACCAGCCGACTGGCTCGGCAACGAGGCTGGCGCGCGCTACGTTGAGGAGGTCCTCGGCCGGCTCGAGCACGGCATCGCCGCCTGATGCGGCTCTACCGCATCGCCAAGGCCGAGCATGCGCAGGACCTAAGCGGGGAAGGAACGCGCCTCTACGGCGGCCGCTGGACCCCCCGCGGCTACCCGGTCCTCTATACCGCCGAGCACCCGGCGCTAGCCACCTGGGAGGTCGTGGTCCACTTCGGGCTGCCGATCGAGGCCGCGCCGCTGGATCAGCGCCTCGTCACCTTGCAGGTGCCGGACCGGGCGGCCGAGCAGATGCTCCGGCTCAGCGACACGCCGGCGGATCCGCGGCGCGTGGGCCTGGACTGGCTGGAACGAGGGACCAGCCTGCTGCTGGAGGTGTCCTCGGTGGTGATCCCGCAGCCCCGGAACGTCCTGCTCAACCCCCAACACCCCGACATGGCCGAGGTCCGGATCGAGGACTGCTGCGTCTTCGCCTTCGACGGCCGGGTGAGCGACTAGGGCAACCCGGTTTCCAGCTCGATCCCCGCTTGTCGCAGAACCGACACAAGCCGGACCGCCGGTACCGGCCACAGCCGCCATGTGCTGGGATGACCGAGAGCGGCATGCCGGTTGCTTAAGGGTTGGTACCGTATACCGTCCAACAGAAGGAGCCTGCGATTGCCCTACCCCTGCCTGCTCGACGACACGGCCCTCACCGCCCTGCTCCAGGAGGACGCCCCCTACGGCGACCTGACCACGCGCAGCCTGGGCATCGGCGAGCGGCCCGGGCGCATGCGCTTCTACGCCCGCGGCCCGCGGACCGTCGCCTGCGCCGAGGAGGCGGCCCGGATGATTGAGCTCGCCGGCGCTGAGCGCGTGCACCAGCCCAAGGCCTCCGGCGAGCAGGCCGAGGACGGCGAGCTGCTGCTCGAGGCGCACGGCCCCGCCGGCGCCCTGCACCTCGCCTGGAAGACGGCGCAGACCCTCATGGAGTACGCCGCGGGGATCGCCACGGCGACCCGGGCCATCGTCGAGGCCGCCGCCTCGGGCTGCGGGCCCGGGCAGGCCGCCCCCGTCGTCGCCTGCACCCGGAAGAACCTGCCCGGCACCCGCGCCATCGCCCAGGCGGCGGTCACCGCCGGCGGCGGCACCATGCACCGGCTCGGCCTCTCGGAGACCCTCCTCGTCTTCCCCGAGCACCGGGCCTTCCTGGCCCCCTCCGAGCAGGACCCGCGGCTGGCGGCGCTCGCCCGGGGCGCCCCGGAGAAGCGCGTCGTGGTGGAGGTGCCCGACCACGAGGCGGCCCTGGAGGCCGCCGCGGCCGGCGCCGAGGTCCTCCAGCTGGAGAAGTGTCCCCCTGAGACCGTCGCTGCCCTCACCGAGGCGCTGCAGGCACGCGACCTTCGCGGGTTGATTGCGGTCGCAGGCGGGGTCAGCACCGAGAACGCCGGCGCCTATGCCCAGGCCGGGGCGGCGGTGCTGGTCACCTCCGCCCCCTACTTCGCCGCCCCGCGGGACGTATCGGTGCAGATCGAGCCTGCCTGATGCCGTAGCCTGGGCGACCCAGCAAACCGACAGGAGCGCGAAGATGGGGACGCTGCTGATCATCAAGACCGGGGCGAAGCTCGCCTCGCTCGCGGATCACCCGGGGGACTACGAGCACTGGATCGCCCGCGGGATGGGCTGGCCCCTGGAGCGGATGCACGTGGCCGACGTGCGGGCCGGCGATCCGCTGCCGGACGCGGGCAGCGTGGCGGCCGTGGCGATCACCGGCTCCAGGGCCATGTTGACCGAGCAGGCCCCGTGGATGGTCCGCAGCGCCCACTGGCTCACCGCGGCCGTGGAGCGGGAGCTGCCGGTGCTCGGCATCTGCTTCGGGCACCACCTGCTGGCCTGGGCCCTGGGCGGAATGTGTCAACCCCGATCCGACAGTGAGTGCTCGTTTTCTTGATTAATTTTGCCCTTCGTCCTCGGGGTCGATAGCTCCTCTGCGCTGGCTGTCAGGAAAGCTTCGGCGCTCTGGGCCACGCCGTCCTCTGGGTTGATGGCGACCTCCTGTGGAGGCGTGCGCGCGATTGGGCGCCCCTTCGGATG
Source organism: uncultured Ectothiorhodospiraceae bacterium (assembly GCA_913055765.1). GTDB lineage: Bacteria > Pseudomonadota > Gammaproteobacteria > Nitrococcales > Halorhodospiraceae > Halorhodospira. Next base: position 2,849 of record CAJXKI010000045.1, read on the forward strand.
CCGGTGGGGGTGCTCGGCGAAGTAGGCGTCGAGAGCGGCCTGGCGCTGTGCGCGGACGGCCTCGACACGGCCCTCAAAGACCTCGGCCGGGGTGTAGTAGGCCAGCCCCTCATGCGGTCGGTGCTTGTAGCCCTCCATGAACGCGCCCATCCACTCGCGAGCATGGTCGATGCCCTGGAAGCGGCCGGGGTACGCCGGGCTGTACTTGATCGTCTTGAAATGCGCCTCACTGAAGGGGTTGTCATTGCTGACCCTCGGCCGGGAATAGCTGCGCCGGACGCCGTGGCTGTCGAGGAACTCCCGATAGCTCTGGGCGATCATCGGGGCTCCGCGGTCCTGGTGGACGGTGAGCTCGCCGGGGCGGATCGCATAGCGCTCCAAGGCCTCGCGGAAGAGGTGCTGCGCTAGGGCAGCGTTCTCCTTGCGCGAGATCATCCACGCCACCGGGTAGCGGGAGAACAGGTCCAGGACCTCGTAGAGGTTGAGGTAGACCCCCTTCCGGACCGTGGGCAACTTACTGATATCCCAGGACCAGCCCTCGTTGGGGCCACGGACCACGATCCGCGGCTTCACATGCCGCTGCGGCGGTCGCTGGTTGCGCCGCTCCTGGGTCTGCTCCCGGCGCCGCAAGATCCGGTAGATCGTGGACACCGAGGGCATCGGCCGCCCCTGATTCAGCTCCCGGGCATGGATGACCCGTACCGTCTCATCGGCATAGGCGGTGCTGTTCACCGTCTCGAGGACCTGCTCGGTCTCCGCCTCCGAGAGCTGGCGCGGCTGCTTGCGTCCCGCTGTGGCCGCCTGCGCCCGCGACTGTCGCCGGCGGGGATAGGTCCCCGTACGGGACAGCCCGAGGGCGTCACAGGCCCGGCTGCGCGGCACATGCGCGGGGCGCTCTGCCAGGCAAGTCATTGCGAGCTCCCGTTGAGGTCCTCGGACAGGGTGGCCAGTTTTTTTTGCAGCTCGACAAGATCTTCAGCGACCTTGGCACGTTTTTCGAGCCGCGCCTTCTCCTTCTCGAGTTGCTCGATGCGCCGGTCACGATCATCCTTGGCCTTGCGGCCACCGGAGCTGGGCTCCAGGCCCTGTGTCCCTTGCTCCGTCAGGGTCTTGCGCCAGTTGGCCAGCTGGCTCGCATAGAGCCCCTGCTGCCGGAGCCAGGCGGTCTTCTCCCCCTTCGGCAGGGCATCATGCTCCTCGAGAAGCCGCTGCTTCTCGGCGCTGCTGAACCGCCGCCGGGTTCGCCGCTCGAGGGTCGGCTCCGGCTGGACTTCCTCGCTCTGATCGGTCATCGGCTCATCCTCCGCTCAGTGCCTCTACGTTATACAGGAAAAACGCTTGGCACTGTCGGACACGAGGTTGGCACATAGGGGGGCGGCCGGGCGGGCTACAACCGCCAGGGGATCGAGGTGGGGACCACCACCGTGCACCTGACGGATGCTGCCGCCGAGGACCCCTTGCTCCGCGGGCTACCCCAACGCTTCCCGGCCCACGTGAGCCACAGCCAGTCGGTGCTCGCCCTGCCGGCCGGGGCCGTGCACCTCGGATGGAGCGACCAGGAGGAGCACCAGGGCTTCCGCCTCGGCGAGCGGGCCTGGGGGCTGCAGTTCCACCCGGAGTTCGACGACCGCATTGCGCCCCACTACGTGGCGCATTTCCGGGAGCAGCTGGCGGCGGAGGGCCGCAGCGCCGACGAGCTGCTGGGGCAGGTGCGGGCGGCGCCCGAGAGCGCCGGGGTGCTGGCACGGTTCGGGCGGCTGTGCGAGGACCTGGGGCGTCCCTAGGCCACTGCCCTGTGCCGCGGTGACCGAGCGCGGCACGGCGGTTGCGTAGGGATTGGCGCCGTATCCCGTCCATTCACCGCCCAACGAGACGGATCGGTGCAGATGGAGCCTGCCTAGATGCTGTAGGCTACGTAGCGCGAGACCACCCAGTCGACCGAGGAGCGAGCCCACCGCTATGGAGCAGCAAGCCACGACGCCCGCCGAGAGCGCCCTGGACAAGGCCTACCGGACCCTGGTCAACGAGGAGGACGCGCGCGTCTGCCGGGATATCAGCCCCGAGGCCTGCCGCGTGGTGCCGGAGAACTTCTTCCTGCAGATCGCCGCGCAGTTCTTCACCAAGCTCGGCGACGCCATCGCCAACCCCAAGACGGTCCTCGCCTGGGTGCTCAGCGCCCTGGCCGCGCCGGGGATCTTCACCGCCTTCCTGGTCCCGGTGCGCGAGTCGGGCTCGCTGCTGCCGCAGCTGCTCATCGCCAGCCTCGTCCGCCGCCAGGCGGTGCGCAAGTGGACCTACGTCCTCGGCAACCTCCTGCAGGCCGCGGCGGTGCTGGCCATGGCCGGGGTGGCGCTGGCCCTCGAGGGGGTGGCCGCCGGCGCGGGGATCATCGCGGCGCTGGTGCTCTTCAGCCTGGCCCGGGGCCTGTGCTCGGTGGCCTCCAAGGACGTGCTCGGCAAGACGGTGCCCAAGACCCGCCGCGGCCAGGTCAACGGCTGGTCGGCCACCGCCGCCGGCCTGGTGACCGTCGGCGTCGGCCTGGCGCTGTGGCTGGGCATGGGCGCAGGCGCCGGGGTGGGCCTCTACGCCTGGCTGCTCGCCGGCGCCGCCGCCCTGTGGCTGCTCGGCGCCGGGGTCTACGCCGCCATCCGCGAGGAGCCGGGCGAGACCGACGGCGGCGCCAACGCCATCCGGCAGGCCGTGGCCCGCCTCAACCTCCTGGCCACGGACCCGCCGTTCCGGCGCTTCGTCCTGGCCCGGGCGCTGCTGCTGTGCTCGGCGCTGACGGCGCCGTTCATCGTCGCCCTCGCCTACGAGCAGACCAGCGCGGCCGCGCTGGCGCTGGGGCTGTTCGTCATCGCCGACGGCCTGGCCGACCTGCTCTCGGCCCCCTTCTGGGGGCGCTTCGCCGACGCCTCGAGCCGCCGGGTGATGGTCTACGCCGGGCTGGCGGCGGCCCTGGTGGGCATCGCCCTGGTCGCCGTCGTCTACCTACTGCCGGGGCTGGCGGGCCAGGCCGCGCTCTACCCCGCCTTCTTCTTCCTGCTCGCCGTGGCCCACGCCGGGGTACGCATGGGCCGCAAGACCTACGTGGTCGACCTGGCCAGCGGCAATCAGCGCACCGACTACGTGGCGGTCAGCAACACCGTCATCGGCGCCGTGCTGCTGCTCACCGGCCTGATCGGGGCCCTGACCGCGGTGGTGCCGGTCACCGGCGTGATCCTCATCCTCTCGGCCATGGGGCTGGCGGGCGCCTGGCTCTCCGCCCGGCTGCCGGAGCTCGGCACGTAGCGCCGCGCCTGCGGCGCGCCGGGCGGCGGCTTGGGCCGGCGTGCCATGCGCGCATCGGCCCGCACTACACGGCCCACTCCCGGGAGCGGTTGGGGCGGCGGTGCGAAGCGCCCCAGCACGCCATGCATGGCGATCCCTTCCCTTCACAGAGGGGCCCTGGACTTGGATGATATAGTGTAACGGCTTTTCCTGTCGCCATTGCCGTCCCTCGCAGCGGTTAGACGGCAATGGCGACGCAGTCCCGTCCAAGCCGATACAGGAGGAAGCGAGCCGGGCCGCGTGCTCGTGCCGCGCACGAGGCGCACCCCCGCCCGGAAGGGCGGATCTCTCGCGGAGAGTGTCATGAAGATCTACCTGGACTGCTGGCCGTGCTTCATGCGCCAGGCCCTGAGCGGCGCGCGCCGTGCCGGGGCATCGGAGGCGCAGCAGCACACGGTGCTGCTGGAGACCCTGGAGCAGCTCAAGGGGCTGGGCCAGGACGCCACGCCGCCGGAGATGGGGAACCAGATCCACCGCCGGGTGCGCGAGATCACCGGGGACCGGGATCCCTACCTCGAGGCGAAGCGGGAGGCCACCGCCTCTGCCCTGGCCATGCAGCCGCGCCTGGAGGCGGTGATGCAGGAGGCCACGGACCCCCTGGAGACGGCGGCGCGGCTCGCCATCGCCGGCAACATCATCGACTACGGGGCCGCCGAGACCTTCGACCTGGACGCCACCCTGGAGCGGGTGCTCGGCGCCCCCTTCGGCATCGACGGCATGGCGGCGCTGCGCCAGGCCCTGGAGCGGGCGGACCGGGTGCTCTACCTGGCGGACAACGCCGGCGAGACGGTGTTCGACCGGGTGCTGATCGAGGCCCTGGGCCGTCCGGTAACCTACGCCGTCAAGGCGGCCCCCGTGCTCAACGACGCCACCCTGGAGGAGGCCCGGGCGGCGGGGATCCACCAGGTGGCAGAGATCGTGGATACCGGCTGCGACGCCATGGGCGCCCCGCTGGCGCTGTGCTCGCAGGCCTTCCGGGAGCGCCTCGACGCGGCGGACCTAGTCATCGCCAAGGGCCAGGCCAACTACGAGACCCTGAGCGATGCCGATGCGCCGGTGCTCTTCCTGCTCCAGGCCAAGTGCGAGGTCATCGCCGACGACCTGGGCGTGGAGACGGGGGCGGTGGTGGCCAAGGCGTCGCCCCACCTGGAGGCTCGGCTCGGGCACTGACGGCGCCGGCGAGCGCGGTATCGCCCGCTCGCCTCCCCCCGGCTGCAGGGAAGCACTATCCGGATAGGGCTAGATGGAGCTGACCCGCTCCCGCGGCTACCTAGATGCGGGTCAAGTCCATCGCTCCACCATCGCCTAGCGATCTCCTTGCTTCACCTGCGCGGCTGCTTCCGGTTAGACAACTCCGCCCCGATGACCTGTGCCACTTGCCCACGGGCCTGTTCGGCAAGCTCACGTCGTGACCACTCCCGGGCCCGTATTGGTTCCAAGAAATGGATCTCAAGGTCCACGCCATGGCCGGCCAGCCACCAGGCACTACGTAGAAAGCTCCTCTCCGGTACGAGATCACCAAGACCGGTTCTTCCTCCAGAGCGGGCCTTATAAGCGATTGCAACCGGCTGAACAAACGTGTCCGCCTTTTGAGCAATACGGAACAATCGCGAGATGAATGGCAGTATACCCACCTCCTGATTGAGCTGCCCCTCGGGAAAGACCACCACCGACCTCCCCCGAGCCAGAGAGCTCTCCAAGCCCTCTGCCACTCGATCGGCACCACCATACGGCCCCCCGATAAAGACTGTGCCCAAGGCAGCGGCCACCCAACCGACCACAGGCCAGTTCCGGACTTCGTGCTTACTCAAGAAGACTGTGGGCACGACGGCCTGCAGCGCAAGGATATCCACCCACGAGCGATGGTTCGGCGCGAGCAGTACCCCGCTCTGCGGCTCCCCGTGAACCCGCCAGCGGACCCCTAAAAGCCAGAGCGCCCCCCGCGACCAGCGAGTGAATGCCGCCTGGCCGAGCCTACGGGAGAGGAGCGCTGCCGTGCCCGTCCAGATCGACCCGAGGAGCAGATAGCAGATGGCAGCGAACAGCACGAAGGGGCCCCGCAGGCGTGACCCTCCTGCCGGCGGCGGCTCGCCATTACCCCCTACCGCTTCATGCCGATTGGAGGCAGGCAACGAGAAGCGTTCGGAGCGACTCATCAATAGACCTCCGGTCAATTAACTTGCTTTACCGTCCACCGGTGATGAGGTCCTGACCGCGCTGGCCGGCGACGAGGCGCACTGGCGGCAGCGCGTGCACGTCTGCAGCCCGCCGTGGGCCGTGGCGCGGCAGGTCCTCGACAAGGCCGAGACCCTTCGGCTAGCTGAGCAGTGCGGCGTGGCGTATCCGCGCAGCCTGGTCCTCCATCGCCCCGAGGACATCGAGCGCCTGCCCGAGGACTTCCCCTTCCCGGCGATCATCAAGCCCGCCGACAAGGGCCGGGGCCATCGGCTGCGCCTGCGCTACTTTGACGAGCGAGCCGCCCTCGAGCGCTTCGTCGCCGAGCACGCGCGGGCGGACGAGCCGTGGCTGATCCAGGAGCACGTCGGCGGCTACGGACTGGGTATCGAGGTGCTGATGCACGGCGGCGAGCCGTTGACGGTGTTCCAGCACAACCGGCTCAAGGAGTACCCGGTCTCCGGCGGGGTGGCCGCGCGCTGTAGCGCCCGCCCGGTCGATCCCGAGCTCCGGGCGCAGGCGACCCAGCTGCTCCGCTCCCTCGGCTGGGAGGGGGTGGCCATGGTCGAGTACCGGCACGAGCCGCAATCCGGCCGCACGGTGCTCATGGAGGTCAACGGGCGCTACTGGGGATCCGTGGCCCTGCCGCTGCATTGCGGCGTCGAGTTGCCGTGGTACGAGTGGCAGCTCGCCCACGGGCAGTAGCCGCAGCCGGCGGGCTACCGGACGGGCCGGCGGATGCGCTGGCTCGCCGGCGATCTGCAGCGCCTGCCTGAGGCCGCGGGGGCGGCCGTCGCCGGGGAGATCCCCGTCCGGCAGGCAGCCCACGATACCCTCACCTTCGTCACCGACTTCCTGGCGCCCCGCACCCGCGATGCGCTATGGCGGTTCAGTGACCCCCGCCCGGCGCTGGACGACCTCAACGGGGCCTTGCGGCAGGTCGGTACCCAGGTGCTGCGCAAATTCGGCAAGCTGGCCCTGCCGCAGCGCGGCTACCAGGGCCTGGAGCACATCATCGCCCTCGGGCCGCGCGGGGCCTGGCAGTACCGCCGCCTGCGCCGCAGCGGCCCGCCGAGCCCTCCAGAGAAGCAACGGCTGCGGGATGCGCGGCGCATCCTGTTCGTCTGCCACGGCAACATCGCCCGCAGCGCCATGAGCGCCGCCTGGCTGCGCAGCGCGCTCCAGGAGCAGGGCGTGGACGACGTGACGGTGGCGTCCGCTGGGGTCTCGGCGCTAGACGGCAAGGCCGCCGATCCGGATGCCGCCGAGGCGGCGCCGCAGTTCGGGATCTCCCTCGAGGGCCATCGTGCCCGGCGCGTGACCGCCGACCATATCGCGGCAGCCGACGCCATCTTCGTCATGGACCACCTGAACCGGGTCCGCCTCATGCGGCAGTTCCCGGAGGCGAGGGGCAAGACCTGGATGCTCGGCAGCCTGGAGCCGGACGCCGGCCGCCTGGCCGAGCACGGCGGGGTGATCCGCGATCCGTATGGGCAGGGCCGGCGCGAGGCCGAAGCCTGCTTTGCGCAGATCGTCCCCTGCTTGCAGGAGCTCCTCCGGCACCTCACGGCCGCCGATCGTTCCCCGGAGAGGACCACCCCGGAGGCGACCCAGCGTTGAGCGACGAGGCGCTCGTTCTCGACATCCTCGACCGGACGCTGACGCTCGGCGGGCGGGCGCAGCAGATGACCCACGAGACCCCTCTGCTCGGGGCCTTGCCGGAGCTCGACTCCATGGCTGTCGCCTGGCTGGTGGCGGCCCTGGAGCGTGAGCTCGATATCCGCATCGAGGACGACGAGATCAGCGCCGAGCTCTTCGCGACGGTGGGCACCCTGACGGACTTCGTGGCGCGCAAGCGGGCCACGCGGGGCTGAGCGCCGGCCCTCAGGGCCACCCCTACGACGACACCACGACGAGGCGCATGCCCCCACCCGGGCGCAGGCGGCTCACACCCCGGGTGAGCCCCCCGGTCCATCGACCCGCGCAGGAACCACCTGATCCAGCTCGGGCAAGGCCTTCCGTGCCGCTTCTCGCCAGGCCAGCTCCCGGAGAGTCCGCCGCCCAGGGCCGCGCTCATTGTCGGCCGGACCGAGCCGGCGAGCGATGGCCATGAGCTCCGGCGCTGAGGCCGGCAGGCCCTCGTAGCCCGCCTCGAAGATGACGGATCGGATGGCCCGGTTCTCCATCCGGCCCTGGGCTTGGCGCACCATGCGCCGGGCGTGGCGCCGCCAATCGCCGAGGGACAGGGGGTTCGTGCGGCGCCCGTACCAGCGCGCCTCATCACAGACCAGGACGCGATCCCGATCCCAGGGGTTCCGGATCGGATCCAGGTCGTGGCAGGCGAAGGAGCCGATAAGCCCGTCGCCGCGGTAGAGCCCCCACGGGATGAGCAGCCGGCGCTCGACAACCTCCGCCAGGAGGTCCCCGCGCAGGGCGTGCAGGCCACCGAGGATACCGCCGTGCGTGCGCACGAAGTGCCGCATGTGGCGCGAGCCAGGGTTCTCGCCGTTCGGGACCCCCGTCGCTGCCCGATACCCCGTGGCCGCCTCGAGCCGCGACGCCATCTGCGCCAGCCCGTCCGGCGACAGGGCCAGGTAGCCGTCCACGAAGAGGTGCCACCGGGCCGGCCGGCGTAGGCCGTAGACGTACTGGTTCCAGGCGTTGGCCTTGTCCCCCCAGGCGATCTCGGCGATCTCGGCGCTCGACCAGCCGAGCTCCGAGACAACCCGCCTGGCCCGGGCGGCGGTGTCGTCCCGTGCGCCGTTGACGACCACGGTCCAGTGCGGCGCTCGAGGGCCGAGCCCCGCGTCGAGGGAGCGCAGGCAGCCCTCGATGCGGTCCCCCTCGCTGCCGGCGAAGACGGTTACGGCCCAGGGCAGCGCTTCGGGCGTCTCGGAGCGTTGGCGCCAGCGCACCTCGAGCAGCGAGCGATAGTCCATCGGGGTCAGCTTCCCATCGTGCATCGCTGGAAACGGCCGTTGGCGAGACCTGCCCACTCCGGCCTCGGTCACTGCCGCCCGCTCTCCTGGATCCGGAAGCCCTCCCCGGTAGGCTCACCGACCTCGTGGAGCCAATCCGCTAAGGCCGGATCCGCGCCCCCGCGCAAGGTGACGACCTCGTCGATCGTGTAGCGCCCATCCCGGCTAGCGCGCCAGTCGCCCCGCACGCCGATGGGGCCGCCCTGATCCGTCACCTCGCCGGAGACCTGATCGCCCGAGCCGGTCACCGTGGTCGTCACACTGCCGAGATCGAGGGTCCGCCCCTCATGGGTGGCCCGCAGGTCCTGCCCCGTCACGCGCCCCTCTACGGCCTGGAGCTCACCGCCGCTGATGGCGAGGTGGTCGATCTGGTAATGGACCGTGCCGCTGCCCGGCGGGAGCTCATGGCCGCGCTCGCGGGCCATCTCGCGGAGGCGCTCCACGGAGACCTCGCCGCTCCCCTCGGAGAACTGCCACCCGCCGAGGGAGCGCGTCGCGACGCCCTGGAAGCGGGCGTTCTCCAGGCCGCCCTGGACATCCATCCTCAGCCGCCCAGTGGCCAGGGCACGGCCCTGCACCTCCCAGGCCATGTCCATCTCGCCCAGCTCAACCCCGCCGACACGGGGGACGGAGAGCTGCTCCACCTGCCCGGCGCGCAAGGAGCCCGAGACCTCGGCCTCACTGAAGGCGGCTGGCATGGGCAGATAGCGCTCGGCCGTACTCATGAGCGGCGCTATGGGGAGGTAGCCCACCGCATACACGCTACCGGCAACCAAGCCAGCAAGTAGTAGGAGGGCAATGAGCGCCCTACGCACGATCACCTTTCCCCGCCTCCTGTCCGAGCGCGTCCCGGCTTACGGCCTAGGAGCTCCAAAAGCTCCGCCTCATAGGGCTCAACCGCCCGGCGATCCGCCTCCCCCACCGCGTCGAAGAAGCCCACTACTTGCTCGCGCTGCTGTTCGATATCCGCGACAATCGCCTCCTTGGCCGCCTCGTCCAGGTTGGGGTTATCCTCGATCTGCTGGATGGCAACCTCGAACTGCCCTTGCAGCTCCTGCGGATTACCCGCCTGAAGCGCTAGCACCGCCCGATAGATACGGCCTCCCTGCGCCGCCCAGGCGTCGACGTCGTCATAGCCGTGGGAGGCGACCGCGCCCCCCGGATTAGGCAGCTCCTGCGCGGCCTGCCGCAAGGCCTCCGCGCTCTCCCCGATGCTGCGGAGCTCACGGGCCGGGTGCCAGCCCGCGATCCCCGCCTCGGCCGCCTGCTCCTGGAGCGCCTGGGTCGCACCCTTCCAGCGCTCCACCTCATCCGCGCTCAGCGCGAGGCCGACGCTCGGGCACCAGGCGAGCAATAGGACCAGGAGACGAAACCACCTGACTGCGGACCCCATAGCGACCCCCGTCGATTGCTAGGCTTAGAATAGCAGGGGCCCTGACGACGCTGAACGGGGCATCTACCGGCGCTTCGTCCTGGTCCGGGCGCTGCTGCTGTGCCCGACCGTGCTCGTCTTTTCGGCCGAGGTTCAGAAAGCCCATCCGCTGCCTTCCTCGCTAGGATCGCTACCCGCTTTGAGCGGCTAGGGGGGCGTCAATCTGGGCTTGCCTTTTGCCGAATGTCAAAGGCACGTTATGTCATAACATACCAAAAAGAGCTCGGGAGGCCCTCACCCATGACCCGTAAGCCACTGATCTACACAGCGATCGGCGCCCTAGCCGTCCATATACCGGCCTGGGCCCAGAGCGATAGCACCGTCGAATCCGGCCAGGGCCAGGCCCCCACAGTCCTGGCGCCGGTGCAAGTCACCTCCGGGGTCCCGGCCCCCGGCGACCCCCTCCTCCAGGCCACCCAGGTGGACGTGCTCACTGGTACCGAGAAGGAGCGCGAAGAGGAAGCCACCCTGGGCGGGACCCTGGATGCCCTGCCCGGCGTGGACAATCTCAGCGCTGGATCGCAGACCGGCAAGCCGGTCATCCGGGGCCTATCAGGCAACCGCGTCCGCCTCCTGTCGGGCGGCGTGGGCCTCGACCACCAGCAGTACGGCACCCGCCACTCGCCCAACCTGGATCCGTTCCTGAGCGGCCGCATCGAGGTGGTGCGCGGGGCCTCGAGCCTGCTCTACGGCTCCGACGCCCTCGGCGG
>CAJXKI010000046.1 GCA_913055765.1 uncultured Ectothiorhodospiraceae bacterium
CGCCGACGGCCGGGAAGACCTGCCACTGCAGGTAGGAGCTGGCGGTCTTGTAGAGGCCGATGTGGAAGGTGAGGGGGATCTGGTGCGCCATCCTCAAGGATCGCAGTGGCGTCGATAGAGCTTGGTGTAGGCCTCGATCTCGGCCTCGGCGCCGAAGTGCTCGCAGACGTGCGTCCGCACGCGGCGCGCACGCTGCTCGAGCCCCGTCTGGTCCAGGCGCAGCAGCGCCAGCGCCTGCCGGGCGATGCCCTCCACGTCGTCCTCGGGGACGAGCTCCGCCGCATGCTCGGGGGGTACTACCCAGGGGATGCCCCCGTGACGGGTCGCCACCACGGGCAGGCCGCTCAGCTGGGCCTCCTTCAGGACGTTGGGCACGCCTTCCGTATCGCCGTTCTCGGCGGTGCGGTTGGCGGCGATGAGGATATCAGCGTGCTGGTAGGCCTCAAGGACCTGATCGTGGGGGAGGGCGCCCTGGAGCTCGACGTACGGCGCGACCCCCAGCTGCTCGCTGAGCCTACGGAGCTGCTCCGCCTGGCGGCCACCGCCGATGATCGCCAGGCGTGCGTCGACGCCGGCGCCGCGGATGGCGGCCAGCGCGCGGATCGCGATGTCGTGGCCCTTCTTGGGGCTTAGGCGGCCTACGGAGAGCAGCCGCCCGCCCGGTGGCGGTGGCGCGCGGAAGGGGATGGCCGCGGTATCCTTGCCGGCGTGCACGACGTGGCACGGGGTGTCCGCCGGCAGCAGCGGCTGGAGGCGGTCCGCGAGGTCCTGCGAGACGGTGGTGACGGCGGCGCAGTGCCGGCCGAGCTCGCCGTAGATGCGCCGCCAGTAGGCCTTCCGCAGCTTCGCGGAGGCATCCTTGCCGCGGAAGGTGACCACCAGGGGGACTTGCGCATCGGCGCACGCCCGGTGGAGCCAGACCCCCGTGGTGCCGAAGTGCGCGTGGACGCAGCCCGGCTGCAGGTCCTTGAGGGCAGCGTGTACGGCGCGCTCGAAGCGCGTGCGGCGGGCGAGCAGTCCCGAGAGGGGGCGGCGGCGCCCGACCAGCGCGGCCAGGCGTATCCACGCCCGCTCGGCGCGGCTAGGGCGTGGCAGCATGTGGACGGCGTCAAAGGGCCGGGCGGCCTCGTTGGTGCGGCGCCAGGTGAGCACCGAGGTCCGGACGCCCCGCGCCTGCAGGCCTGTGACGACGCCGTAGATGAAGGTCTGGGTCAGGGGTGAGAATGCCGGCGCGCAATGCACGATATGCACGATGGAGGTCCTTCCTGTCGTCGCCGATGGAGGGGGAGGCCAATATAGTGCTGCGACTGATCTGGAGCCAGATAGCCTATGCCCGCTGCTAAGAGCAGCCGATCCCTCCCCCGCTGGGAGGTGCTGCTACCGCGGTATCTCGCCCTAGTGTACATCGCCTTCTTCGCCACCTTCTTCTGGGTGGACGATGCCACCCAGCACTACCGGGTGTACTACCTGCTCGGCGTGGTCCCGGGGCTGGTCTACCTGCTCTCCAGGGCCGAGTGGCGCCATGCCCGGGCCGCCCGCAGCTGGCTCGCCTTCGTGGCCTTGGTCGCGGTCATCACCCTGAGCGGGCTCCTGACCCCGGATGTCACCCTCGAGGCCCGCTACGACGCCGTCCGCTACGCCGTGCTGGCCTTGACGCTCGTGATCTCGCTCTGCGCAGTGGCCAGGCGGGTGCCCGGGTTCCCGGAGGCCCTCCTGATCGCGATCCTGGTCTCGGCCTCCGCCTACGCCCTGTCCCTGCTCTACGAGCTTGTGCAGGTGCACGGCGTCGCCATCTGGGACCAGCGCCTGAGCCTCGACGCGGGCTACTTCGACAACCCGAATCGCATCGCCTCGGTCTACGCCGCCGTGGCGACCCTCGGCCTGGCCTTGGGGGTGCGCGCCGGGCAGGCGCGGTGGCTGACCGCGCTCGGCCTCGGCGCGCTGCTCCTCGGCGGCCTACTGGTCCTGCTGACCCAGTCCCGCGGTGGCCTGCTGGCCCTCGCTGCAGGCGTCACCGTGCTGCTGGCACTGGAGCGGCGCTGGTACCTGCTCGGCGGGCTCCTGGGGGCCGGCGTGGCGGCGGTCGCCGTGGTGGAGTCCGGGGTGCTGCCCATGCGGGCCTTCAGCGAGCGCATCTCCTCCATCGTCAAGCGCTACGACATCTGGCTGGTGACCCTGGAGCGCATCCAGCAGGTCCCCTGGCTCGGCGAGGGCTGGGCTTCGAGCTCGGCCATCTATGTGGAGCAGTACGGCCGCTCATGGATCCATCCCCATAGCACCTATCTCAAGGTGGCGCTGCAGACGGGGGTGCTCGGGCTGATCGCCTTCTTGGGCTGCCTCTACGTATGGCTCCGGGCGGGGCTCCGTCAGGCCAAGGCCGACTGGCTGGCACGAGCGGGCGTGGCGGCCCTGGCCGCCTGGCTGGTGCATGGCCTGGTCGAGACGCGCCTGGCGATGGCCGGGGTGCATCGGGAGTGGCTGTACTTCCTGCTGCCCCTGGCCCTGATCGTGATCAGCGAGTTGCGTGCACGGGCCGCCCTCAAAGAGCGAGAAGCGTCGACCTCTGCGGCGGCATCGACGGCGGCTTAAGCAGTCACGGGGATAGCAGCACGATGAGCGATAGCCTGAGAAGATTGGTGCACGTCACTGGCGTCGATTGGCACGCCGTGAGCGGCGCCAACCAGATGCTGAGACGCGTCCTGGCCACCCCCGGCTGCCTCGAGGGCTATGCCCAGGAGGTGCTCTCGCTCAAGATGCCTGCCCAGCGCTTCGCCGAGGGGCTGGATAGCCCCAAGGTACGCTGCCGTGAGGGCCGCCACGTCGGCGGCCTGGAGCTGCCCAGGCGCCCCGCGTGCCTGCGGCGCTGGCGGGTCTGGTGGTCCCTTCGCGCGGCCCGGCCGGATGTCGTCCTCACGTGGTCCTGGAAGAGCGGTCGGGTGCTGGCCGCTGGGCGCCGCTCCGGCGTTGCCGGCTACCCAGCGCTGCTGCGGGAGGCTGGTGACATGTGGTCCTCGGGGCGGAACCATCCCGACGCCTACCAGCGGGTCCTGAGGGCGCACCAGGGGATTGTCTGCAACTCGCGGGCCGCGCGGGACTGCCTGGTCCAGGACTGGGGCGTTAAGCCCGAGCGGGTGGCCGTTGTACCGAATCCGCTGCCCCCTTCCCTCTTGACTGAGGCTGCCCCAGGGCCTCGCCGGCAGGCAGGCGTGGCTGTCGGTGTCGCAGGGCGCTTCGTGGATATCAAGGGTATCCCGCTCGCGATCCACGCCGTGAGGTCCCTCCGCGAGCAGGGCGTGCCGGCCAGGCTGGAGATCGCAGGCTCGGGCAGCCGTGAGCAGGTGCTCCGGTCGCTCGTGCAGCGGGAGGGCCTGGAGGGGTGCTGCCGCTTCTGGGGGCGTCTAGGGGACATGCGCCCCTTCTACGACGCCCTCGATGTCCTGCTCGTGCCCTCAGTCTTTGAATCATTTGGCAATGTTGCGATGGAGGCACAGGCGCGTGGCTGCCCGGTGGTCGCGGCGGCGGTAGGGGGGCTGCCGGATACCCTGGCCGAGGGGCGCTCCGGCTACCTCGTCGAGCCGACCCTGCCGCTATCGGCGTACAGGCGCCTGAGCGGCCACGCCTGGGGCGAGGGGGAGAAGGGGCTGCAGCAGCTTGCCGCCAAAGCCGAGGATTTCAAGCTGGTGGATCCCGAGGCCCTGGCAGATGCGGCACAGCGTATCGTGCAGGATCCCGGCGTCCACCAGTCCTTCCGCCAGGGGGCGGTTGACCATGTGCGAGCGCACTTCCAGATGGACGCCTACTGCCGACAGATGCGCGAGCTGATGGATGCGCTGGTCTGAGCCGGCTCCATGCGCGGCGTTTGCCTCTAGAGCGAGTAGCCGAGGTTCTCGATGTCAGCCTCGTACAGGGACTCCACCAAGGCCCGCGTCCGCCGGGTATAGGCGCGGGCGAGCGGTTTCCTTGAGGCGCCGCTGGCGGCGCTGCGGCTGGCGTTCTTGTGGGGGATCTGGCCGCCGTCCAGGCCGATGGCCGCGGCGATGCGCGCGAAGTCCTCGGGGAGGCGCTCCAGGTAGGCGACGTCGTCGAGCAGGAGGGTCGCCTCGTCCTCGTCGGTGATGTCGGGCCACATGGGCGCGGTGTGGGTGGCGATGTGCCGGTTGCGCTTCTCGGCCCAGATCTCCGGCAGGCTGCGCAGGAAGTACTCGAAGCTGAAGTAGGTCAGCGTCCGCCGCCACAGCCGGGTGTGCCGGCTGTAGAGGTAGCGCCAGCAGGAGAGGGCGCGGTCGTAGGGGTTGCGCACCACGGCGAACTTGAAGGTAGCCCGGAAGGCCTCCTCGTCGTCGAAGAGGAAGCGCTTGGCGAAGAGCATGCGCCGGTAGTCGTAGTCGCCAAGGGGGATGCGGAAGTTGTTGAGGTTGTCGTTCCACTCGGCCCGGGGCAGGGCGATGAACGGTGCCGGGTTGGCGCGGTCCGTCCGCCGGTAGGCGTCCCCGAGGGCGGCGCGGATGCTCTGGCCGGCGGACTTCTTGATATGGAGCCAGAAGAAGGGGCGCGGCTCTGTACGGCTCACGGGGACTCCCAGGCAGCGCACGGGCCGGGTGTAGGCAGACCGGCAGCAGTGTACACTGCGCAGCCATGAGGGCGAAAC
This sequence comes from uncultured Ectothiorhodospiraceae bacterium, assembly GCA_913055765.1. GTDB lineage: Bacteria > Pseudomonadota > Gammaproteobacteria > Nitrococcales > Halorhodospiraceae > Halorhodospira. The sequence continues at coordinate 4,649 of CAJXKI010000046.1, forward strand.
GCAAGGCCTACAGGGGTTGGCAGGCCCGGCTGGACGAGGCAGGGCGGCGCTGGTCCGGCTGGCGCAAGCGCCGGCGCCCCTTCTACCGCGCCTACGCCACCGGCACCGACGCCGCCTTCCTCCCGGAGCTCGACCGGCGGATCGCCGTCGCCCCGGCGCACCGGCTGGTCTGGGTGCGGGTCCCCAAGGCGGCCAACTCCACCGTGGCCTGGACCCTGTGGCGCGTCTTGAATCCCGACGCGGCGCCGCCGAGCGGCCGGGATGACGCCAAGCGCTGGTTCACCCGCCCGAGCGCCCTGGACGCTCAGACGGTACAGGCGCTGGCGGGGTTCTACAAGTTCATCGTGGTCCGCAACCCCTTCACCCGGGCCCTGGCCGCCTACCTGGAGAAGGCGGGGCACCGCAAGTACGGCTACAAGATCCGGCGGCGGGCGATCACCCCCGGCGAGCCGCCGGTGGACTTCCGCGGCTTCTGCGAGTACCTCGCCGCGGGCGGGGTCGACGACGACCCGCACTGGTGTGTGCAGGCCCGGCTCTGCCCCTTCCCCATCGAGGCGCTGGACGCCGTGGCCTACGTGGAGTCCCTGGAGGCGGACCTGGCCCGCATCGTGGCCGCGCTGGACCCGGCGCGCACCGACCCCTGCCAGCTGGTGCCGGCGCTAGGCCACGCCACCGGCGCCTCGGCCCAGGTGGGCGCCTACTACGGCGAGCCCGAGCGGCGCCTCATCGCCCAGGCCTACGCCGAGGACTTCGAGCGCTTCGGCTACGATCCGGAGCGGTTGCCGGGATGATCCGGGACGCGTGGTCACGGCGCTGGGCGTGGCGCCGAGCCCGGCGGCTGGCGGCGGGGGGCGAGCCCCTCGGGGTGGCGTGCCGGCCGCGTCCGGAGGGGGGCAGGGACTACCTTGTGGGGTGCGAGGCCCTCCGGGACCCGGCGCAGCTGGGCGCCGCCCTCACGGCCTGGCGCGAGCAGCTGGCGGCGGGGGGCGAGTGCCTCAGCCGCACCCGTGCCCACACCGTCTACCGGCTGGAGACCGCCGAGCACGGTCCGGTGGTGCTCAAGCGCGTGGAGCCCGCCAAGCCCTATCGCCGCTACGCCATCCCCACCCTGCTCGCCGGCTGGCGCCTGCATCGGGCCCTGCCCGGGAGCGTGCCGGCGCCCCTGGGCGCCCTGGAGCGCTACGATGGCCGGGGCCGGCTCCAGGAGGCGTGGCTGCTGGCGCGCTACGAGCCCGGGCAGTCCCTGCGCGAGCTGCTGCGCGAGCCGGGGCGCGGACCCAGGACCGCCCTGGCCCGGTCCCTGGGGGGGTATCTGGCCCAGGTCCACGAGGCCGGCGTCCTCTTCCGCGACGCCCACCCGGCCAACGTCCTGGTGCGCAGCGCGCCGCCGCCGGAGGAGCCGGCCTTCTCGCTCATCGATCTGGACGCCCTGCGGCTGGCCCGGCCCTCGATGCTGGAGCGCGTCAAGCTGCTGATGAAGCTCAGCCTGCCGGAGCCGGAGCAGCGCGCCCTGGTGCAGGGCTACTGGCAGGAGGCCGGCCGCCGGCCGCCGCCGCTGATCCAGGCCTTCCTGGAATACGTCTACTACCCGATCAAGCGCCTCCGCCGGGGCGCCGTCGCCTGGCTGCGAGCCCGATGCGCCTCCTCTTCCTGAACTCGGCCCGCAACTGGGGCGGCAACGAGAAGTGGGTGGCCCTGGCCGCCCGGGCCCTGGCCGCCGAGCACGAGGTCCACGCCGCCTATCGCCGCCCGGTCGTGGGGGGGCGCCTGGCGGCGCTGCCGGGGGTGGCCACGGTGCGCTGGCCGCTGCTCGCCGGCGTCGACGCCTGGACCCTGGCCGCCCTGGTGCGCTACATCCGCCGCGAGCGCATCGACTGCCTCATCCCCACCAAGCGCAAGGACTACGCCCTCGCCGGCCTGGCGGCGCAGTGGACTGGGGCCTGCAACGTCCTGCGCCTGGGCATCGTCCGCCGGCTGCGGCCCTGGACCCACCAGCGCTGGCTCTACGGCCGCTGGGCGGACGGGATGATCGTCAATGCCCCGAGCATCCGCGACGCCGTGCTGGCCTCCGGGCTGCTGGCCCCGCAGCAGGTAGCGGTGATCCCCAACGGCGTGGACGCCGACGCCGTGGCCGCAGCGGTCCAGGACCGAGGCGCCCCGCCGTTCTCCTTCACCGTGGCCACCGTGGGCAAGCTCACCGAGCGCAAGGACGTGGCCACCCTGCTGCGCGGCTTCGCCGCCTTCGCTGCCCAGGCGCCGGAGGCCGGCCTGGTGATCGTGGGTGAGGGGGCGGAGCGCGCTCGCCTGGAGGCCCTGGCCCGAGCCCTGGGGATCGCCGATCGCGTCCGCTTCCGCGGCTACCAGGCGAATCCCTACCCGGAGCTGGCGGCCGCCCACGCCTTTGTCAGCACCTCCCGCAACGAGGGCTTCCCCAACACCGTCATCGAGGCCCTCTACCTGGGCGTGCCGGTGATCGCCACCGCCGCCGGCGGCACCTGGGAGTGGCTGACCCCGGAGGCGGACGGCGTGGCCATTCCCTTCGCCGACCCTGCGGCCCTGGCCCGGGCCCTCGCCGCGCTCCACGCCGACCCGGAGCACCGCCAGCGCCTGGCGGCCCAGGGGCAGGCGACGGCCCGGGCGCGCTTCGAGCTGCAGCGCATGGGCGAGCGGCTCAGTGCGTTCCTGGCGCGATGCTGCGCAGCAGGGCGCTGAGCCGGGCCACGTAGCCGTCGATGTGGAAGTGCTCAAACGCCCACTGGCTGGCCGCGGTGCCGTGGGCCTGCCGTCGCGGCTCATCCTCGGCGTAGCCGCGGATCGCCGCGGCCAGGGTCGCCGGGGCGACACCGTGGGGCGCGACCAGGGCGTCGCTGCGCGGGTCGTAGACCCAGCGCGGCAGCCGGCCGGTGGCGACGCCGTACTCGGCCAGTGCCGACGGCGGCAGCTCCGGGGGCAACACGGTGCCGGTCGTGCCGTCCTGCACGGTCTCCGGCAGGCCGTCGACCCCGGCGACGATCACCGGCACCCCCCAGGACTGGGCCTCGAGGCTGACCAGCCCGAAGGGCTCACGGAGCGAGGGGCAGACGAGCAGGTCGAGTTCCCGATAGATGGCCGCCATGTCGGCGACGTTGCCCCGGAAGTCGACGGCCTCGCCGATCCCGAGCTCCGCCGCAAGCGCCTCCAGGCGGGGGCGCTCGGGGCCGTCGCCGGCGAGCGCCACGGTGAGCCTCACCCCCTGGTCCCGCAGGCACCGGACCGCATGCAGGGCCAGCTCGAGACCCTTGAAGGGCTCGCAGCGGCCCACCAGCCCGAGGCGCAGCGGGGCGTCTGGACGCCGCGGGGCTGCCGCCCGTGGTTCCGGCGGGGCGGCCTCCGGGCGTAGCGGGTTGAGCAGGACGCTGGCCGGGCGCTCCAGCCCCCAGCCGAGCCTCAGCACCCGCTCCGCCGCCGAGGAGTTGGCGATCACCCGGTCGGCCCAGGGCAGCCCGCGGGCCAGGCTCCCCCCCGGCCTGCCGCGCCAGGCCGAGCCGTGCTCCATGTAGCAGATGGGGATGCCCTCGGCGCGCAGCGCCCGCAGCACCCCCTGGTTGGGCCACAGCCCCCAGAGCAGGGCGGCGCCGGGCCGACCGCACCGGCCTAGCAGCCGCCCGCGCAGCAGCCAGGTGTGCAGCCGGCTGCCCTCCTGCAGGCGCAGCGGCCCCCAGCGCTTCTGCGGCCGGCGGGTGAGGCCCTCGGCAGGCCATTGCTCGAGCCATTGGGGGTGGCGGTGATCGGTGAGCACGATCCCGGCACGCTCGCGGTCCGGGTGCAGGCGGCGGGCGACGCTGAGCATCATCGACTCGATCCCGCCGACCTGGCCCAGGTTGACGAAGTGGGCGATGGGCAGGGACTCGGGGCTGCTGCTCATAGGGTGGCCCCGCTCGTCAGGCCTCGGGGCCGGCGGCATCGGAGCCGGCAGTGGTGGCAGGGTGCGCAGCGCTTGCAGGACCCGCTGTCCCCGGATCCTGGAGCCAGCCGGCGATCATCCGGCCGTGCCGGACCGGGTCGTAGAGCCGGGCATAGAACGCGCCGCCGGCGAGGGCGATGCGGCGGCGCTCTTCCGGCTGGTCCCGATAGGCGCGCAGCAGGTCGACAAGCCCGTCGTAGTCATCGAAGGCCACGTAGTCGCGCCCCTCGACGGGCATCTCGTGGAGCCAGATGTCGCGCAGGCTCGGGGCGCTCACCATGAAGGCCTTGGCCTGCCACAGCTCCAGGTGGCGGGCGGTGACCGGCCCGTAGCCGTCCAGGGCGAGGTTGATGCGGGCGCGGCAGATGGCCTCGCGGTAGCCGGCGCCCTTGATCCGGGGGCCGCGCAGCGCCTCGGGGACCTCCGCCTCCGCCCGCGGCCGGGGATGGAGGCCGCCGTGGGCGTCCAGCCCGGAGGCCACGATCCGGGACCAGGCCTGCTCGCGGACGTCGTTGGCCTCATTCACCCGGCCGGCGAAGAAGACGTCGTGCTGCTTGCCCGCCTCCGGCTCACTGCAGCCCGGCCCTGCCTCCGGCCCTCCGAAGGGGCAGCCGGCCAGGGTAGGCCGGATCTTGTCGCGGTTCTCGGCGCGCAGCGGGTAGCGCGCCAGGTCCCCGTACGGCTCCCGCTTGAGCAGCAGGTCGAAGGCATCGGCGACACCCTCAGCGGGCATGTGCGCCGGGTGGGCGCTGCCCAGGAAGAGCGCCCTCGGCCCCGGGAAGCGGTCCACCATGGCGCGGACGTAGGCCGGATCGCCCCACCAGTCCCCTAGCGCCTTGGCGTTGACCACCAGGGCGTCGAAGCGGTGGAGCCAGCGCCGGGGCAGGCGGCGCAGCCACGGCGCCGCCAGGGTGGTGACGGCGCACCCGGCGCGCAGGGACTGCTCGAAGAAGGCGTCCTGCTGCTGCGGCATGCGCCACCACTTGCGCAGCCGCACCAGCGCGCGCTCGTTGCGCTCCGGGGAGCGGCGCAGGTAGCAGACGTTCAGGGTCATGGGGGAGCCGATGCCGTAGGCTGTGAACGGCGCCAGCCTACCACGTTGGCGCGCGCCGGGCCCTGTAGTAGCTTGCCCGCCTGTCCACCACCGGGAGCGTGCCGATGAAGGTCCTCTACGCCGCCGCCTACGCCGCCGGGAGCCCCCGCGCCCGCATGCTCAACGTCGCCCGCACGGCGGAGAGCCTCGCCGCGGTCGCCGACGAGGCGGTGCTGCTCACCCGCCGCGGCCCTGTGCGGGATCGGGCCGCCCTCAACGAGCAGTACGGCGTCGGCCCCGGCTTCCGCTGGGTCCAGGTCCCGGGCTGGATGGAGCGCTCCGTCTTCCCGCCCCTGGTGCTGCCCTGGATCCTGCGTGAGCGCCCGGACGTGGTGGTCGCCCGCCACTGGACCCTGCCGCTGTGGACGGCGCGGGTGGGCATCCCGAGTATCCTGGAGGTGCACGACCTGCGCGGCGCGCGCAGGCCCCTGGCGCCCCGCTACGCCCGCGCCGCCCGCCGTGGCTCGGCCTTCTGCGGCATCGTGACCAACTCCGAGGCCCACCGGCAGGCCTACCTCGAGGCCGGGCTGCCCGCCGAGCGGGTCGCCGCGATCCCGGCCGCCGTCCAGCTCGAGGCCTTCGCGCCCCCCGAGCGCCTGCCGCCGAGCCCGTACCCGGCCGGCGAGCGCCCCCGGGCCGTCTACGCCGGCCACCTCTACGACCACAAGGGCATCCCGGAGATCCTCGAGGCGGCGGCGCAGGCCCCCGAGGTAGACTTCCACCTGGTCGGCGGGACCCCAGAAGACCTCGAGCGGGTGGGCGCGCGCATCGCCCAGCGCGGCCTGGCCAACTGCCACCTCCACGGCATGCAGCCGAGCCGGGACGTGCCGCGCTGGCTCTGGCACGCCGACGTGCTGCTGCTGCCGCCGCCCGAGGGGGAGAGCCCGCTGAAGCTCGCCGAGTACCTGGCGGCCGGCCGCCCCGTGGTTGCCGCGGACCAGCCCGGGCTGCGGGACCTGGTCAGCGAGCGCGAGGCCTTCTGGGCCCGGGCCGGTCACGGGGCGGCGCTGGCCGCGGCCGTCCGGGAGGTGCTCGCCCGGCCCGGGGACGCCGCAGCGCGCGCCGCCGCCGGGCAGGCCAAGGCGCAGGCGTGGGCCTACCCGCGCCGGGCGCGGCGGATGCTGGCGCTGTGGGATGCGGCGCTGGCCGGGTCGGAAGGCGCCTAGGGCCGACGATCCCCTGGCGTCGCCTGAGGCGCCGTGCGGCCGGCTACGTAGGCTCGCGCCCCTGGGGGCAGGCGCCTCGGGCCTCGGCGGCGTAGCGGGCCACCTCGATGGCCGTCCGCCGCGCCAGAGGCCGCTGCCAGGGCTCGGCGTCGAGCCCTGCCGCCTGCCGCCAGGCGTCGATGAACGCCGGCACCAGCTCGGGGTCCAGGTACCCGCTCCCCTGCCGCGCGGTGCGGCGCGCGGCGCTGAGGAGGAACTTCCGCAGCCGGTGCGCCTGCGCCAGGGGTGAGACGTAGGATACCCGGTAGAGGCTCTCCAGGTCGATGAGGCGCGGCCGCTCCGGGTCCCCCGCCTCGAGGATGAAGTTGCGGGGGGCCGGGTCGGCGTGGAAGCCGCCGGCGCGGGTGAGGCCGCCCCAGGCCTCGGCGATCGCCAGCACGGCGCGGCGCCGCGCCTCCGGGTCCGGCGCCTCGGCCAGGTACTGCGCTAGGCTGGGCCCGGGCACCGCCGCCAGCCCGAGGCACCCCGTCGGCAGCAGCCGCGGGCTGCCGAGGCCGGCGAACAGCGGCGCGGCCACCGGCACCCCCGCTGCCTGGAAGGCCTCGGCGTCGCGGTAGATGCGCAGCGCCGTGCGCAGGCGGTGGCGCAGCGCGTCGCGCACCGTGCCGTTGTAGAACGCCTTGGCGTAGTAGTCGACGCCGTGGTGGGAGAGCCGCCAGATGCGGGTCTTGCCGCCCCGCCAGGGCACCGCCTCGCGTGCCTGCGCCTGCCAGGCGCGGAGCAGGTCGAGCCGCCCCGTCGCCCGGTAGCAGCAGGGCAGCGGGCGGGGGGGGCAGCGATCCGTGCTGGGGGTCTTGGGCGGCTTGGGCCATCGTCCAATCGGGCCAGGTGTCACTGAGATGACAGTCTATCGATACATATACGCCTACCGATAGAGCCTTCGCCCCGCCGCGGCGATGCGCTCGAGCGCCGTCCGCCGGTGCAGCCGCGCCACGCCGGGCGGCATCCGCTCGGGCCGGCTGCCCCAGCCGTGGCGGGCCCAGGCGTTCCAGTCCTGCTGCGCGGCCCAGCGCCACAGGGGGCTGCCGCGCTGCCCTGGCCGACGGAGTACGGCGGTGCCGAAATCGATGACGTAGAGCCGCTGGTCCGCCCCGAGGATGAGGTTGTTGTGGCGCTTGAGGTCGCTGTGGGCCACGCCACGCCGGTGCATGTCGGCGATGGTGGCGCGCAGCCCGGGGATGGCCGGGTGGGGGCCGCCGTCCTCGGTGCGCAGGTAGCGGCTGCGGAGCTTGCGCCCCGGTATGTAGCCGAGGATCAGCCACTCGCCGTGGAGGAGGCCGTAGCAGGGTGGGACGCCGGGCACGCCGGCCAGGCGCTGGTAGGCCCGGTGCTCGCGACGGATCGACCAGCGGCTGAAGTGGTACCACCGGCCGGGGCGGGGGAGCTTGACCACCAGCGGCGGATCGTGGTCCGGGAAGACGAGGACGCGTGCCTGGTAGCCGTGGGCCGCCGGCGCGGCGCCGGCGTCGGCGTCGCGCAGGAGGGCCTCGACGGCCTCCGTGTCGGGTGCGCGGGGGTGGCTGGTCATCTCAGCTGGCGGCATCCTGCTCGCTGCCCGTCTCTTCCGCCTGCGCCCGCGCCGCCCGCACGTAGGCGTAGACCTCGGCCACCTCGCGGGCCACCGGCGCCAGGTCGAAGCCCCGCGCCCGGGTCTCGGCGGCGTGGGCCATCTCCTTGCGCCGGGCGTCGTCGTCGACGAGCTCCGCGGCGCGCTGCGCCCAGGCCTGCGGGCTCTCCGGCGTCTTGAAGCCGTCCACGCCGTCGCGGATGACGTCGTCCACACCGCTCGAGCGCACCGCCACCACCGGCAGCCGCGCCGCCATGGCCTCGAGGAGCACCATGCCCTGCGTCTCGGACTTGGAGGCGAAGACGAAGGCGTCGCTGAGGGTGTAGTACAGCGGCACCGTCTCCGGCGCCACCGTGCCCACCAGGGTGATCCGCTCGCTCAGCCCCAGGGCGTCGATCCGCGCCTGGAGCCGCCCGCGCTCCGGGCCGTCGCCGACGATGAGGACCCGGAAGGGCTGCTGGCAGCGCTGCGCGAGCCGGTAGACGGCGTCGATGAGGAAGTCCAGGTTCTTCTCCCGCGTCAGGCGCGAGACGCTGATCAGGACCCGCTCGCCGGCGAGGCCCAGCTCGGCGCGCAGCCGCTCCACGGCCTCGGCGTTGACGCCGTGGAAGCGGGCGTAGTCGATGCCCGTGGGCTGGACGAAGATCGGCGTCGTCACCCCCACGATGCGCAGGTAGTC
>CAJXKI010000047.1 GCA_913055765.1 uncultured Ectothiorhodospiraceae bacterium
CGTTGAATCCGGGGCACTGGCTGCAGATACGGGTTCCTTCGCGGTCGGGGCGCTCGGGCACGCTACCGCCGGGGCGGTGACGTCTGGGCAGGCCCGCCGGGCGGAGGTGTTCAGGTTGTGAGCGAGCACGGAATCACAGGTGGGGCGAGGGGGCACTCACCTGCTCGTAGGAGTCGGCCTGAGCGATGGGTATGCCCTGCTCCCGTGCGATGGCGGCGACGGCTTTCAGCGGCTGTGCCGGATCCTGAACGACCAGGTCCACGGGCCGGTCGAGGGCCTCCTCCAGGGCAGGTCGAAGATCGCGGGCTACGGCGGCCCGCCGTGTGGCATCTGCGCCCTCAAGCTCCAGGTAGAGGTCCACATCGCCGCCTCGCGCCTCCTCATCAAGGCAGGAGCCGAAGACGCGCAGGCGCCATATGAGGTCGGCCGGCAGGTGGCTGTGGCAAACAGAGCGGATCGTGGCCTGCTCGGCGGGCGTTAGTCGCACGACGCTACTCCATCGCCATCGCCAAGCTGCGGAAGGTCGTGCGCCCGAGCATGTCCTGGAGGTCAGCGAAGCGCGTACGGAATGCGTCCAGGCCCATCGCCACCTCCACGGGCAGCATGTCCGGGTCGAACTGCTCGGGGTCAAGCGGGAAGTGCGGGCGTAGCACCTCGATGGCCTGCTCGAGGCGGTATGCAAGGCGTTGGGTGGCCCGCAGCTGATGGGCTAAAGCCGTGGTGTTGTTGGCCATTCCAGCCTCATCTGAATGCGCAGTTGCGGACCGCGAATCCATCGTCGATTCGCGGTCGGGGCGCTCGGGCACGCTACCGCCGGGACGGTGACGCCTGGGCAGGCCCGCCGGGCGGAGGTGTTCAGGTTGTGAGCGTGAATGGAACCACGGGTGGGGCGAGGGAGCAACCGCCTAGTGGTGGGCAGGCCTAGCCACGCTGCTCACCGCCGGCGGGCTGTAGATGCTATCATTGATAGCACATGGAGTCGGATGGGATTGGAGGGCCACGATGGCGAACCTGATCGTACGCAATGTCGATGACCGGATCGCCCGGGCGCTCAAGGAGCGGGCCGCTCAGCACAAGCGCAGTGCAGAGGCGGAGCACCGGGCGATCCTGGAGCAGGCCCTGATGAGGCCCCGGCGCAGATCGCTGGCCGAGGTGCTCGCCTCCATGCCGGACGTCGGCCGTGACGAGGACTTCGAGCGCGCCGATGAGGGGGAGGCCGCGCCGCGTGTTTTTGATTGACACGAACGTCATCAGCGAGGCCAGGAAGGGCAGTCGTGCTAACCCCGGTGTACGGCGGTTTTTCGAGCGCTCGGCGGTCGAGGGTCACGATCTGTTCCTGTCCGTTGTCACGGTTGGTGAGCTGCGGCGGGGCGTCGATCGAATCCGCCACCGCGGCGATACGGACCAGGCGTTGAGGCTGGAGGCCTGGCTGACGGACCTCTTGGCCGCCTACCACGACTGCGTATTGGGCGTTGATGGAGAGATCGCTCAGCTCTGGGGGCGGTTGCGCGTGCCCCACCCGGAAAACGCGCTGGACAAGCTCATCGCCGCCACCGCGCTCATCTATGGCCTTACCGTGGTAACGCGCAACGGACAGGACTTCGGCGGTACCGGTGTGCAGGTGCTCAATCCGTTCTCGGACACCACTTGATCAACCTAGCCATGGATTACCGTCAGCTCGATACCCTGCGCCGCCACCACCCCGCCTGGCGCCTGCTCGCCGCCGACAGCGCGCCTGGCTGCGCAAGTTCTACCCGCCGAGCACCGCTACCTGGAGGGCCTGGAGCGGCTAACGGCGGATGAAGGGGTGCTCGGGCACGCTGTTAGAGGAACTCCGCAAAAACGGCCTGCAGCGCCCGCAGGTCGTCCAGGTGGTGCTGGAGGATCTCGTACACCTGGTGGCGATCCAGGTCCAGATAGGCGTGGACCAGGATGTTCCGGAAGCCGATCATCCGCAGCCAGGTCTCCGCAAGCTCGGCATCCAGGTAGCCTTGCTGCTGCAGGATCGCGGGAATGTCCCGGCTCTTGTCCACCGGGCCGAGCCCAAGGTCCGCGATGACGTGGTTGCCCAGGTCCAGGAAAGCCTCGAGCGAGAGCTGCAAGAAGCGCTCGGCGGCGCCGTAGCGCTCGGGCTCGTCGAGGAAGGCGGCCTCGCTGTACCTCGCCAGGCGCTCGAGCACGGCCAGATGCTCGGTCAGCGCCTCAAGACGCCGGCGGATGATCTCCGCTTGCACCACGCTGGAGCCTCCGTTTCAGGGCGGCGCGCTGGACGCGCAGGTACGGCTCGAAGTCCCAGTATTCGCGGACGACGCGGGAGAAGTAGGTCCCGCGCTGGAAGTCGGGCCGCGCGTAGAGCATGTTAGCGCGCAGCGGGCGCTTGTTCGGGGGTCATGGGGCGGTCACTGGTCGCGGGGCCGCCGCGAGCGGGATAGGGCGCTCGGGCACGCTACCGCCAGGGCGGTGACGCCTGGGTAGGCCCGCCGGGCGGAGGTGTTCAGGTTGTGAGCGGGAATGGAACCACGGGTGGGGCGAGGGAGCAACCGCCTAGTGGTGGGCAGGCCTAGCCACGCTGCTCACCGCCGGTAGGCTGGAGGTGCTAACATCGATAGCCTGTAGGGTTAGAAGCCTAACCATGGATTATCGCCAGCTCGACACCCTCCGTCGCCACCACCCGGCCTGGCGCCTGCTCGCCGCCGACAGCGCGCCGCTGGTGCTGGGCTTCCTCCACCGCGCCTTCGTCGAGCCCAACGCCCGCGCCCGCCCGCAGGGGGAGCTGACCAACGCCCTGGCGGACCACCTGCAAGCCCTGCGCGAGGACCTGGGCGAGGACGCCTACCCGCGCCCGGCTGGGGAGTACCTCAACGACTGGGCCTCCGATGAGCGCGGCTGGCTGCGCAAGTTCTATCCGCCGGGCACCGATGAGCCGCACTTCGACTTGACTCCGGCCACGGAGACGGCGCTGCGCTGGCTCGACGAGCTCCAGGACCGCCCCTTCGTGGGCGCCGAGTCGCGGCTCATGACCGTCTTCGAGGTCCTTCGGCAGATCGTCCACGGCTCGGAGACCGACCCCGAGGTGCGGATCGCCGAGCTGGAGCGCCGCCGCGCCGAGATCGACGCCGAGATCGACGCCATCCGCGAGGGGCGCATGGACCTCATGGACGAGACCCAAGTCAAGGAGCGCTTCAACCAGGTGGAGCGCACGGCCCGCGAGCTCCTTGCCGACTTCCGGCAGGTGGAGCAGAACTTCCGCGAGCTCGACCGCCAGGTCCGCGAGCGCATCACCACCTGGAGCGGCGGCAAGGGGGAGCTGCTCGCCGAGGTCTTCGGCGAGACCGACGCCATCGCCGACTCCGACCAGGGCAAGAGCTTCCGCGCCTTCTGGAGCTTCCTCATGTCCCCGGCCCGCCAGGAGGAGCTCACCCGGCTGCTCGAGCGTGTCCTGGCCCTGGAGCCGGTCCAGGAGCTCGCCCCGGACCGGCGCCTGGCGCGCATCCACTACGACTGGCTGGAGGCTGGGGAGGAGACCCAGCGCACCATCTCCCGGCTCTCGGCGCAGCTGCGCAAGTTCCTCGACGATCAGGCGTGGCTGGAGAATCGCCGCATCATGGAGTTGATCCAGGCCGTCGAGGAGAATGCCTTGGCGGTGCGTGACCAGGCGCCCCGCGGCGACTTCATGGCCCTGGACGAGCCGGCCCCGCACATCGAGCTGCCCATGGAGCGGCGCCTGTTCACGCCGCCGCACCGGCCGCCCATCGCGCAGCAGGTAGTGGAGGAGGATACGGCCGAGGTGGACGCCTCGGCGCTCTTCGAGCAGGCCTACGTGGACAAGCTCGAGCTCGAGGGCCGCATCCGCCGCGCCCTGCAGACCCGGGACCAGCTCTCCCTCACCGATCTCCTCGACGAGTATCCGCTGGAGCAGGGCCTGGCGGAGCTGGTGGCCTACCTGAGCCTGGCCGCGGAGCAGGAGCGGGCGACCATCGACGAGGGTAGCGAGGAGGCGGTGACCTGGCGCGACGAGGCGGGCCGCCTGCGGCGGGCCCGATTCCCGCGGGTGATCTTCAGCCGCTGAGGGAGCGGTACCCCGCGCGAGGCCGATCCTACTCATACTATGATATCGATCGTTGGGTAAGGCTTGATGAGCTGCGGCGAGGTCGAGGCGTGACGGACACAGGATCGGAGTCCCCGCAGCTCGCGCGGGCCCTCATCCCCCTGTTCCAGGGGGTGCTCCACCAGGACAGCAAGCCCGAGGCCTGGCAGGCGCTGCTCGACCTTCAGGCCCGGGTGCGGGACTACATGGCCGTCCTCGGCCTGGAGCTGGTCCTCGACGAGGCCGAGGGCTACGCCTACCTGCGCCAGCGTGAGCCGGAGGAGGGCGAGGCAGAGCTGCCGCGCCTGGTGCGCCGCAGCCAGCTCTCCTTCCCGGTCTCCCTGCTCCTGGCGCTGCTGCGCAAGCGCCTGGCCGAGCACGACGCCACTGCCGGCGAGCCGCGCCTGGTCCTCACCCGCGAGGAGATCGTGGACCTGATGCGCGTCTTCCTCCCGGAGACCGCCAACGAGGCCAAGCTCATGGAGCGCATCGACAGCCACATCCGGCGCGCCGAGGATCTGGGCTTCCTGCGCCGGCTGCAGAGCGGGGAGGACGCCTTCGAGGTGCGGCGGATCCTCAAGGCCTTCGTCGACGCCCAGTGGCTCGGCGAGCTCAACGAGCGCCTGGAGGCCTACCGGCAGCACCTGGACGAGGAGGCCCGCTAGCCCATGGAGACCGATCTCTTCGACTTCTCCTCGACCCCTGGGGGCGGCGGCTTCCGCCTCAGCCGGCTGGAGGTGCTCAACTGGGGCACCTTCCACGAGAAGGTCTACACCCTGCGCCCGGCCGAGGCCAACGCCCTGCTCACCGGGGACATCGGCTCCGGCAAGTCGACCCTGGTGGACGCCATCACCACCCTCCTGGTGCCGCCGCGGCGCCTGGCCTACAACAAGGCCGCCGGCGCCGAGACCAAGGAGCGCACCCAGCGCTCGTACGTCCTCGGCCACTACAAGACGGAGCGCGGCGAGGAGGGGCTGAGCACCCGCTCCGTGGCCCTGCGGGACACTGGCCACTACACCGTGCTCCTCGCGGTCTTCCACAACGCCGGCCTGGCGCATACCGTGACCCTGGCGCAGGTGCTGCGCATGCCGGAGCCGCAGGCCACCACCCCGGAGCGGCTGTTCGTGGTGGCGGACCGGGATCTCACCATCACCCGCGACTTCGCCCACTTCGGCAGCGATCTCAAGGACCTGGCCAAGCGCCTGCGCAACGAGCCCAACGTCGAGACCTTCGACGCCTTCACCCGCTACGAGGGCGCCTTCCGGCGGCGTTTTGGGTTGGACAGCGACCAGGCCCTGGAGCTGTTCCACCAGACGGTCTCCATGAAGTCGGTGGGCAACCTCACCGACTTCGTCCGCGCCCACATGCTGGAGGCGTTCGCCGTCGAGGAGCGCATCCAGGCGCTCATCCGCCACTTCGAGGACCTCAACCGCGCCCACGACGCCGTGCGCACCGCCCGCGAGCAGATCGAGGCCCTGGAGCCGCTGGTCGCCGAGTGCGACCGCCACGACGCGCTCACCGCCGAGGTCGCGGATCTGCGCCGGGCCCGCGAGGCCCTGGCCGCCTACTTCGCCGGCATCAAGGGCGACCTGCTGGACAAGCGCCTGGCGCAGCACGACGCCGAGATCGCCCGCTTGCAGGACCGGGTCGGCCAGCTCGACCGCACCTACGGCGAGCAGCAGGGCCAGCGCGACGAGCTCCGGCAGGCCATCGCCGACAGCGGCGGCGACCGCCTGGAGCGCCTCAAGGCCGATATCGCGCGCAAGGGCGAGGAGAAGGAGCGTCGCAGCGCCAGCGCCCGCACCTACAACGAGCTCGCCCGCGCCCTGGGGCTGCCGGAGGCCGAGTCCGCCGAGGTCTTCCACGCCAACCAGCAGGCCGCCGCCGGCGAGCGCGAGGCGGCCGAGGAGGCGCTCACGCGCCTGCAGAACGAGCAGACCGAGGCGCAGGTGGCGATGCGCGATCTGCGCTCGGAGCTGGAGAGCGTGGAGTCGGAGCTCGAGTCCCTGCGCCAGCGCCGCTCCAACATCCCGGCGCGTATGCTGGAGCTCCGGCAGCGCCTCTGTGAGGAGCTCGGTCTCGACGAGGGGGCGCTGCCCTTCGCCGGCGAGCTCCTCCAGGTCCGCGACGAGGCGTCGGACTGGGAGGGGGCCATCGAGCGCCTGCTCCATAACTTCGGCCTCTCCCTGCTGGTGCCGGAGGACCACTACCGCGACGTCGCCGGCTGGGTAGACCGCAGCCACCTCCGCGGGCGGCTGGTCTACTACCGCGTCCGCGAGCCGCGCAGCAGCGAGCCGCCGCAGCTCCACCCGGAGTCGCTGGTGCGCAAGATCGCCATCCGCCCGGACTCCGCCTTCTATGCCTGGCTGGAGCAGGAGCTGGGCCGGCGCTTCGACTACGCCTGCACGCGGGACCTGGAGGCCTTCCGCCGCGAGGAGCGCGCTGTCACCCCGGCGGGCCAGATCAAGGCCGGCGGCGACCGCCACGAGAAGGACGACCGCCACCGCATCGACGACCGCTCACGCTACGTCCTGGGGTGGTCGAACGAATCCAAGATCGCCGCCCTTGAGGCGCAGCAGGGCGACCTCCAGCGGCGCATCCAGGAGGTGGCGGAGCGGCTGAGCCGGATCGATGCCGAGCAGCGGCGCTGGCAGCAGCACCGGGACAACGTCACCCGGCTGGAGCACTACGCCGACTTCACCGAGCTGGACTGGCAGACGCCGGCGCAGGAGATCGAGGCGCTGGAGGCGCAGCGCCGCCGGCTGGAGGCGGAGTCCGATACCCTGCGCGCGCTGCAGGAGCAGCTCGCCGAGCTCGACGCCCAGCTGCGGGCCACCGACGAGGCGCGCACCAGCGCCCGCTCCGATCTGGCGCGCGTTGAGGAGAAGCGCGAGCGCGCTGCCGAGGCCCGCGAGGCGTGCCGCGCCACCCGCGAGGCCCTGGCGGACGGCGGGGCGGCCGAGGTCTTCCCCCGCCTGGACGCCTGGTTCAGCGAGGCGCTCGGGGAGCCGCGGCTCACCGTGGAGACCTGTGATAACCGCGAGCAGGATCTGCGCAAGTGGCTCACGGACACCATCGATAACCGTGACAAGCAGCTCTCGCGCTCTGCCGAGGGCATCGTCCGGCGTATGAGTAGCTACAAGGAGGCGTACCCGCAGCAGACCCAGGAGGTAAACGCCAGCGTCGCCTCGGCGGACGCGTTCCGGCGCATGCTCGCCGGGCTCAAGGAGGATGACCTGCCGCGCTTCGAGGCCCGCTTCAAGGAGCTGCTCAACGAGAACACCATCCGCGAGATCGCCAACTTCCACGCGCAGCTCCACAAGGAGTGCGCCGACATCCGCGAGCGCATCGCCACCATCAACGCCTCCCTGCACGGCATCGACTACAACCCGGGGCGCTATATCGAGCTGGTCGCCGAGGCGGCCACTGACCCCGACATCCGCGACTTCCGCGAGCAGCTGCGGGCCTGCACCGAGGACACGGTGACCGGCTCCGAGGGCGAGCAGTACAGCGAGCGCAAGTTCCTCCAGGTCAAGGCGATCATCGAGCGCTTCCAGGGCCGCGAGGGGACCGCCGAGCTGGACCGGCGCTGGACCCGCAAGGTCACCGACGTCCGCAACTGGTTCACCTTCTCCGCCTCGGAGCGCTGGCGGGAGGACGACCTCGAGTACGAGCACTACTCGGACTCCGGCGGCAAGTCCGGTGGGCAGAAGGAGAAGCTGGCGTACACCGTCCTCGCCGCCAGCCTGGCCTACCAGTTCGGCCTCGAGGAACGGGGCCGGAGCCGGTCGCGGTCGTTCCGCTTCGTGGTCATCGACGAGGCCTTCGGTCGCGGCTCCGACGAGTCGGCGCGCTTCGGCCTGGAGCTCTTCCAGCGGCTAGGGCTGCAGCTGCTCATCGTCACGCCGCTGCAGAAGATCCACGTCATCGAGCCGTATGTCGCCAGCGTCGGCTTTGTCCACGGCGAGGGCGACTGCTACTCGCTGCTGCGCCACCTGTCCATCGAGGCGTACCACGCGGAGAAGGCGGCCCACCGCGCCGCGGCGACGGGATGAGCTGGGCCACACCCGCCGATCTGCGCGCCCAGGTGCAGCAGCGCTGGGATCGCGGCGAGATCCTCGCCGCCCGGGTCACCGGCGAGGCGCTGTTCCCGCTGGCGCTGCGGCTCAAGCGGCCCGGGTCGCGGGACCTGGCGGAGGACTTCGAGGGCGTGCGCCGCTGGGTCCAGACGCTGGCGAGCGCCGAGCGGGCGCAGAGTGGCTACGGCTTTGAGCTGGCCTGGCAGACGGTGCGTCACCGGATCCACGGCCGCAACTCGCTGCCCGTGGGCGCCGAGGTGCCCACCGAGGCCGATGCCCTGCGCCTCATCGGCCGCAAGCGGGACGCCGAGCGCTTCGATCAGCTTTGCCAGCAGACCCTGACGTCCTTCCCGGAGCTCGCCGGGTGGCTGGCCCAGCGCCCCCTCACGGCTCTGGCGCACGCCGAGGACTGGGACCGGATCCTGGCGGTGCTCGCCTACTTCCGCGACCACCCGCGCCCCGGGGTCTACCTGCGCCAGCTCGACATCCCCGGGGTAGATACCAAGTTCATCGAGTCGCGGCGCAAGCTGCTCATGGCGCTGCTCGATAAGGTCCTCCCGGAGGACGCCATCGACGCCGGGGCCACCGGGGTGAAGCGCTTCGCTGAGCGCTACGGGCTCCGGCAGGAGCCGCCGCTGGTGCGTTTCCGCATCCTTGATCCCGCCTGCGCCCCCGCCGGGCTCACCGACCTCTCGGTACCCGCGGAGCAGTTCCGGGCGCTGGCGCCGGACGTGGACACCGTCTTCATCACCGAGAACAAGACCAACGGGCTGGCCTTCCCCGAGCATCCCCGCGCCCTGGTGATCTTCGGCCTCGGCTACGCCCTGGAGCGCCTCGCTGAGATCCCGTGGCTGCACCGGGTGCGCCTTGCCTACTGGGGCGATATCGATACCCACGGCTTCGCCATACTCGATCGCCTGCGCCGCGCGCTGCCGCACGCCGAGTCCCTGCTCATGGACCGCGAGACGCTGGCGGCGCACCGCGCCCTGTGGACGACGGAGCCCGCCGAGTACCGCTATCTGGAGGACCTGGAGCGGCTAACGGCGGCGGAGGCGGCCCTGTACGACGACCTCCGGCAGGATCGGCTCGGCGAGCGGGTGCGGCTGGAGCAGGAGCGGGTAGGGTACGGTTGGGTGGTCGATCGGATGCAACGACAGGCTGCCTGAATGCCTCTGTAGCACGCATGGCTTACGGACACCCCTGGCACGTGGGCGACCTGTCTATCGTCGTTCACGGCCGGACCCCCTTCAGCTCATTTCAGCGTGCTGCGCTAGGCTGTCCCCCAAGATCAGCCGTGGCGAAGCACGTGGCGCTACCGGCGCGGACGACAGGAGCGAGCGATGGTGCGGCAGGAGCGCAGTGAGAGGTGGCCGTAGGCGGGGCAGCGCTGCTGGGCGCCGGGCTTGGCCGCCAGGCTGGCGTGAGCGGGTCCCCTGCGTGCTATCTTAGATTTGAATGAATCAAGCCATGTGGGGGATCGCCTTGGCGCCGCAGGACGCCGAGCAGCAGCGAGCGGAGCGTAGGGCCGTGGCGCTCCAGGCCCTGGGCCTGGGCTCTTGGTCGTACGACCTGCGCCAGGGGCGCCTGGAGTGGGACGACAGGATGCTCGCCATCTACGGTGTCGCCCCCGGCGACTTCGGGCACCGCCTGGAGGACTGGACGGCGCGGCTGGCTGCCGAGGGCCGCGAGGCGGTGCTCCGGGCCTTCTGGGCGGCGGTGGACAGCGGCGAGCTCTTCAAGGCCTATTTCGAGATCCGCCGCGGCGATGACGGGGCGCGGCGGGTTATCCGCGGCGCGGGTAGCGTGCTGCAGGACGAGCAGGGCCAGGCGGTGCGCATCGTGGGTGCCCAGGAGGACATCACCGAGTGGATCGAGCCCCGTGAGCAGCTCGAGGCGCAGCGCCACTACCTGGAGCACGTCCTGGACAGCAACCCGAACCCGGTCTTCGTCAAGGACAGCCAGGGGCGCTTCACGCTGGCCAATACGGCCCTGGCCGAGCTCTTCGGCCGGCCCAAGGCGGCCATCCTCGGGCAGACCGATGACGAGGTCGCCCTCGACGCCAGGGAGGCCGAGGCCTTCCGGCAGGCCGACCGAGAGGTCCTGCTCAGCGGCCGCGCCAAGTGGGTCGCCGAGGAGCGGGTGACCAATGCCGAGGGGCGGCTGCGCTGGTTCAAGACGCAGAAGGTGCCGCTGTGGCCCGAGAATCCCCTGGAGCACCGTGAGGTCCTCGGCATCGCGACGGACATCACGGCGCTCAAGGATCAGGAGGCCTTCGCCCGCCAGCTGCCGCAGAGCATCGGCGAGGGGGTCTTCAGCGTGGACGACGAGGGGCGCTTCACCTTCCTCAATCCGGCGGCCTGCCGCATGCTCGGCTTCGCCGAGGAGGCCCAGGCCCTGGGGGCCAACGCCCACGAGCTTACCCACCATAGCTATCTGGACGGCACGGCGTACCCGGCCCACGCCTGCCCGATCGACCGCGTCCGGCGCACCGGGGAGCCCCTGGAGGCCTGGGAGGATCGCTTCTGGCGCGCCGACGGCACGAGCCTGCCCGTGCTGGTCTACGCCGCGCCCTTGTCCAGCGCCGAGGGCGGCAGCAAGGGGGTCGTCGTCGCCTTCCAGGACCTGAGCGAGCGGTTCGCCCGCGAGCAGCGCTACCGCCTGGTGCAGGAGGCGGCGCGCTTCGGCATCTGGGAGTGGGACCTGCAGGCGGACGCCATCACCTGGGACGTGGCCAGCTGGCGCATGCTCGGCTACGCCCCTGAGGCGGAGCGGACGCTCAGCTACGCGGAGTGGCAGGCGCTGGTCCACCCCGATGATCTCGCGGAGGTGGAGCCCCAGGTCAGGCAGCAGGTCGCCCGGGGCGAGCCCGTCACCATCGCCTTCCGCTACCGCTGCCACGGCGGCGACTGGCTGTGGGTCCAGGCCCGGGGGCAGGTCACCCGGCGTGCCGCCGACGGCAGCCCGGCGGCCTTGATGGGCGTGCATATCGAGATCGAGCAGCTCAAGGCCACGGAGCAGGCCTTGGCCCTCTCGGCCGTCACGGACCACTTGACCGGCCTCTACAACCGGCAGCACTTTGAGGCCGAGCTGGACCGGGCGCTGGCGCAGGTGAGCCGCTACGGCCGGGTCGAGGGGCTGCTGCTGTTCGATGTCGACCACTTCAAGGCGATCAACGACACCTACGGCCACACCAGGGGGGACCGGGTGCTCATCGAGATCGCGCGCCGGATCCAGGGCGCGCTGCGCCGCGGCGACCTGCTGGCGCGCTGGGGCGGTGAGGAGTTCACCGTGCTCCTGCCGGAGACGGACGAGGAGGGGACGCGGCTGCTCGCCGAGCGCCTCCGGGCCGAGCTCGAGGCCGAGCCCTTCCCCGAGGTCGGGGCCGTCTCGATCAGCGTGGGGGCGACGCAGCTCTGCGCCGACGACGATCCCAACAGCGCTGTCCGCCGCGTGGATCAGGCCCTCTACGCCGCCAAAGCGGACGGGCGCAACCGGGCCGTCTATCGGGCCCCGCCCACGGGGCAGGGCGAGGAGCGCCCGGATGTCGGCTAGGCGGCCGTGGCGCGCCCGGCCCACGGCCCGGGCTGCCTAGCGGGGGCAGGCGTCCGCCTATGCCGGAGCTCATCATCCAGGCCACGGACGCGCTCGGCTGGGTGGGCATCTTCGCCGTGATGCTCTTCGCCGCGCCGGAGGTGGTGATGCCCTTCCTGGGCTACGCCGTCTACCGGGCCGAGGCCGATCCCCTGTGCGTGCTCAGCGCCGCCAGCCTTGGCGCCACGCTGGGCTCGACGCTGATCTACCTGGCCATCCGCGCCGTCGGCGGCGAGCGGGTGCGCGCCTGGGTCCACCGTGGCAGCCGGTGGCACCTGATCGACGAGGACGACCTGGCGCAGGTCAACGCCGCCTTCCTGCGCTACGGGCGGTCCATCGTCTTCTTCGGCCGCTGGGTGCCCACGGTGCGCAGCCTGGTCTCCGTGCCGGCCGGCCTGCTGCCCATGCGCCTGGCGCCGTTCCTGGCCTTCACCTTCCTGGGCACGGCGCTGTGGAACGGGGTGCTCCTCGCGGCCGGCTACCTGGCCGGCTCCAGCTGGGACCGCCTGGAGGCGTACCTGGGCACCTACGGCACGGTGGCCACCGCGCTCATCGTGGCCGCGGCGGCGGGCTTCGTGCTCCTGCGCCTGCGCAGCCGGATGCTCAGGAGGTAGGTGCTGCAGGCCAGTTGCTCAGGGCGTGGGGCGCCGCTGGGCGGGGCGGGCGCTTGACCGCCCAGGCCCGGGTGCGTACAAGATGAGCAGCAAGCTGCCCCGGTAGCTCAGCCGGACAGAGCAATCGCCTCCTAAGCGATAGGTCGCAGGTTCGAGTCCTGCCCGGGGCGCCAGATAGAGCCTGATGGGCATGGCGGAGCCCCGTGAGGAGACTACCCCCTTCGTGCCGCGTTCCCAAGAAGATTCGGCGTGACCTGGGAGAACTTCTATCGGGATCTCAAGCGGTAGGATGCTCGCCTTATCCCGTTGGGGCTAGGCGGGCCAGGAAGGGTATCTGGTGGAGCTGAGGGGATTCGAACCCCTGACCTCGACATTGCGAATGTCGCGCTCTCCCAACTGAGCTACAGCCCC
>CAJXKI010000048.1 GCA_913055765.1 uncultured Ectothiorhodospiraceae bacterium
TGGCCGGCGACCAGCGGCCCCCAGGAGCAGACGTAGTCGACGTAGCGCTTGCCGTCGGCGTCCCACATGTACGGCCCCTCGCCGCGCTCGAAGAAGATCGGCGTGCCGCCGACCCCCTTGAACGCGCGGACCGGGGAGTTGACGCCGCCGGGGATCAGCTCCCGGGCTTGGCTGAACAGCTGCTGGGTGCGCTCCATGGTTATCCCTCTTCTCTGTCGCGATGCGGCTTCAGCCCGGCATTCTACCGACTGCGCCGCCACTCGGCGACGAGACGCCGGGCCGCGGCCTCGGGCTCCTCGGCCCCGAACAGGGCGCTGACCACCGCGGCCGCATCCGCACCGGCAGCGGCCACCTCGCCGATGTTCGACGCGTCGATGCCGCCGATGGCCACTGTCGGGCGGCCGGTCGCCTCGCGCCCCCGGGTGAGCAGGCCCATGGGCGCCAGGTGGGCATCCGGCTTGGTCGGCGAGGGGTAGATGCTGCCGAAGGCCACGTAGTCGGCGCCATCGGCTGCCAAGCGGCGCGCCCGGTCCAGGTCGTCGTAGCAGGAGGCGCCGATCCAGGCGCCCTCGCCCAGGCGTTGCCGGGCCTCGGCGACCGCCCCGTCCTCGCGGCCCAGGTGCACGCCGTGGGCGGCCGCGGCCTCCGCCAGCCCGATGTCGTCGTTGACCAGGAGCAAGGCCCCGTAGCCCTCGCAGAGCCGCCGCAGCGCGACCGCCTCGTCGAGCCGGCGCTGGCGGTCCTCGCCCTTGTCGCGGTACTGCACGACCCGCACCCCGCCGCGCAGCACGGCCGCCACGGCGGCCTCGAGATCAGCCCGCGGCTGGGTGACCGCATAGACGCCGGATAGCGCTGCTGCCCGATCCGCCATGGCCACCTCAGACCTCCATCACCTCGAAGGCCTCCTTGCCGGCGCCGCAGTCCGGGCAGAGGAAGTCCTCGGGCAGCTCCTCGAAGGGCGTCCCCGGCTGGATGCCCAGCTCCGGGACCCCCTGGCTCTCGTCGTACATCCACCCGCACACCGTGCAGACCCAGATCCGTTCAGCCACTGCTAGCCTCCATCCCAATTGCCAGGTCCGCTCACTCTACCAGAGCCTGGCCTCGCGCCCGACCCCGGGCCTCGTCCACGCCCAGGGCCACCAGGAAGGCGGCGGCGAACAAGGCGGCGCACAGGAGGATCGCCGACTGTAGCCCCACCGCCGCCTGCAGGGCGCCCACCGCCACCAGGCCGAAGGCAGCGGCCAGCTTGGTCGACACCCCCCAGAAGCCGAAGAGCTCGGCGGATCGCCCGGGCGGGGCGAGGAGCCCCACCAGGGTGCGCCCCGCCGACTGGCACGCCCCCAGCGCCAGCCCGGCGGTACAGCCGGCGGCCAGGAAGACGTGCTGTGCCTCCCAGGCGACGCCGAGCAGGCCGTTCAGGAGGGCGGTGAGCTGCGGCGTGGCCCAGATGAGCAGGATGGCGGCCACCCAGATCAGCAGGGTCGCCATGTACGTCCGCTTGGCGCCGAGGCGATCCTGGACCAGCCCGAAGCCGACGGCGCCGGCCGCGGCGGAGATCTGGGTGACCACGAACATGATCAGCCGTACCCCCTCGTCCCAGCCGATGACCTGCGCGCCGTAGATGAAGGCGTAGGAGAGGATGATGGCCAGGCCCGACATGGCCAGCAGCAGCGAGGCCATGAAGATGCCCAGATCGCGGAGGTAGCCCAGGCTGTGCAGGGTCCGCGCCACGCGGCTGAGCCCCAGGGCCACGTATTCCCGCCCCGCGAGGCGGGGCTGCGCTCGCCCACGCTCACGCAGCCAGAGGAAGGTGGGCACGGCGCAGACCAGGAAGAAGGCAGCGGCGAACGGCCCCACCCAGCGGATGCGCTCGAAGTTCTCCGCGCTGACCTCGCCGAGGACGAGCACGGTAAAGGCCGTGGCGCACAGGCCGCCGAGGTAGCCTAGGGACCACCCCACCCCCGAGACACGGCCCATCTCGCGGGGGCCGGCGATATCCGGCAGGAACCCGGCGATGAAGGCCTCGCCCAGGCAGTAGGCGTAGCTGGAGAGCGCGATGAGGGCGAACCCGAGCGCGACCTGGCCCGGCTCCACCGTGTAGAGCGCCGCCGTGGCCGCCACCGTGGCGGCGTAGCCGGCGAAGAGGAAGCGCTTCTTAGTAGCGGTGTAGTCCATCACCGCGCCCAGGACCGGCGCTGTCACGACCACGGCGAGGTAGCTCAGCGCCAGCGCCGAGCCCCAGAGGAGGTTGCCGAGGCGGTAGTCGTCGCCGGCATCACCGACGATCACCCGGGTGAAGAGGTCGCCGTAGACGACCGTGATGATGAGCAGCGTGTAGGCCTGGTTGGCGAAGTCGAACATCGCCCAACCGAAGACCTCTCGCCGGGAGGCCCTGCTCGTCGCCCAGACCACGCCACCTCCTGCACGCCGTAGGACGCGCCACGCCTGCTGAGGCCGCGCCCCGCTCCGCTCGGCCAGCCTACCCTACAGGCGCACGGCGGCAGCGGCTAGCCGGCGCCGCTGCACTCCGGTATCCTTGCCGGTATGAGCGGAGCCCATCTAACCGAGCAGCGCTTCACCGACCTCCCCATCCACGACGCGGTCCTCGATGGCCTCGACGAGGCCGGCCTAGCCTACTGCACGCCCATCCAGGCGCAGACCCTGCCCCATACGCTGGCGGGCGGGGACATCGCCGGCGAGGCGCAGACCGGGACCGGCAAGACCGCCGCCTTCGTCGTCGCCACGCTCCACCACCTGATGACCCACCCGGTGGCGGAGGACGCCGTCGGCCCGTGGGCGGTCATCCTCGCCCCGACACGCGAGCTGGCCATCCAGATCCACAGCGAGGCCGAGCAGATCGGGGCCTTCACCGGCCTGGAGATGGCCGCCGTCTACGGCGGCACCGGCTATGAGGCGCAGCGCCGGCAGCTGCAGGCGGGCGTCGACGTCATCATCGGCACCCCGGGGCGGATCATCGACTTCTACAAGCAGCGGGTCTTCAGCCTGGATAACGTCGAGGTAGCGGTCCTCGACGAGGCGGACCGCATGTTCGACCTCGGCTTCGTCTCGGACATCCGCTTCCTCCTGCGGCGCATGCCCAGCGCCGGGCAGCGGCTCAACCTGCTCTTCTCCGCCACGCTCTCCTACCGCGTCATGGAGCTGGCCTGGGAGGAGATGGGCGACCCGCCCCGCGAGGCGGTGGCGGCCGAGCAGCGCACCGTCGAGAACGTCCGCCAGACGCTCTACCACGTAGCCAAGGAGGACAAGACCGCCTTCGTGGTAGGCATGCTGCAGCAGATCGACCCGCGCCGGACCCTCATCTTCGCCAACACCAAGCGCGCCGCCGAGCAGCTGGTGGGCTACCTGCAGGGCAACGGCGTCGACGCGGCGGTAATCTCCGGCGACATCCCCCAGGACAAGCGCGAGCAGCTGCTCGAGCGCTTCCGGAGCGGCGACCTGCCGGTGCTCGTCGGCACCGACGTGGCGGCCCGGGGGCTGCACATCGAGTCGGTGAGCCACGTCATCAACTTCGACCTGCCCCAGGACCCGGAGGACTACGTCCACCGCATCGGCCGCACCGCCCGCGCCGGGGAGAGCGGCGACGCCATCTCCCTGGCCTGCGATGAGTACGTCTTCTCGCTGCCGGATATCGAGGCCTTCCTGGCGGAGAAGATCCCCACGGAGACGCCGCCGGCGGCCTACTTCGCCGAGCTGGCGCCGCCCAAGGCGCCGCGCAAGCCCCGGCGCAACGGCTCGCAGCGGCGCACCTCCAAGGACGGCAAGCCGTCCCGGCAGCAGCGCAGCCAGGGATCGCGCGCCTCGCGCTGACAGCGGCGCCTGGCCGCGCGACAGGCCGGCGTGCCATAGTCACCGCCGAGAGGCCCGCCCCTCGGCGCCCAAGGTGAGGGACGCCCCATGTACGACTTCCTCAGCTACTACGTGCGCGACTACATGACCCCGCAGCCCCGGACGGTAGGCCGCGATACCGCGCTACGCGAGCTGCAGGGGCTGTTCGATGCGCACGACTTCAACGGCGTGCCCGTGGTCGACGATGACGGCCGGCTCGTCGGGCTGGCCACCAAGCTCGACCTCCTCAAGGCCTTCACGCTCACCCCCGACGCCATGGTGCCGCACTACGCCACCATCATGGAGCGTCCGGTCCACGAGCTGATGACGCGGGAGCCCATCACCGTCACCCCGGACCTGCCCCTGACCCGGGTCCTGCAGCGGATGGTGGACATGCGCACCAAGGGCTTCCCGGTGGTCGACGACGGCCACCGGGTCGTGGGCGTCATCGCCCGCGAGGACCTGCTCGGCGCCCTGCGCGATGCCACGAGCAGCAAGGGCTGACCCCGTGGCACCGGGGCGCGACGAACCCTGATACGATCGCCACCCCCTAGCGATCGGAGGCTGGATAGGACACCGCCATGCAGACCGCCGGCCCGCCCACCCTGTCGAACTTCCCGCCGGTCATCGGCTTCCTGCTCGCGGCGAACGGCCTTGTCTTCCTGCTGCAGGGGGTGGTCGGCCCGCAGGCCCTGATCGGCGCCTTCGGCCTCTGGCCACTGGCCCCCGAGACCAGCCTGGCCCACATGGTGGCCCAGCCGCCGACGTTCCAGATCTGGCAGCTGGTCACCTACGCCTTCCTCCACGGCGGGCTCTTCCACCTGCTCGTGAACCTGCTGGCCATGTGGATCCTCGGCGTCCACCTGGAGCACGCCTGGGGCTCGCGGACGTTCGCCACCTACTTCCTGGTCTGCATCGTCGGCGCCGGGCTGGTGCAGCTGCTCGTGGCCACGCAGGCGGCCGCCGAGGGGCAGATCTACCCCACCATCGGCGCCTCGGGCGGGGTCTTCGGGATCCTGCTCGCCTTCGGGATGATGTTCCCCAATCACCGGCTGGTCCTCCTGTTCCCGCCGATCCCGATCCGCGCCAAGTACTTCGTCATCGGCTACGGGGCCTTCGAGCTGTTCGCCGGGATCACGGGCACTACGGCCGGCGTCGCCCACTTCGCCCACCTCGGCGGGATGGCGTTCGGCTTCCTGCTGATCCAGTACTGGCGCGCCCGGCTGCCCATCAAGCCGCGGTTCCAGAAGTTCCCCTGGTAGGGGCCTGGTAGGAGGCGGCGCTGGGCGCACCCTTCCCCTTGGCCTGGCGCTCGGCCTAGGCTGAGCGTGCGCCTCAAGGAAGGAGCTGCCAGGGAGGGAAGGCCATGGATGAGGACCGCGCCACGGTCCGCTTCGTGGACCGGCTCATCGCCGACGCCGTACAGCACCGCGCCTCCGACATCCACCTGCAGCCCGAGCAGGACGCGCTGCGCGTCCGGCTGCGGATCGACGGCCTGCTGCGCGAGGCCGAGGGGCCGCCGGCGGCGCTGCGCAGCCGGATCGTCGCCCGGCTGAAGCTGCTCGCCGGCATGGACGTCGCCGAGCAGCGCCTGCCCCAGGACGGCCGGCTGCAGAGCCAGGACGGCACCGGCCAGCCCGTCCAGTTCCGCGTGGCGAGCTGCCCGAGCGTCCACGGCGAGAAGCTGGTGCTGCGGCTCATCGAGCAGGACGCCCCCGCCACCATCGAGGACCTGGCGATGCCGGAGCCGGCCCGGCAGGCGCTGGAGGTGGCCCTGGACCGGACCGAGGGGCTCATCCTCACCACCGGCCCCACCGGCTCCGGGAAGACGGCCACCCTCCACGCCGCCCTGCGCCGGCTCAACACCCCGGAGCGCAACATCTGCGCCGTCGAGGACCCGGTGGAGATAGAGGTCCCCGGCGTCACCCAGGTAGCGGTCAACCGCCGCGCCGGCGTGGACTTCGCCCGCGCGCTGCGCGCCTTCCTGCGCCAGGACCCGGACGTCATCCTGATCGGCGAGATCCGCGACGCCGAGACCGCCGCCATCGCGGTCAAGGCGGCGCAGACCGGCCACCTGGTGCTGTCGACGCTGCACACCCGCAGCGCCGCCGGCGCGGTGGAGCGGCTGGCGCAGATGGGCGTGCCCGGCTACGACCTCGCCTCGAGCCTGTCCCTGGTCGTGGCGCAGCGGCTGGTCCGCCGCTGCTGCCCGGCGTGCCGGCCTGCGGGCGGCGCCGAGACGGCACCTGACACGGCGGCCGAGGCCGGCACCGACCCGGGCTGCCCCCACTGCCGGGACGGCTACAGCGGGCGGCGCGGGGTCTTCCAGGTGATGCCCCTGAGCGACGGGATCGCCGAGGCCATCCTCGCCGGCGCCAGCGCCCGGGAGCTCGAGGCCCGCGCCCGGGAGGCCGGGGTGCCCGACCTGCACACCGCCGGCTGGCCGCTGGTGGAGGCCGGCGAGACCAGCGCCGCGGAGCTGCGGCGCGCCACCCGCGAGGCCGAGCCGTGGCCCGCCTGAGCTGGCGGGGCGTGGACGCGCAAGGCCGCCGGCTCAGCGGGACCTGCAACGCCGACTCGGCGGCCGTCCTGCGGCGCGCCCTCGCCGACCGCGGCATCGCCGTCCTGCGCGTGCGCCGGGCGCTGCACCTGCCCCGGCGGCGCCGTGCCCGAGCCGCCGAGCGCGCCGCCGCCCTGCGGCGGCTGGCAGCCGTGCTCGACGCCGGAGCGCCCCTCGACGCGGCCCTGCGCGTCGTCTCCGCCCGGGAGCCCCGCGCCGAGCTGCGCGTCGGGCTGCGCGCGCTCCGCCGGGCCGTAGAGCGCGGTAGCGAGCTGGCGCCGGCCTTCCAGGGCGCCCTGCCCGACCTGCAGCCGGCCCACACCGCCCTGCTGGAGGCCGGCACCTGGACGGGCGACCTCCCCGGCGCCCTGCGCAGCATCGCCGAGGAGCTGGAGCGCCGGGATGCCCTGCGGCGCCAGCTCCGCCGGGCCACGGCCTACCCGGCGGTCGTCGCCTCCACCGCCCTAGCCGTGCTGAGCCTCCTGCTCCTGGCGGTCGTCCCCCGCTTCGAGGCGATCTTCGCCCAGAGCGGCCAGCCCCTGCCGGCGGCTACGCGGCTGGTCATCGCCGCCTCGGACGCCTTCGCCCTGGCCGCGCCCCTCCTGCTGGGCGCGGCGGCCGTGGCCGCGGCTACCCTCAGCCTCCTGCTGCGCCGGCGACCGGCGTGGCGGCTACGCGCCAGCGCGGCACTGACCCGGCTCCCCGGCATCGGGCCGAGCCTGCGCGAGGCCGCGCTCAGCCGCTGGTGCGGGACCCTGTCGCGGCTGCTCGATGCCGGCGTGCCCCTGCTCGACGCCCTGCCCCGGGCCGCCGATGCGGCCCGGGGCGCGGCCCTAGGGCCCGCCCTGGAGCGGGTGGAGCAGCGGATCAACGCCGGCGAGCCGCTCGCCGCGGCGGCGCGCACGGACCTGCCGGAGGCCTCGGACGCCGTGCACCTGATCGCCGTGGGGGAGAGCGCCGGCCGGCTCGAGGAGATGCTCGCCGAGGCGGCCGACCTCTACCGGCAACGCCTGGAGGCGCGCCTGGAGCGGCTCGGCACCTTCCTCGAGCCGGCCCTGATCGTCGCCCTCGGCCTCTTGACCGCCGGCGTCGTCGGGGCGCTGTACCTGCCGGTCTTCCAGATGGGCGGGACACTCTGAGCGGCGCGCCCTACAATGGGCGTCCACCGTCAGCTGGAGCCCCCATGGAGTACTGGAGCCACCTACCGGATTGGCTGGCCTGGTCGGTCGCCGGCCTGCTCGGCCTGGTCGTGGGCAGCTTCCTCAACGTCGTCAGCCACCGCCTGCCGGAGATGCTGCAGCGCCGCTGGCGTGCCGAGGCGCAGGCCGTCCTCGGCGAGGACGCGGGGGCCGAGGCGGCGCCCCCTGCCTACCACCTGGGCTGGCCACCGTCCCACTGCCCGCAGTGCGGCAACCGCCTGGGCGCCCTGGAGAACATCCCGCTGCTCAGCTACCTGGCCCAGCGCGGCCGATGCCGTCACTGCGGGGCGCGCATCCCAGGGCGCTATCCCATCGTCGAGGCGCTCGCCGGGGGCGCCACCCTGGCCGTGGTCGCCCTCCACGGGACCGGCCTCGCCGCCGCGGGCCTGCTGCTCCTGACGTGGGGGCTGATCGCCGCCGCGGCCATCGACAGCGAGCACTACCTCCTGCCCGACGCCCTGAGCCTCCCGCTGCTGTGGCTCGGCCTCCTGTGGAGCACCCTCGCGCCGGCCACGCCCCCGACCCCGACAGCCGCTATCCTCGGCGCTGCCGCCGGCTACACGGCCCTGTGGCTCATCTACCACGGCCACCGGCTGGCCACCGCCAAGGAGGGCATGGGCTACGGCGACTTCAAGCTCACCGCCGCCCTCGGCGCCTGGCTGGGCTGGCAGGCGCTGCCCGCCCTGGTGCTGATCGCCGCGGCGGCCGGCCTGATCACGGCGCTGGCCCAGGCCGTGCGCTACCGCCGCCTGGACCAGCCGCTCCCCTTCGGCCCCTTCCTCGCCCTCGCCGGGTGGCTCCTCGCCGTGGTCCAGCCGCTGGGCGGCAACGGCGTCGCCCTATGAGCGCAGCGCAGTGCATCCCCCTGCGGGTGGGCCTGACCGGCGGCATCGCCAGCGGCAAGTCGACGGTAGCCAGACTCTTCGCCGCCCGCGGCGTCCCGGTGGTCGATACCGACCGGATCGCCCGGCAGGTGGTCGAGCCGGGCACCGCGGGGCTCAGGGCGGTGGCGGCAGCCTTCGGCCCGCAGGTCCTGACCGCCGACGGGCGCCTGGACCGGGCCGCCCTGGGGCGACGGGTGTTCAACGACGCCAGCGCCCGCCGCCGCCTGGAGGGGATCCTCCACCCCCACATCCGGCAGCGGCTAGCCGCTATACTGGGGGGCTTAAGGGCCCCGTACACGGTGGTGGTCGTGCCGCTGCTGGTCGAGACGGGCATGGACCGCGACATGGATACCGTCGTCGTGGTCGATCTCCCGGAGGCGCGCCAGCGCCAGCGGCTCGCGGCACGGGACGGCCTGGGCGCGGCGGATATCGAGGCGCGCCTCGCCGCCCAGGCGACGCGCGAGCAGCGCCTGGCCGCGGCCGACCACGTCCTCGACAACAGCGGGGCGCACCCCACGCTGACGGGACAGGTCGCGGAGCTGCACCGGCGCCTGCTCGCCGAGGCCGGCCCCCCCCCTTCAAGCGCGGAATGAGGAACCCCCCGATGAGTGACAGCGAGCGAGACTGGGTCATCTACGAGCACCCCCTGAATGAGCGCCTGCGCACCCTGCTCCGCCT
This sequence comes from uncultured Ectothiorhodospiraceae bacterium, assembly GCA_913055765.1. Taxonomy (GTDB): domain Bacteria; phylum Pseudomonadota; class Gammaproteobacteria; order Nitrococcales; family Halorhodospiraceae; genus Halorhodospira. Next base: position 9,168 of record CAJXKI010000048.1, read on the forward strand.
AGAGTTCCTCATGGAGACGGCGAGCACCGCCATGGAGCGGCAGCAGGTCATCGACAGCCGCATGGCGGTAGAGGCGTTCATCGAGACCCTCAACGTCCTCGAGCGGGGCGAGCTCCGCTCCGAGGTCATCAAGGAGCTGGACCGCCTCGCCACCGAGACGGCCTACATGGGCACCCTAGGGGCCTGGTCCACCAGCCGTGTGCAGGAGGAGGCGGAGCGGTGCCGGCAGCTGCTGCGCCGCGTCGGCGAGCCCGATGCCGCCATGGGCCAGGGGCTGCGCGAGGACGAGCTGCTCGGGCTGATCGCCCAGCGCTTCGGCATCGGCACCGGGACCTGCAACTTCGACCTGCCCAGCTACCACCGCTGGCTCTCCCGTCCCTACGAGGACCGCCGCGCGGACATGCAGCGGTGGCTCGACAGCTTCGCCGACCTGCGCGATGCGGTGCTCTTCGCCCTGCGGGTCCAGCGCGAGGCGGGGACCTTCGCCGACGAGCTCGCCGAGGGGGGCACCTGGCAGCAGCGCACCCCCTACGGCAACCGGAGCACCCAGATGCTGCGCCTGCAGGCCCCCATGGAGAACGGGGTCATCCCGGAGATCAGCGGCAACCACCACCTCGTGACCATCCGCTTCCTCCGGCAGCCGGACACCCGTGTCCGGCCGGCGCCCGCCAACATGGATGTCCACTTCCGGCTGGCCCGCTGCGCGCTCTAGGCTGCGGGGCAGCCCGGCGCCCACGGGTCACCCGGCGCCGCCCGGAAGCAGGCCACGGATGGCCGCCACCCCCTGGCCACCGTTGGCGCGGGCGGCGGGGATGTCCGCAGGCCCTACCCCGCCCAGGGCGTAGACCGGCAGGGGCGCCTCGGCGACGAGCTCGGCGAAGCGCGTCCACCCCATACCGGCCCGCTCCGGATGGCTCGCCGTCCAGCGCACCGGCGAGAGCAGGGCGAAGTCCGCGCCGCACGCCGCAGCGCGGGCGAGATCGGCGCGGCTGTGGCAAGAGGCGCCCATCCAGCGGGCTGCCGCCGGCCGCCGCGGTCCTTCCGCCAGCACTCGCCCGCTCCAGTGGATACCGTCCGCCCCCACTGCCCGGGCCGTCTCCGGCGGCGCGTTGACCAGCAGCCGCGCGCCGTAGGCGTCGCAGCGCGCCTGCAGCGCCCGGCCCAGCGCCACCAGCGCCGCCGTATCCAGGTCGGGACGGCGCAACTGGACCAGGGAGACGCCGCCGGCCAGGGCGGCCTCGACGCGCTCCAGCCACGCCGCAGGCTCCGAAGGCGCCTGCGGCGTGATCAGGTAGCGATCGGGGAGCTGGAGGGCGCGCACGATGGGCCAGTTGGCCGCTGGCCAGGACCGGCTATCCAGCTGCGCCGGCGCCAGCCAGGCCACCTCCTGGCCCTCGCGTCCATTGGGCGTGCCGGACCAGGCGGTGACCTCCAGGACGTGGAGGACCACGCGGCGATGGCCGTAGTCCCACGGCACCCGGATGAGCGGCGCCCCCGGCCTCGGCTGGATGCCCAGCTCCTCGTCGAGCTCGCGAGCCAGGGCCTCGGCCACCGGCTCGCCGGGCTCGAGCTTGCCCCCGGGGAACTCCCACAGCCCGCCGTGGTCGAGGTGGGCTGGCCGGCGCTGCACCAGCACCCGGCCATCCCCCGCCCGGAGGGCGGCGGCGGCGACGTGGATGGGCCCGTCGGGATGCTCGCTGGCGGCCACCGCGGGCTCCGGGTCAGGTGCGGTACTCGGCGTTGATGCGGACGTACTCGGCTGTAAGGTCGCAGGTCCAGACCGTAGCGCCGGCCTCGCCGCGGCCCAGGTCGATGCCGATACGGACCTCGTGGCCGGCGAGGTGCGCGGCAGCGGCCGCCTCGTCGTAGCCCGGCACCACGCCTCCGTCCGCCACGACGGCCTGCTCGCCGAGGGCCAGCCGCACGCCGGCCACGTCCAGGTCCGCGATCCCGGCGCGGCCCACGGCGGCGAGGATCCGCCCCCAGTTGGGGTCCCCGGCCGCCAGGGCGGTCTTCACCAGCGGCGACTCGGCCACGGTGAAGGCGACGCGCTCGGCCTCGGCGGTGTCCCGGGCACCCTGGACGGCCACGTCCACCAGGCGCGTCGCCCCCTCGCCGTCGGCGGCGATGGCCCGGGCCAGGTCGATGCAGACCGCCTCCACGGCCGCCTGGAAGCGCTCGAGGTCGGCGCCTGCCGCCGGCACCGCGGGGCCGGCACCGCTGGCGGCCAGCAGGCAGGCGTCGTTGGTAGAGGTGTCGCCGTCCACCGTGACCCGGTTGAAGGAGCGCTCGTTGGCCCGGCGCAGGGCCGTGTCGAGGACCGCATCGGGCACGGCGGCATCGGTGGCCACGAAGGCGAGCATGGTGGCCATGTCGGGCCGGATCATGCCGGCGCCCTTGGCCATGCCGGTGACCGTGCAGGTCCCCCCGGAGAGGGCTGCCTGGCGGCTGGCGACCTTGTCGCGGGTATCCGTGGTCTGGATCGCCGCCGCTGCCGCCGCCCAGCCGTCCTCGCTCAACCCCGCCAGCGCAGGCCCCAGTCCGCCGACAACCCGGTCCACGGGCAGCGGCTCGCCGATCACGCCGGTGGAGAAGGGCACGACGGCCTCGGGGGCGCACCCCGCGCGCTCGGCCAAGGCCCGGCAGCAGGCCAGGGCATCGGCCTCGCCGCGCTCCCCGGTGCCGGCGTTCGCGACCCCGGTGTTGACCAGGAGGTAGCGCGGAGCCCCCTCGGCCAGGTGCCGCTCAGCGACACGCACCGGCGCGGCACGGAAGCGGTTGCGGGTGAACACGGCAGCCGCGCTGCCGCCGGCGGCGATCTCCATGACGGCCAGGTCGGCCCGGCCCGGCTTGCGGATCCCGGCGCAGGCCGTGCCGAGCCGAAAGCCCGGCACGGGATGGATCGCCGGCTCCTCGCCGCCCATCTCAGAGCCTCCCGCAGCAGTGCTTGTACTTCTTCCCGGAGCCGCAGGGGCAGGGATCGTTGCGGCCAACCTTGGGGCCCTGGCGGGCCACCGTGTCCGGCCCGCCGCTGCCGGCGCCCGCTCGCTGGCCCGCGCTGGCGGCGGGCTGCCCCCCCTCGCCGCCGCCGGCGGCCGCACCACCGCCGGTGGCCACTCCACCGCTGGTGGCCGCTCCACCGGCGGCAGCGCTCCCGCCGGCCGCAGCGCCCCCAGCGGCCGCGGCGGCAGAGGCCGGCGTAGCGTGGCGCAGCTGCATGCGCTCCGCCTCCTGGCGCCGCTGCGCCTCCACCTCCTCGACATCCTCCTCGGCCCGCACCTGGGCGCGCAGCAGGACCCCGATGGCCTCGCGCTTCAGCCCCTCCAGCATCTCCTGGAACATGTTGAAGGCGTCCTTCTTGAACTCCTGCTTCGGATTGCGCTGGGCGTAGCCGCGCAGGCCGATGCCCTGGCGCAGGTAGTCCATGGCCGCCAGGTGCTCCTTCCAGTGCTTGTCGAGGACCTGCAGCATGACCGCCTTCT
>CAJXKI010000049.1 GCA_913055765.1 uncultured Ectothiorhodospiraceae bacterium
GACCGCCACGCACGAGTTGGTCGTGCCCAGGTCGATGCCGATGATCTTACCCATAGTGCGCTCCTGCTGATCGTTGAGTCTGTTGGCCCTGATTTCGTCTCCTGCCCCGTAGGTGCGGTGCGGGGGGCGCTTTTTCAAGGGGCGCCAGGCCACGGCGCCGCGGCCCGCTCAGCCGGCCTCGCCGCCCGGGCCGCTGCCGCCCGAGGCATCGCCGCCGGAGGCGCCCTCCCCCTGCTTGGCGACCACCACCAGCGCCGGGCGCAGCAGCCGCTCCTTGAGGCGATACCCCTTCTGGATGACGTGGAGCACGGTGTTCGGCTCCTGCTCGTCCGACGGCTGCGTGGACATCGCCTCGTGGTACTCGGGGTTGAAGCGCTCGCCCTGGGGATTGAGCTCCTCGATCTCGAAGCGCTCGAAGACCTGCTCGAGCATCTTCAGGGTGAGCTGCGAGCCCTCGAGGAGCTTCTCGCGGTCGGCCTCCGCGTCCTCCGCGGCGCGGACCCCCATCTCCAGGCTGTCCTTGACCTGGAGCAGGTCGTTGATGACCTTCTCCTGGGCCTGGAGCTTGGCCTGCTCGACATCCTTCTGGGCACGCCGCTGGGTGTTCTCCAGCTCAGCGCGCACGCGCACGGCCTGATCCCAGTTGTCCTGGGCCCGCCGCTCGGCCTCGGCGAGTGCCTCCTCAAGCTCGCCGATGCGCTGGCGCAAGGACTCGGGATCGTCGCCCTCCTGCTCGGCCTCGCCGCCGGCGTCCTCGGTGCCGCCGGCGTCCAGCTCACCCTCGAGGACCTCCTGCTGCTCGGCCTCTTGCTGCTGCTCGGGGTGGGCCGCCTCATGCCCCGTCGAGCCGGTCGCCGTCTCGGCCCGCTCGTCGGCTGTCTCCTGTCGCTGGTTGTCGCTCATACCATCGCTCCGCTGGATCGAAACCGGAAAACATGGGGGACGCGGCGCCCGGCTGGCCGCCGCCGCGGGGGCCACCGGGACGCACAGGCCTCTGCCCGCAGGGATGGGGATCTAGCGCAGCGGATTCAAGGCCGCCCCGACCAATCGAGCCGTGACGTCGACGATGGGGACGACCTGGCCGTAGGCCATCCGGGTGGGGCCGATGACACCGAGCACGCCTGCCGACTCGCCCTCGACGGCGTAGCGTGCGGTCACCAGGGACATGCCGTCGAAGGCTGCGTGGCCCGCCTCCCGGCCGATATAGACCTGCACCCCCTGGGGCCGGGCGCAGCGATCGAGGAGGTGGAGGATGTCCTGCTTCTGGGTGAACGCCTCGAACAGCCGCCGCAGCCGCGCCACGTCGGAGAGCTCCTCGAGCCCCATGAGATTGGTCTGGCCGGCGACCACGTAGTCCTCGCTCCCCGCCTCCTCGGCGAGGGCCTTGCCGGCGACCTCCGCCACCGAGCCCAGCAGGGCGTCGAGGCGCTCCCGCTCGGCCTGCACCGCGGCGCGCAGGCTGTCGCGCACCTGGGAGAGCTCGGCGCCGGCGTACTCGGTATTGAGGTAGTTGGCGAGGCGCTGGAGCTCAGCCTCGCTGAAGGCGCGGTCCGCCTCGATGACCCGATGCTGCACGTCCCGCTGATTGACCACCAGGATCGCCAGGACCCGGCGGCCGGACAGGGGCAGGAAATCCACGTGCCGCAGCACCGCCCGCTCGCGCCGCGGCAGCGTGACCACGCCGGCGAGCCGGGTAAGCTGGGAGAGCAGGCCCGAGGCCGAGTCGGCCAGCTCATCGCCCCCCTCCTCGCGGTCGCGGACCAGGCGCCGGCGCAGGTGCTCGACCGTCGCGGCGGTGACGGGCTCGACCTGGAGGAGGTGATCGACGTAGACGCGCAGGCCGCGGTCAGTAGGGACGCGGCCGGCCGACGTGTGCGGGGCGGTGAGGTAGCCGAGCTCCTCGAGATCGACCAGGGCGTTGCGGACCGTAGCGGGGCTGACCGCAAGGCCGTACGCCTGCGCCAGGCTACGCGATCCGATCGGCCTGCCCTCCTCGATATAGCGGCGCACCAGCGTGCGGAGCAGTGTCTGCGCCCGTTCGCTAAGCTCCAGCTCCTGCGGCGGGCTCATGCTCGTGCCACCACCAGTTGCGCGCTATCGCGGGTAGGGCGCTCCTCGAGCGGAGCGCAAAAGGAACCTAGCAGCGCCCGCGAGACCCCGTCAACGCAGCGCAGTGGGGCGCCAATTGGCGACACCCTGGCGAAGTGGTAGTGTCCGTCCGCATGGGCGCCCACCACCCCCCCTTCCCTACCGTCGGGATCACCGGCAAGCCCGGCGACGCGGCCGTCGCGGGGCTGATCGAGCGCCTGCGGCCGATACTCACCGAGCGCGGCTGCACCCTGCTGCTCGACGCGCAGTCGGTGGCGAGCGGCGGCAATGAGGGCGTGGAGCGCCTGCCCCGCGAGCAGCTCATCGAGGCGAGCGACCTGGTCATCGCCATCGGCGGCGACGGGACCCTGATCCACACCTCCCGTGCCCTGGCCGGCCGTGATGACGTCGCCCTGATGGGCATCAACCGGGGGCGGCTCGGCTTCCTGGTGGACGTAGCCCCCGACCGCCTGGAGGAGGTAGGCCAGGTCCTCGACGGCGCCTACGTCGTCGACGAGCGCCTCCTCCTGGCCGCCGAGATCCGCGCCAACAGCGACGACACCCTGCTCAGCAGCGAGATCGCCATCAATGAGGTGGTCCTGCACCGCTGGAACACGGCGCGCATGATCGAGCTGACCACCTACGTCGACGGCGAGCCGCTCAGCGACCACCGCTCCGACGGGCTGATCGTCGCCTCCCCGACCGGCTCAACCGCCTACGCCATGGCCGGCGGCGGACCGATCACCCAGCCGAGCCTGAACGCCCTGGTCCTGGTGCCGATCTGCCCCCACACCCTGAGCAACCGGCCGCTGGTCATCGACGGCAGCAGCCGGGTCGAGATCGGCGTCCAGCCCGGCTTCATCGGCAACGTCCGGGTCAGCTGCGACAGCCAGGACGAGCTGGCCGTGCACCAGGACAGCCGGCTGCTCGTCTACGCCCACACCACGCCGATCCGCCTGGTACACCCACCCGGCTACAGCTACTTCAACCTGCTGCGGGCCAAGCTCGGCTGGGGCAGCCCCATGGGCGGCCCGGATCCCCGCAACACCTAGGGAGAGAGGCCGTGCTGAGGGAGATCCACATCCGCGACTTCGCCATCGTCGAGCGCCTGGAGCTCGAGCTCGGCGACGGCATGCACGTGCTCACCGGCGAGACCGGGGCCGGCAAGTCCATCCTGCTCGACGCCCTGGGGCTGTGCCTCGGCGATCGAGCGAGCGCCGACATCGTCCGCCCCGGCGCCGGCCGGGCCGAGGTCAGCGCTGCCTTCGACCCGCCGGGCGAGGCGGTCCGCGCCTGGCTGGCCGAGCGCGAGCTCGATGCCGGCGAGGAGCTGATCGTCCGCCGGGTCATCCAGGGCAGCGGGCGCTCCCGCGGCTACATCAACGGCTCGCCGGTGGCGCTGCAGGTGCTCCGCGAGCTCGGTGAGCAGCTCGTCGACATCCACGGCCAGCACGCCCACCAGTCCCTGCTCCGCCCGGCCAACCAGCGCGAGCTGCTCGACAGCTTCGCCGGCGCCGAGGCCGAGCGGACGGCCGTCGGGGAGGCCTTCCGCGAGCTGCGGCGCATCGACCGCGAGATCGCCGAGCTCGAGGGCGAGGATAGCGGCTATGAGGACCGCCTCGCCGTGCTCCGCCACCAGGTCGAGGAGCTGGCCTCGGCCGCCCCGACGCGCGACGGGATCGCCGAGCTGGAGGCGGAGCACCACCGCCTGGCCCACGCCGGCTCGCTCATCGAGCTGGCCCAGGCGCAGCTCGACAGCCTCTCTGACGAGGAGCAGTCCGCGCAGGCGCGGCTTGGCCGCGCCGTGCGCGAGCTCGAGGAGCGCCGCGAGCTCGCGCCGGAGCTCGGCGAGGCCGCCGATCTGCTCCAGAGCGCCCTCGCCCACCTGGATGAGGGCTGCCAGGCCCTGCGCGGCTTCGCCGAGGGCCTGGAGGTGGACCCCGAGCGCCTGGCGGAGCTGGACCAGCGGATCAGCGACCTGCGGGACCTGGCGCGCAAGCACCGGGTCGAGGTGGCGGAGCTGCCGGAGACCTTGGAGCAGCTCCGCGAGCAGCTGGAGCGGCTGGAGAACGCGGGCCAGCGGCTGGCCGAGCTGCGCGAGGCCCGCGAGGCCACCCTGCAGCGCTACCGCGAGGCCGCTGAGCGGCTATCGGCCACCCGCCACCAGGGCGCCGAGCGGCTCGCGGGCGAGGTCCGCGAGCTGCTCAGCGAGCTGGGCATGGCGGGTGCCGAGCTGCTACCCCAGGTGCGCTTCGAGCCTGAGGCAGCGCCCTCCGCCCAGGGGCTCGATCGCGTCGAGCTGCAGGTGCGCACCAACGCCGGCCAGGCCGCCGGCCCCCTGGCCAAGGTCGCCTCCGGCGGCGAGCTGTCCCGGCTCGGGCTGGCCATCCAGGTCGCCACCGTGAGCCGATCGGCCGGCGTCCCGACGCTGATCTTCGACGAGGCCGACGCCGGTATCGGCGGCGGTGTCGCCGAGGTGGTCGGGCGCATGCTGAGCACCCTCGGGCAGCGCTACCAGGTCCTCTGCGTCACCCACCTGCCCCAGGTCGCCGCGCAGGCGGCCCACCACTTCCACGTCCGCAAGAGCGAGGAGGCGGAGGAGACACGCACCGAGGTGTCGCCGCTCAGCAGCTCGGAGCGGGTCGAGGAGATCGCGCGCATGCTCGGCGGGCTGAGGATCACGGATCACGAGCGCGCCGCCGCCGAGGCGATGCTGCAGCGCGGCGGCGCGCCCTAGGACTGCCCCGAGGACGAGGAGGCGCCGTCCTCCTGGAGGGAGGTCTCCGTAGGGTCCTCCGCCGCCGCATCCTCGGCCTGGGCCATGCAGTCGGGGCAGACGCCGTAGAGCACCAAGGCGTGACCGGTCATGTGGAAGGCGTGCTGCCGGGCGGTCTCGCGCTGGCGCTGCTCGATGGTCTCGTCGACGAACTCCTCGACGCGGCCGCACTCGATGCAGACGATGTGATCGTGGTGGACCGTGTCGTTGAGCTCGAAGACCGAGTGGGTGCCCTGGAAGTTGTGCCGGACGAGGATGCCGGCGGTCTCGAACTGCGTCAGGACGCGGTAGACCGTGGCTAGGCCGATATCCTCCCCCGCCTCGAGGAGCGCCCGGTACACCTCCTCGGCCGAGACGTGGCGCTGCCGGTTCTGCTGCAGCACCTCGAGGATCTTCATGCGCGGCAGCGTGGCCTTCAGGCCCGCCTTGCGTAAGCCACCAGCGTCCACGGCTCCCCCTCAAAGACTGTTCCGCCACTGTCCATCTAGGCTACCATCTGCACTATGATGGCACCATCCAAATGCAAGTTATTCTTATTATGCATTCTCGTTGCTGCGCTGCTCGCCGGCGGCTGCGGCGGGAAGTTCCCCTTCGCGCGGCCGCTGGAGGTCGAGCAAGGCAACCGGCTCAAGGCGGAGGATATCGAGCGCCTCCAGCTGGGGATGAGCAAGGCCGAGGTCCGGCGCCTGCTCGGTGAGCCGGTCCTGAAGCACCCCTTCGAGGCGCAGCGATGGGACTACCTCTACGACCGCCGTGGCAGTGAGCGGGCCCACAAGCGGCTGACCCTGCGCTTCGAGGACGGCCAGGTGGCCGAGATGGAGAACGCCTGGACCGAGGGCTCCTCCTAGGCCCTCGCCGAGCGGGGCTCACCCCTTGCGCGCAGCGCGGCGCTTGCGGGCCTCCTTGGGGTCGGCCCGCAGCGGGCGGTAGATCTCCACCCGATCCCCGTCGTAGAGCGGGGTATCGAGCCCCACCAAACGCCCGAAGACCCCGACGGACTGCCGGCTCAGGTCGATCTCCGGGTGGCGCTCCAGGATACCGGAGGCACGGATGGCCTCCTCGGCCGTGCCGCCGGCGGGCAGCGTCACCGGGATAAGGCTCTGCTGATCCGGCAGGGCGTAGGCGACCTCGACCCGCAGGCTCTGCTCAGAGGACATCGCGCTCTCCGTAGACCTCCCGTGCGCGCCGGGCGAAGGAGTCCACCAAGGTGTTGGCCACCTGGGTAAAGACCTTGCCGAAGGCGTAGGCCACCAGCCGGTTGGAGAACTCGAACTCCATATCCAGGGTCACCTTGGAGGCGCTCTCGCCGACATCGTGGAAGCGCCAGTAGCCCTCGAGGCGCTGGAACGGCCCCTCCACGAGCCGGATATCGATCATCTTCCCCCGTTGATGCCGGTTGGCGGTGACGAAGGACTTCTCCATCCCCCCCTTGGCGAAGGTCAGCCGCGCCCGGGTGGTGTCCTCGCTGGTCGAGATGATCTCGCCCGAGGTGCACCACGGGATGAACGCCGGATAGCGCTCGATGTCGTTGACCAGGTCGTAGATCTCCACCGCGGTGTAGGGGACCAGCTCGCTCCGGCTGATGGTCGGCATGAGGCGCTTCTCCCCGCTGCAAGGATCTATTGGCGGATGGACATTGTCACGATCGCGCTCGCCCCGGGCAAGCGCAGCCCGCTAGAGCGCTTTGCGCAGTGCCGCGACGCCGATACAATACGCGCCGTGAGCAAGAAAGCCGGAAAGAACAAGAAGACCGAGGATAACGTCGTCGCCGTCAACCGCCGGGCCGGCTACGAGTTCTTCATCGAGGAGCGCATGGAGGCCGGCCTGGCCCTGGAGGGCTGGGAGGTCAAGTCGCTCCGCGCCAAGCGGGTCAACCTCACGGAGAGCCATGTGCTCGTCCGGCGGGGTGAGGCGTGGCTCATCGGCTGCAATATCACCCCGCTCAGCACCGCCTCCAGCCACGTCCGCGCCGACCCGACCCGGACCCGCAAGCTCCTCCTCCATCGCCGGGAGATCAACCGGCTCGCCGGCGCTGTAGACCGCTCCGGCTACGCGGTCGTCCCGCTCAAGCTCTACTGGAAGCGCGGCCGCGCGAAGCTCGAGATCGGCCTGGGCAAGGGCAAGAAGCAGCACGACAAGCGCCAGGAGAAGAAGGAGCGGGACTGGCAGCGCCAGCGTGAGCGGCTGCTCAAGCACAAGGTCTAGCCCCACCCCGCCGCAGCTGCCGGCAGGGGCCACCCTCGGGCGGTGGGGAGACAGCGATTCATACGACCAGCGGTAGCGACCGTTCTACGGCGCCCACCGGCGAGGGGCAGCCTTCAGGCCTCGCCCAGGCCGTTGCCGAGGAACCCCACGATCCGTAGACTGTCTTACAGTAGCACCGGGGGCGACATGGCTTCGACGCAGGTCGCGAAACCGGAGGTGCATGCCGGGGATACAGCCCACCCCGTTACCAAGGCTGTACCGTAAAAATAGTAGCCAACGACGAAAGCTACGCTCTGGCGGCTTAACACCCGCCAGCTGCTCCCAGCCGGTGCCTGTGCCGGCTGACGAGCAGTCATAGACACAGGATAGCGGTGCCCGGATCGGCCCGGTCCGGCATCGTGAAATCCAACGGGCTCGCGGGTGGGGGCCCTGCCGCTCGGGCGCCCATCCGTTAAAGAGAATAGAGCGGCTAAGCATGTAGGACCGAAGGTGTAGCTCCTGCGGACGCGGGTTCGATTCCCGCCGCCTCCACCAGATTCCCTTCCGATCCCTTCCTCAAAGATCCATAAGTCCCTTGCTAGCCCGCACTTTGCGGGCTTATCTTTATGCAAGTGGTCTCCTGGATCCCCGGATAGCTATCCCCTCTGTGGGTAATCATGCGGGTAAGCGCCAATCTCCCGAGCCTTTTACCCACAAACGCAGGGAGCCGCGCACCCACACCCCTGCAACCTGCTGATGGGAAAGGAGTCCTGTCATGGCCTAGGACAAGCTCACCGCAACCCAGGTCAAGTCCACCCACGCCTCGCTGAGCCCCACCGAGGCGATATGCGGGCAGAGCTGGAGCACATCCGCGATGCGGAGGGTCTGTCCCGGAACACCTACGGAATCGTGGCGCACAGCCTCGGCGAGGTTTGACGGACGCCTTACCGACCCATCTCCTTGAGGAACTGCTGGGCCTTTTCGTGCCCTTGTGCGGCGGCCTTTTCCACCCACTCCAGGCCGCGCTGGGGGTTCGGGGGCGTGCCCTGCCCCCTGATCGTCATCACGCCGAGCGCATGTTGGGCCCGGGCATGGCCTGCCCGGGCCGCCTTGCGGAACCACTCGGCGGCCCGGGACGGTTTTTTCTCCGATCCGCCGATGCCTCTTCCGTACATGAGGCCCAGATTGAACTGAGCATCCGTGTAGCCTTGCTGCGCCGCCTTGCGGTACCACGCGCGGGCCCGGGCCGGATCCCGGTCCAGCCCCATCCTACCCTTCAAGTATGCTGTGCCCAGGTTGTACTGGGCCTCCGGGTCGCCCTCGTCGGCCATTTCCATCGTCTCTGAGGCGCTAGGCACGGACATACGGAGGTCTACATCGTCCACGAATAGGAGGGAGGGCAGGATCACCAGCACGGACAGGAGGATCACAAAGACATGAACGGCGCCGAGACGCCCCCGCTCGACCCACGCCAGATCCTCGGCATCCACATGACGCTTGACCACGTAAGTGTCCGCGATCAAGTCGTGGAGCCCTTCCTTGCGCCGCGTGAAGGCCACCATGAGGAAGCCGATGAGGAAGGCTGCGGCGGACAGGATCTTGGACCAGAAGCGGGCGTTGGCCCGCCCCCAGGAGAGGCGGGCCCCATTAGACCCTACCACCTTCAGACCTACGGCCCGCTTGCCTGGCGTGGCCTGCTTGTCGCCGGCGGTGGTCAGGGTGAAATAGAGCCAATAGAGGACCACCATGGCAGATAGAGCTGCGGGCCCTATGGTTCCCGCGGCGATCTTCTCCAGGCCCGTTAGGCCGCTGATGACGGCCAGTAAGAAGAACCCGGCGACAGCCAGCAGGTTAACCGCCAACCAGTCCAGCACCAGGGCCACGGTCCGACGCCAGAACCCGCCGTATATGGCGCCATCTCCCTCATCCATGGCTGATCCTTCCTTCGTTCGGTGTGGCTTGCTCCCTGCCCCGACGCCCCCCACCGAGCATTTCCCCTAGGCGAGGAGATCGAGGTGGCCGGCGACCAGCAAAGTGCCCAGCCCCGCAGCGCGGAGGGCCACCTCGCCATGTGGTGGACATTTTCCGGCCCGCCGCCTCAGCGAGAGCTCCCTTGACCCCCTCCGTCCTGGGCCATCCGCTGCTCGAGGCGGTCGATCTTAGCGTGCAGCTGCTCGATGTGCCGCAGCATCGCCTCGCGCTCATCGTGCGCACGCCCCTCGGAGGCCGCCTCACGGCTCGCGCTCTCCTCGGCGTGCATCTTCTGCATGCTGTCCACGATGATGCCGATGAACAGGTTCAGCACGGTAAAGGCCGAGGCCAGGATGAAGGTGACGAAGTACACCCAGGCCCCCGGGAACTCGGCCATCACCGGCCGGGCGATGGCCTCGGACCAGCTCTCCAGGGTCATGACCTGGAAGAGCGTGTACATGCTCGCCCCGATGCTGCCGAACCACTGGGGGAAGGCCTCGCCGTAGAGCTCCGTGCCCATGACGGCGAAGACGTAGAAGACCAGCAGCAGTAGCGCGCCCACCCACCCGATGCCGGGCAGGGAGCGCATCAGCGACTCCACCACCAGGCGGAGCTGGGAGACGTAGCTGAACAGCCGTAGCAGGCGCAGGATGCGCAGCGCCCGGAGCACCGAGTAGGCGCCGCCATCGGGCACCAGGGAGATGCCGACGATCACGAGGTCGAACCAACCCCAGCCGCTGCGGAAGAAGCGCCCGCCCCAGGCGAGGATCCGCAGCGCCACCTCCACGACGAAGAGGGCGAGGATGGCCTGGTTGGCCAGCGGGATCAGCCCCTGGCTCCAGGCGACGATGGCCTCCGAGGTGGCGAGGCCCAGGGTGACGCCGTTGAGCGTGATGGCGGCGATCACCGTGCCCTGGAACCAGGGGGCGCTGACGAGGCCCTGGAGGCGCTCGCGCCAGTCGCCGCGGCGGCGGGGCATACCCGCCTGCGCCTCATCTCTCGTCATGATCGACCTTCCTCCCAGGCGTTGTACGTGCCCCTCGCGCGGGCGTCGCAGCACCTCCCGCCCCCAATGGAGGCGGGCCAGGCCCACCCTCGGGCTTGTGCATCAGGGCGATGTCCTTGACCGGGATCTCGCAGGACCAGCCGAAGCGCCCGGCGAGGGTGTGCAGCGTGGCCGCCCGGTAGAAGACGACGTGGGTCGGGTCCCGGCGGTAGTGCCAGCCGGCGAAGTGGTCGTCGTCGGTCTGGAAGCAGGTCATGATCGCCAGGATGCCGCCGGGGCGCAGCAGGGCGTCGAGGCGCTCGAGCTCCGCCGCCGGGCGGTGGAAGTGCTCGGCCGTCTCCGTGCAGGTGATGAAGTCGTAGCGCCGCGATAGGGGAGCGGGGTCGGGGTAGAAGAAGGGGTCGTAGAGGGCCACCTCGTGGCCGGCCTCCTCGAGCATCGCCGCCAGCGCCGGCCCGGGCCCGCAGCCGTAGTCGAGCCCGCGGCGGCGCGGCGCGAGCCGCTCGAGAAGCGGGTCGGCGAGCTTGGCGAGGAAGCGCCGGTACCGCGGGTCGTCGACGCGGTTGTCGTGCTCGCAGTAGCGCTCGTACTCCGCCTGGCGATCCGGCCGCTGGTGCGGGTCCATGAAGCGGGCCTGGCAGTGGGGGCAGCGCCAGTAGCCGTAGCCGGCGACGGCCATGAGGTAGTGCGTCCCCGGCGACTGGCAGACCGGGCACGCCGGTGGGGCTGCGCCCTCGCTGGCGCTCGTCGCCGAGCCCCCAGGCTGCACAGAGGTGGCGGCGTGCTGTCTCATCAGCGCTACCCTAGCACGGTGGCGGCAGCCTCCTCAGGGCCCTCGACCCGTAGGCCGCCCTCTCCCCTCGGCCGATCCTCGGCCAACCCAACGCAACCTGCCAGCCACCGGGCCGGCACAGGTCGTATCTAGCCGCAGGTGCTAAGATAGCTGGCCGCCACTTCAGCAGGGGCACTGCAGGCGATGGTCGTCGATAGCCGCGAGCGGCAGGAATGGTAGCGAGCGCAGCCTCTGTGGGCCTCGGCAGCGCGCTAGGTGGCGCCGCCCGCTTCTGGGTGGCGGCGGCGGTCAACCAGCGCCTGGGCGAGGCGTTCCCGTGGGGGACGCTGGTCGTCAACGTCTCCGGGGCGCTGCTCGCCGGCCTGCTGGCGGCGGTCCTAGGCGCCACGGGGGAGCCGGGCACGCTTGAGGGCCTGCTGCTCACCGGGTTCTGCGGCAGCTACACCACCGTCTCCTCGTTCGCCTTGCAGACCCTCAACCTGGCCCACGCCGGGCGCTGGGCACGGGTGCTCGGCAACCTCGTCGCCACGCTGGCGCTGACCCTGGGGTGCGCGTGGCTCGGGCTGCAGGGCGGTGCCCTGCTCCATGGAGGCGGCGCATGAGGATTACCTGCTGGGTTGCCGCCGGCAGCGCGCTGGGCGGCCTGGGCCGCTACGGCATCGATCGGGCGATGGCGGGGATCAGCTGGATGGCCTTCCCGTGGGGGACCCTCCTGGTGAACGCCCTCGGCTGCCTGGCGATCGGCGCCGTGGCCGCCTGGGCAGTCGCGGACCCCGGCGAGCGGACACTGCCCGGCCACTGGCGGCAATTCGCCGTTAACGGGGTCTGCGGCGGCTTCACGACGTTCTCCATCTTCAATCTGGAGACCCTGGCGCTACTACGGCCGGCGCCTGCCCTGGCCGGCGCCAACGTGCTGGCGACCGCCGTCCTCTGCCTGGCGGCGGTAGGGATCGGCTACACCGGCACGCGGCGAGCGCTGGCCGCCTGAGGGTGGACGGCCGTCCCGTCATCGACGGCTGGGCGCAGCGGGCACTAGGCGCGGCGGGGTGCCGGCGACCGCGCTGCTGGCCTCCGGCACCGAGGGAGGCCGGCAGCGCGCTATCGGCGGCGGGGCCTGCCAGCGTGGGTCGGGCCTCTGCTGCTCAAGGCCCTAGCGGGCCTCGCCGAGGCCGGACTCGATGAGCTCCTCGTGCAGCTGCTTGACGGCGATGTGCAGCGCCTGCTCCTCGCTGACGCCGAGATGCCGGGCGCACCGCTGCAGCTCGCGCCGGCTCGCCCGCGCCGGCAGCCCGCTCTCCTCGGCCCAGGCCCCGGCCTGCTCGAACAGCCCCTCCTCTTCCGCCGCCGCCATCACCACGGCACCTGCGGCGAAGGCTCGCTCGGCGTGGACGACCGTTGCCGGCGCCTCCTGCGGGGGGTGGCCACCATCCTGCGGCGCCGTCGTACCGGTGGAGTGCTTAGACCTCATGGATGCCTCCTCCGCGAGAGCGGGAATCTGTACCTTTGAAGTATTCTTTGAATGATAGATATTCTCAGCTCTGAGTCAAGCGGGGAATGCTGCTCGAGGCCCTCTCGCCCTAGGAGCACCCGGCCCAGGCGGCTCAGGCGCCCGCTCGAGGGAGCTCGTAGCCGGTGACGAAGGGCGTGCCGTCGTGCTCGACGATCCGGACGGCCACGCCGTAGGCGTCGCGGATGGCGGCGGCGCTGATCACCGCCCGCGGCGGCCCGTCGGCCCGCACCCGGCCGTCGCGCAGCAGCAGGATGCGGTCGGCGAGCTGCACCGCGACGTTGATGTCGTG
>CAJXKI010000050.1 GCA_913055765.1 uncultured Ectothiorhodospiraceae bacterium
ACGTGGGGGATGACCTGCACGGTCCCGCCGAGGTAGTCGCCGCGGCGCTCCTTGCGGATGACGCTCTCGTAGATCCGCCCCGTCGTGTAGTTGCTGTGGCGGGTGATCGGAGCGCGGACGAAGCGCTCGTAGTGCCCCAGGTCCAGGTCGGTCTCGGCGCCGTCATCGGTGACGTACACCTCGCCGTGCTGGAACGGGCTCATGGTACCCGGGTCGACGTTGATGTACGGATCCAGCTTGATCATCGTGACGGACAGCCCTCGGGCCTGGAGGATCGCGCCGAGGGAGGCGGCCGATATCCCCTTGCCCAGGGAAGAGACAACACCGCCGGTAAAGAACAGATATCGTGTCATGGACAGAGCCAGGGGAAGGGTGCAAAGAATAGGATGGCGAGACCTTACCAGAAGGGGGGTATAGCCACAACGCGGGCCGGGCGCAGGCGCCGCCGCCGGCAGCCGGCGCAGCGGTAGGCGCTCGCCACCCCCTCGAGCCGCCGCCGGGCAGACGCAGGCGGCCCGCTCCGCTAGGCTGGATCTATGCGCACCGTACACGGGTCCATGACCGCTGCCCTCCTGCTCCTCGGGAGCGTCCTCGTAGCGCCGCCCGCGGCCGCGGGCGGCCACCCGCAGGCCGATATCACCGCCCAGATCGCCCCGGAGCGCGGCCGCCTCCAGGGCGAGATGCGCCTGGCGCTCCCCGGCACGGAGCCGCTACCGCTCACCCTCGGCCCGGGCTTCGAGCTGACCGGCGCGGAGATCGACAGCGGCGAGGTGGAGCGGCTCGGCAGCCGCGGGATCATCTTGCGGCCGGCGGCCCCAGGCGAGGCCACCCTTCGCTGGTCCGGCGCCCCCCGCGACGGGGCTCGCTCCTACATCGACGCCCAGGGCGCCTGGCTGAGCGCTAGGAGCGGCTGGTATCCGCGCCCGGCCCAGCGGCGGATCGGCTACGAGCTCACCGTGGCCCTGCCCGAGCGGCTCCAGGCCGTGGCCAGCGGCAGCCGCCGCCAGGACCGCGTCGAGGCGGGCGAGCGGCGCGTGGCCTTCGCCCACGAGGCGCCGACCCACGGGATCACCCTGCTCGCCGGCGACTGGCAGCGGCGCGTCCGGGAGGCGGGCCACGGCATGGTCTACACCCTCTTCCCGGAAGCCCTCGCCGGGGAGCACGAGACCTACCTCCAGCGCACCGCCACCTACCTGGATACGTACAGCGAGTGGATCGGCGAGCCGCCCCACGATACCTACACGGTGGCTGCCGTACCCTTCCCGGTCGGACTGGGGTTCGCCGGCTTCACGGCCCTGGGCGAGCGGGTCCTGGCCCTGCCCTTCATCCCCGGCACATCCCTAGCCCACGAGGTGGTCCACAACTGGTGGGGGCGCGGCGTCTACACCGACCCGGAACAGGGCGACTGGAGCGAGGCCTTCGCCCACTACATGGCCGAGTACCACCAGGCCGCGCGCCGGGCTGCCGAGGAGGCCCGGCGCATGCGCGGCGACTGGCTGCGCAGCGAGGCGGCCCTGCCCGACTCGGCCGACTACCCCCTCGAGGCCTTTCGCGGCAATGCCGGCACCGCCGACGAGATCGTCGGCTACAAGCGCGGCGCCTTCCTCCTCCACACCCTGCGCCGGGCGCTCGGCGACAGCGGCTTCGAGCGCGCCGTGCGCCGCTTCTACCAGGCGCACCGCCACCGCGATGCCACCTGGGCGGATTGGGCGGCGGCCTTCACCGAGGCCGCCGAGGCCCAGGGGCAGGACCCGGAGCGGATCCGGACCCTGCTCGACTGGTTCCTCACCGAGACGGAGCTCCCGCGGCTGGCCTTCGATGAGCGCACCCTGAGCGTTACCGAGCCTCAAGGAGGCGGCTACCGGGTGACCGCGGAGCTGAGCTGGGACGCGGCCGGCTACCCGGTCCAGGTGCCCGTGACGCTGACCACCGACGCGGGCACCGCCGCGCGCCGGACGATCGACCTGGCGCCCGGCGAGACCGCCCGCGTCGTGCTGACGAGCGAGGCGCCCCCCCGCTACCTCTCGGCGGACCCGGATCACCACGTCTACCGCGAGCTGGTCCCGGGCGAGGGCGTCGCCATCCTGCGCGACACCCTGCTCGCCGAGTCGGTCACCCTGGTCTCCGAGTGGGACGGTCTCGCCGGTCCGGCGCGGCAGGCCCTAGCCGGGCGCGTGGAGCCGGGGGAGGCGGACCGGGAGCGCCCCCTGCTGATCGTCGGCCCCCGGCAGTCCGTGGCACGCACCCTGGAGGCAGTACGCGCCTGCAGCATGCAGCGCATCCGCCCCGTAGACAGCTCGCCGGTGGCGTGGGCGAGCACCACCGGCGGCGGGCAGCCGCTGATCGCCCTGGCGGCGGAATCCGCCGGCCAGGCGCGCCAGACCCTGCAGCGGCTCGGCCGCTACGGCCGGCACAGCTACGTCGCCTTCGGGGCAGGCCACGAGGCCGAGACGGGCCTCTACGAGCCCACCGACCAGCACGCCCTGCGGCTGCCCCTGGCGGATCAGCTCGAGGACGACTGAGACGGCGCCCAGCGCACCCGCAGCCCGGGCGAGGCCTGCACGCGCCGCGCCGCTCCGTAGCCGGCCACGGCCACCGGCCGCTCGCCGTGGCAGAGCAGCGGGCGTGCCCCCCGCAGCCACGGCGGTACCCCGATCCCTTGGAAGAGGCGCTGGGCGCGGCGGCGCGCAGCAGCGGTCTCCAGGCCGGCGCGGAAGCATACCGCCAGCCCTGACGCAGCCAGCCCTGGCGCTACCCCGGGCCCCGGGGACCAGTCGGCCATGAGGGTGCCGGTGGGCAGGGCCAGCGCCTGGCCGCCGTACCATACCCAGCGGCCCGGCGGCCCCTCGGGCTCCGGGGCCGCCGACGGTAGCAGGTGCAGGTGCCCCCGGTAGCGCCGGATGCAGCCATCGGCCCAGGTGAGCTCCGGGTTACGGTCGGTCCCCGCCTCGAGCAGCGCCTGCACGCCGGCCTCCAGCTGGCGGCGCGGCGGTGGCCGGCAGCCGGAGACCTCCAGCCAGCGGCGCACGACGGCGTGCCGCCGGCGCTCCGAGAGCCCCCGGAGATACGCCACGGCAGGCCGGCCGTCCCCGGCGCGGCTCGCCGCCAGGTCGGCATCCAGGTACTCGGCGAGCAGCGCCCGGTCGGCCTGCAGGGCGGCGGCGCCTGCGGCCATCTCCGAGGCTGCCCCGGGCCAGCGATGGGTCAGCGCAGGCAGGACGCGGCGGCGCAGGTACACCCGGTCGTGGCGCTGGTCGCGGTTGGCCGGGTCCTCCACCCACGCCAGGGCGTGCGCCTGGGCGTAGGCCGTGAGCGAGGCGCGGGAGACGGCCAGCAGGGGACGCGCCAGGCGCCCCCGCCCCAGCGGGCGAACCGGCGGCATGGCGCTCAGGCCGTGCAGCCCGCCGCCGCGCAGGGCCCGCAGCAGCAGGGTCTCGGCCTGATCCTCGGCGTGGTGGGCGAGGACGAGGCAGCAGCCCGGTGCCAGGTGCTCGCTGAAGGCGCGGTAGCGGGCGCTGCGGGCGGCCCCCTCCAGCCCCTCGCCGGCGGTGTCGTGGACGGCCACGCGGCGATACGCCAGCGGCACGCCGAGATCCGCGCAGAGCCGATGGCAGTGCTCCGCCCAGCGCGCGGCCTCGGGATGCAGGCCGTGATCGATGTGCAGGGCGGTCAACGGCGCGGGCAGCCGCCGGGCCGCCGCCAGGGCGTGGAGCAGCGCCACGGAGTCCCGGCCGCCGCTGAGGGCGACCGTGTAGCCGGCGGCCCGGGGCGCCAGGGCGAGGAGCCGGTCCGCCACGGCGCCCGCGTCCAGCACCTCCTACCCCTGCAGCTGACCGATCTGCGACAGGCGCCGGTGGCGATCCGCCACCAGCGCCTCGGGGTCCATGCCGGCGAGGCGCTGCCACTCCTCGAGCAGGGCCTGGCGCAGGCTCTCGGCCATGGCATCGTAGTCCCGGTGGGCGCCGCCAAGGGGCTCGGGGATGATGCGATCGACCAATCCCAGGTCGTGGAGCCGCTCGGCGGCCATCTGCATGGCCTCGGCGGCCTCAGCGGCGCGGTCGGAGCTCTTCCAGAGGATGGAGGCGCAGCCCTCCGGCGAGATCACCGAGTAGACCGCGTAGCGAAGCATCAGCAACCGATTGCCGACGCTGATGGCCAGCGCCCCGCCGGAGCCGCCCTCCCCGACCACGGTACAGATCACCGGCACCCGCAGCTGCGCCATCTCGGCGAGGTTGCGGGCGATGGCCTCGCTCTGGCCGCGCTCCTCGGCGCCGACACCGGGGTAGGCGCCCGGCGTATCGATGAGGGTGAACACGGGCAGGCCGAAGCGCTCCGCCATGCGCATCAGGCGCAGGGCCTTGCGATAGCCCTCCGGCCGGGGCATGCCGAAGTTGCGGCGGACCTTCTCCTTGGTGTCCCGGCCCTTCTGCTGCCCGAGCACCATGACGGGGTGGCCATCGAGCCGCGCCAGGCCACCGACGATGGCCTCATCGTCGGCGAAGGCCCGGTCACCGTGCAGCTCCTGGAAATCGGTGAACACCCGCTCGATGTAGTCGTAGAAGTAGGGGCGCGCCGGATGCCGGGCCAGCTGCACGACCTGCCAGGCGCTCAGCGAGGAGAAGATCTTCTCCGTCAACGAGCGGCTCTTGGCCTCGAGGCGCTGGATCTCCTCGTTGATGTTGACCTCGGAATCCTGGCCGACATTGCGCAGCTCCTCGATCTTCGCCTCGAGCTCGGCGATGGGCTGCTCGAAATCGAGAAAGTTCTTGGTCATGGACACCCTATTGCCTCCAGGAATCGCAGGCGTTCGCGCGGACGGCAGCCGCAGCTCGTGCACCCTACCAGATGCGGCTCGCCGAGGGGATCTCAGCCGAGCCGACGCCGGCAAGCCGCCGGCGCCGCCTCCGCGTCCGCCCGTGGCCGCGATAAGGTATCGCCCTCGCCGCCCGCCGGCACACCTCCCTGCGCCCAGCAGATCGGCGCATCGACGCTCACCCTCCCTTTGGGCGATCATAGTACGCTGATACGCATCCACGGCACCCGAGCGAGGATCGGCTACCATGCGCATCGCCACCGCTACCTATCAGGGGAGCCCGCGCATCGCTGTCCACGAGCAGGGCGAGCGCTGGGCCGTATCGCCCGCGGCCGGCGACCTCGGCGCCCACCTCAGCGCCGGCAGCCTCCCCGAGCCGGGCCGCGACTGGCCCCGCGTCGAGGCCGAGGCGCTGACCTTCCTGGCCCCCTTGCCCCGGCCGCCGCGCAACGTCATGTGCCTGGGGTTGAACTACGCCGATCACGCCCGCGAGTCGCAGCAGACCAAGGGCAGCGAGCTGGCCCTGCCCGAGGCGCCGGTAGTCTTCACCAAGGCCGCCACCAGCGTGGCCGGCCCCTACGCCGACGTCGTCCTCGACCCGGCGGTCACCGAGCAGCTCGACTGGGAGGTGGAGCTCGGCGTGGTCATCGGCCGCGGCGGACGGCACATCAGCGCCGCCCAGGCGTACGAGCACGTCCTCGGCTACACCGTCATCAACGACCTCTCGGCGCGGGACCTGCAGTTCCGCCACAAGCAGTTCTTCCTCGGCAAGTCGGTGGACGGCACCTGCCCCATGGGGCCCTGGATCACCACCGCCGACGCGGTCGCCGATCCCCACGACCTGGCCCTCTCCTGCCGCGTCAACGGTACCGTCAAGCAGCAGTCGCGTACCGCGGAGATGGTCTTCAGCATCCCGCAGATCATAGAGACCCTGTCGCGCGTCATGACCCTGGTCCCCGGCGATATCATCGCCACGGGCACACCCGCCGGCGTGGGCTTCGCCCGTACGCCGCCGGAGTACCTGAGCACCGGGGATACGGTGGCCTGCGAGATCGAGTCCCTCGGCACCCTGGAGAACCGGATCGTCGCCCCCCAGCCGTGATCCCTGATCCCCGGGGAACGCCCTAGACGCCCTCCCCCTCCGCAGGCCCGGGGCTGGCCACGGCAGCCGCTCCCGTGACCAGGCTGCCCGTGGACCGCCCCTGGCCGCTAGAGGGCGAGCACGGCGGCCGCCGCCAGCGCGCCGCCGGCTACCGCGGCGCCGTAGCAGCCCAGCCGCGTGCGGCGCCCGGCGGGCAGGCCCAGGTCGTGCAGCGTGTGGTGGATCCGGTGGGCGGCGTGGAAGAGCAGCAGCGTGACCACAGCCACGGCGGCCAGCCCGGCTGGGCCCTGTAGCAGCCCCCGAGCCGCCTCGTAGCCGAGCAGCGTCACGCCCCGCTCCGCAGCGATGGGCACGAGGATGCCCGTGAACAGGATCAGCGCCGGTCCGAGCCACGCCGCCAGCAGCCCCCCGGCCCCGAAGAGCAGCCACAGCAGCGGCTCGTGGGAGCGCCTCATGGCCACCCCCCGCCCAGGTAGAGCCACAGCGCGGCCGAGAGTGCCACCGAGACGCCCCAGCTCCCGCGGATCAAGGCCCGGTCGGAGGGTCGGCGGCCGCCGAGGCGGATCACCGGCACCGTCAGCGGCAGCAGCCGCAGCCAGGTCACGGCGTGGTAGCACGCTGCCATCAGCGCTGCCAGGTGGAGGCCGAACAGCCAGGGGGTGCCCTGCAGCGCCCGCCACTGCCCGTAGGCCGCCTCACCGGCGGCCAGGCAGAGCAGGCCGGCGACGAGCCACAGGGCGTAGCCCCCGAGGAAAAGGCTCGTGCCCTCGCGCAGCAGGTAGCGCCGGTAGGCGGGGTGGCGCTGCCACCACCCGCGCATGCCGGGGCGGTAGGTCCGGGGCCGGCTCACGGCGTCCCCTCCCCGCCACTAGGGCGCAGCCAGCCCAGGAGGTAGTCCGCGACGCTGGCCGGCTTGCGCTGATTGATCGCCCGCGCCGGATCGACCCCCTTGGGGCAGACCTCCGAGCAGTAGCCGACCAGTGTGCACCCCCAGACCCCCGTATCGGCGTTGACCACCGCCCGGCGGGCGTCCTTGCCGGCATCCCGGCTGTCCAGGTCGTAGCGCTGGACGAGCGCCAGCACGGCGGGCCCGGTAAACGCCTGGTCCCAGCCGTACTGCGGGCAGGCCGCATAGCAGAGCAGGCAGTTGATGCACTGGGCGTAGTCGTAGTAGTCCGCCATCTCCTCCGGCGTCTGGCGATAGGCTCCGTCCGCCGGCGTACGCTCATCGGCCGGGATCAGGTAGGTGCGAGCGCGCTCGAGCTTGGCGAGGAAGTCGCTCTGGTCCACCACCAGGTCACGCCGGATGGGCAGGTGATCCAGGGGCGCCACCCGCACCGGCCCCGGCGCGTAGTCGCGGAGGAAGGCGCGGCAGGCGAGGGCCGGCTCGCCGTCGATCATGCAGCCGCAGCTGCCGCACACGGCCATGCGGCAGGACCAGCGGAAGGTCAGGCTCCCGTCCAGGCGATCCTTGATGTGCTGCAGCCCCTCGAGCACCGAGGTCCCCTCGCTGAAGGGGATGGTGTACGGCTGCAGGTACGGCGCCTCATCCGCCTCCGGGTGGAAGCGCTGCACCTCCAGGGTAATCGTCCGCTCCCCAGCCATCACGCCCCCTCGCCACCCGCCGCCTCGGCTGCAGCGCCGTAGGCCCGCCGCTGCGGGGCGGCGCGCGTAATGGTCACGGGCGCGTGCTCGAGCGCTGGCGCCGCCTCGCCCCGGGCGTGCGCCAGGGTGTGCACCAGGAAGCGCTCGTCGTCCCGCTCGCTGTAGGCGTCATCGCGCCTGTGCGCCCCCCGCGACTCCAGCCGGGCGCGCGCGGAGCAGGCCATGGCCTCGGCCACCTGGAGGGTGTGGCCCAGCTCCAGGGCGCTCAGCCACTCGGTATTGTAGATCCGGCTGCGATCATCCAGGCGCACGCCGCGCCGGTAGCGCTCGCGCAGCTCGGCCAGGTCCGCGCAGGCCTGCTCCAGCCCGGCCTGGTTGCGGAAGATGCCCACGTGCCGCTCCATCGTGGCGTGCAGCGCATCGCGCAGCGCCGCGACACGCTCGCCGCGCTCGTTGCGCAGCATCGCCAGCGCCGGCCGCGCCGCCGCCTCGGCCAGCTGCGCTGCGGCCCGGGCGTGGCGCCTGCGGCCTGCCTCCCGCGCGCGCCGCGCAGCGGCCTCCCCGGCGGCCCGCCCGAAGACGAGCAGCTCAGCCAGGGAGTTGGAGCCCAGGCGGTTGGCGCCGTGGATGCCGGTGCTGGCGCACTCCCCGGCGGCGAAGAGCCCGGCCAGCGGCGCCGCACCCTCGGCGTCGGTGGGGATGCCCCCCATGGTGTAGTGCACCGCCGGGCGGACCGGTATGGGGGCGTGCAAGGGGTCGACCCCGGCAAAGCGCCGGGCGACATCAGTGATCAGCGGCAGGCGCTCCAGGATCCGCGCCTCGCCGAGCTGGCGCAGGTCGAGCTGCACCGCCGCACCCTGCGCAGTCGGCACTGTGCGCCCGGCCTGGTCCTCGCGCCAGAAGGCCTGGGAGAGCCAGTCCCGCGGGCCGAGCTCCATGGCCTTGGGCCGCGGCCACGGCTCGGGCGGGCCGAGGCCGTAGTCCTGCAGGTAGCGCCGGCCCTCCCGGTTGGTCAGGACCCCGCCCTCGCCCCGGCACCCCTCGGTGATCAGGATCCCGCTGCCGGGCAGCGTCGTGGGGTGCCACTGCACGAACTCCATATCCCTCAGCGGCACGCCGTGGGCGTAGGCCATGGCCATGCCCTCGCCGGTGACGATGCCGGCGTTGGTATTCTGGCCGTAGGCCCGGCCGGCACCGCCCGTCGCCAGGATCACCGCCGGCGCGCTGAAGCGCACCGGCTCGCCGCTGGCGATCTCCAGGGCGAGCACCCCGCACGCCTCGCCGTCGTCGACCAGCAGATCGGCGCAGTAGTACTCATCGTAGCGCTCGATGCCGGGGTAGCGCAGGGTGGTCTGGAACAGGGTGTGGAGCAGGTGGAAGCCCGTCTTGTCGGCAGCGTACCAGCTCCGCTGCGTGGTCATGCCGCCGAAGAAGCGGACCTGGGGACGGCCGTCCGCCTGGCGGCTCCAGGGGCAGCCCCACTGCTCGAGCCGAACCATCTCCTCGGGGCAGGCGGCGACGAAGCGCTCGACCACGTCCTGGTCGCAGAGCCAGTCGCCGCCGGCGACGGTATCGGTGAAGTGCCCGGCAAGGCTGTCGTCCGCTCGCGCCACGCCGGCGGCACCGCCCTCAGCGGCCACGGTGTGGCTGCGCATGGGCACCACCTTGGACAGCAGCGCGATGCGCAGCCCAGGGTCGGCCTCGGCAGCCGCGATGGCGGCGCGCAGCCCGGCGCCGCCGCCGCCGACGATCACCAGGTCGCTGTCGACGCTGCGCTCAGTCATGGTCCAGGGCCGCCATCTGGACCTTGCCGAGCATAGTGTCCGCTTGCCGACGCTCGGCCTCGAGCTCCTCGGTACCGAGCTCCTCGGCGAGCTCGGTGAACGTCTCCGCCAGCCGCTCGAAGAAGGGCAGCGCCGCCTCGGCCCCCTCGGCGGCGAGCACGGCCATGGCCAGGCGCTCCTGGGCGGTGCCCACGGCCCGGCGCGCCTCCGGGGTACCGTGCCGCTCGGCCAGGGCCTCGCGCAGCTCCAGGGCGTAGCGGTAGACCCCGACGCACTCCTCGAGCCCCTCCACGGCCTCCTGCACGGCGCCACAGCGCTCCAGGGCCAGCGCCCAGTCCCGGTAGGCGTCGTCGCTCTGGCGCTCGTGGGCGATGACCTCGCGCAGCTCCACGACCTGCTGGTAGTAGGGCAAGGCCGCCTCGGGGCCGTCCTCTACCAGCACCACCTGGCCGTAGCGCCCCAGGGCGACGCTCCAGTCGCGCATGGCCTGCGGGCTGCGGTGCTCCTCGGCGAGGGCGTCGGCGAGCTGGCACCACGCCTCGTAGCACGGCAGCGCCTCGGCCGCCCCCGCCAGCTCGAAGAGGGCGTCGCCGTAGCGCTCCAGGGTGATCCCCCACTCACGACGGGCGTCGTCGCCGCCCTCGCCGGCGGCCAGGGCCTCATCCAGGCAATCCAGGGCCTCCTCATAGAGGGGCACAGCCGGCTCCGGACCCTCCTCGTCGTAGACGGCATCAGCCTCCTCGGCGAGCGCCAGGCCGCGCTCCAGCGGATCCTCGGGACCTGGCAGCGGCCCCTCGGCTCCGCCACCCCCGTTACCCGGCCCGCGGCCCCCTGGCCCAGGGTCCGAGGCCCCGGGATCGGGCCGATCCGCCTCGGTGTCCTCGACCCGCCCCTCCGGCTCGGGATCGGCCTCAGGTCCCGGGCCTGCAGCGACGGGCACCGCCCCCGGCGACGCGGGCTCGGCGGCCACCGCCCCGGGCGCCGAGCCCGGCGCAGGCGCCGGGCGCGTGGCCGGTGCGGGGGCCTCCAGGACGAGCGGCCGCCCGCTGCGGAAGCGCTTGCCCCGGCTGGACGTACGGCCGTCAACGCCGCGCGGCCGGCGAGCGGGGGTGCCGCCGGCCGCCGGCCGCCGGCCCCCTGCCGCGGAGCGCTTGCTGCGCTCCTGGCGCTCCTCGCGGTCCTCCCAGTACCAGCGCCGGATGGTCTTCGCCGACGGCTCGTAGTGCCTCGCCAGCTCCGCTGCGCTGTGCCCCGCCTCAACGAGCGCCACGAGCCGCCGGCGGAGCTCCGGCTCGTATCTCGGACGGCCCTCTGCCATGCGCTGCTCCCCTGTCGGATGGTACGGCGCCTCGGCGGAGGCGGCCTCAAGCCCGTTCCCCTGCCGGGGCTAGCACCCTACAATGATAACCTTTGGAACGCTCACGGACATGGTAGCGCCCATGGCCCTGCAAGCCCTGCTCCTCGACGTCGACGGCACCCTGGCAGATACGGAGGGCCAGGGGCACCGCCCGGCGTTCAACGCCGCCTTCCGGGACCACGGCCTCCCCCACCACTGGGACGAGGCCACCTACCGGCGGCTGCTCGCCGCAGTCCCTGGCGGCCGGGAGCGGCTACGCCACGCCCTCGCGGAGGCGCCGCCGGCCACGGACACCGGCCTCGACGAGCTGGCCCGGCAGCTCCACGAGACCAAGAACCGCCACTACGCCGAGCGCCTGCGCACCGGCTGCATAGCGCCGCGGCCAGGCGTGGAGCGGATCATCGACGAGGCCCGGCGGGCCGGCATCCGCCTGGCCGTGGTCACCACCAGCGCCCGGGCCAACGTGGAGGCCCTCTTCGACGGCGTCCTCCCTGCCGCGACCCGGGAGGCCTTCGAGGCGCTGATCTGCGCCGAGGACGCCGCCGCCAAGAAGCCCGCCCCGGACGCCTACGAGGAGGCCCTGCGCCGGCTCGGGCTAGAGGCCCATGACTGCCTGGCCGTGGAGGACTCCGCCAACGGGCTGGCGGCTGCCCGCGCCGCCGGTATCCCGGCCCTGGTCACCTCCAGCCCTTGGACCCGGCACGAGGACTTCACCGGCGCCGCCGCTGTGATCGAGCACCTCGACGACCGCGGCGACGGCGCCCCGCTGGGCCTCGAGGACCTGGCCGCCATCCAGGCCCGCGGCTAGCGCCCTGCGCGCCGCCCCGTCAGCGCGGATACTCCACGGCCACCGGCCCGTCCGCCATGCCCTCCAGGTGGCGGATCAGCTCGTCACTAGGGGCGACCGTCCAGCTGCGCCCGAGCACCACGCGGCCCCGTCCCTTCGGGTGGCGGTAGTCGACGTGGACGGGGCTACCCCCCGCGTAGCTGCTCAGGGCCTCGCGCAGCCTCGGCACGAGGCCGTTGGCCGCCCGCTCCGCCGTGACCGGGATCACCACCCGGCCAGCGGCGCGCTCCCGGGCCCGCGCGATATCCAGCACCTCCTCGGCGGCGATGCGGTAGCCGCCGCTGAAATCGTCGTAGTCCAGGCTGCCGCGGATCACGACCAGGGCATCCTTGACTACCACGTCGCGGTAGCGGGAGAAGGCCTCGGGGAAGAGCACCGCCTCGATACGCCCGGTCCGGTCGTCTAGGGTCAAGGTCGCCAGGCGGCCGCCGCTAGCGGTGTTACGCACCCGCAGGGCGATCACCAGCCCAGCCGCCGTGACAATCCGGCCGCCGCGACCGCCGCCGGTGTCCCCGCCGTTGACCCCGGCGCCGCCGGCCAGGCGCTCCAGCCGATCGGTGGCCAAGTACGGCAGCTCCGCCTCGTAGCGATCGATGGGGTGGCCGGTGAGGAACAGCCCCAGGGTCTCCTTCTCCCCGGCGAGGCGCTCCTCGTCCGGCCACTCCGGCACCGCCTGCACGGGCTCCGCCTCGTCGCCAGCCGGGGCCGCGGCCCCCTGATCGAGCCCGCCGAATAGATCGGTCTGGCCCGCCGCCCGATCCCGCGTGACCTGCTCCGCGGCGGCCAAGGCCGCCGGGATCTGCGCCATGCCGGAGGCGCGGTTGGGGACGAGGCCGTCCAGGCTGCCGGAACGGCACAGCGCCTCCAGCACACGGCGGTTGGCCCGGCCGGTGTCGACCCGGCGGCAGAGGTCGAACAGGTCCGTGAAGGCGTCGCCGGCCTCGCGGGCGCCGAGCACGGCATCCAGGGCGGACTCGCCCACCCCCTTGATAGCGCCGAGGCCGTAGACGATGGTCCGCTCGTCCACGGCGCGGAACGGCTTATCGCTGCGGTTGAC
>CAJXKI010000051.1 GCA_913055765.1 uncultured Ectothiorhodospiraceae bacterium
CAGGTCCTCGGCCATGCGCTTGGTCAGGGTGGTCACCAGCACGCGCTCGTCGCGCTCGGCCCGCTGGCGGATCTCGCCGTAGACGTCGTCCACCTGCGCCGTGGCCGGGCGCACCTCCACCTCCGGGTCGAGCAGGCCGGTGGGCCGGACCACCTGCTCGGCCACCTGCCCCGAGTGCCGCTCCTCGAAGGGCCCCGGGGTGGCCGAGACGTAGACCGTCTGCGGCGCCAGGCGACGGAACTCCTCGAACTTCAGGGGGCGGTTGTCCAGCGCCGACGGCAGGCGGAAGCCGTAGCTCACCAGGGTCTGCTTGCGCGAGCGGTCGCCCTTATACATGCCCCCGATCTGGGGCACGGTGACGTGGGACTCGTCGATGAACAGCACCGCTTCCGGCGGGATGTAGTCGAACAGCGTCGGCGGCGGCTCGCCGGGATCACGGCCGGAGAGGTAGCGGGAGTAGTTCTCGATGCCGTTGCAGTAGCCGAGCTCGAGCATCATCTCCATGTCGAAGCGCGTGCGCTCCTCGAGCCGCTGCGCCTCGACCTGCCGATCGGCGGCGCGCAGCTCCTCGAGGCGCTCGCGCAGCTCCTCGCCGATCTGCTCGACGGCCTTGTGGATCCGCTCCTTGGGCGTGACGTAGTGGGTCTTGGGGTAGATGGTCACCCGCGGCACCCGGCGCTGCACCTCGCCGGTGAGCGGGTCGAACCAGGCCAGATCCTCGATCTCGTCGTCGAAGAGCTGCACCCGCACCGCCTCCTCCGGCGACTCGGCGGGGAAGATGTCGATGACCTCGCCGCGGGCCCGGTAGGTGCCGCGGGTGAGCTCCGTGTCGTTGCGCGTGTACTGCAGCTCCGCCAGCCGGCGCAGGATATCGCGCTGATCGATGCGCTCGCCGCGGACCAGGTGCAGGAGCATGGACATGTACGCCTGCGGGTCGCCGAGGCCGTAGATGGCGGAGACGGAGGCGACGATCACCGTGTCCTTGTGCTCGAGCACCGCCTTGGTGGCGGACAGGCGCATCTGCTCGATGTGCTCGTTCACCGAGGCGTCCTTCTCGATGAAGGTATCCGACGAGGGCACGTACGCCTCGGGCTGGTAGTAGTCGTAGTAGGAGACGAAGTACTCCACCCGGTTGTGCGGGAGGAACTCGCGCATCTCGCCGTAGAGCTGGGCGGCGAGGGTCTTGTTGGGGGCGAGCAGGACCGCCGGGCGCTGCAGCCGCTGGATGACGTTGGCGATGGTGAAGGTCTTCCCCGAGCCGGTGACGCCCAGCAGCGTCTGGTCGGACAGTCCGGCCTCGATCCCCGCGACCAGGTCATCGATGGCCTGGGGCTGGTCGCCGGCGGGCTGGAAGCGGGCGTCGAGGACGAACTGGTCAGACATGTCAGCCAGTCTCGAGCGCCAAGGCGGGCGTGACAAGAGGCGACCGCACCGACTCGAAGGGAGCCGGGAGCGATCCACGCCGGGGCCTGCCGAGCAGGTAGACGCTGAACTCGACCGCCGTAAGGCTTATCATAGCGGTCAGAGATCGACCGCAAACGGAGCCCGCAACATGGAACTGCAGCTCGCCGACCGCGTCCAGCGCATCAAGCCCTCCCCAACCCTCACCGTGACGGCCCGCGCCGCCGAGCTGCGCGCCGCCGGGCACGACGTCATCGGCCTCGGCGCCGGCGAGCCGGACTTCGACACCCCGAGCCACATCGTCGAGGCCGCCGTCACCGCCGCCCGCGCCGGGCAGACGCGCTACACCGCCGTCGACGGCACCGCCGAGCTCAAGCAGGCCATCATCGACAAGCTCCAGCGCGACAACGGCCTCGCCTACGAGCCGAGCCAGATCCTCGTCTCCAGCGGCGCCAAGCAGTCGCTGTTCAACGCCATGGCCGCCGTGCTCAACGAGGGCGACGAGATCGTCATCCCTGCCCCGTACTGGGTCTCGTACCCGGACATGGCCCTCGTCTTCGGCGCCCGGCCCGTCTACGTCAGCGCCGGCGCCGAGAGCCGCTTCAAGATCACCCCGGAGCAGCTGGAGCAGGCCCTGACCCCGCGCACGCGCATGGTCATCCTCAACAGCCCCTCCAACCCCACGGGCAGCGCCTATACCCGCGACGAGCTGGCGGCGCTGGGCGCGGTGCTCGAGCGCCACCCGCAGGTGCTGGTGGTCACCGACGACATCTACGAGCACATCCTCTGGCGCGAGGAGACCTTCAGCAACATCGCCATGGCCGCCCCGGCCATCGCCGAGCGCACGCTAGTGGTCAACGGCGTCTCCAAGGCGTACGCCATGACCGGCTGGCGCATCGGCTACGCCGCCGGCCCGGCAGGGCTGATCGCGGCCATGAAGAAGGTGCAGTCGCAGAGCACCTCCAACCCGGCCGCCATCTCCCAGGCCGCTGCCCTGGCGGCGCTGAGCGGCGACCAGGGCTGCATCCAGCCCATGGTGGAGGCGTTCAAGGCCCGCCACGACCTCGTCGTCGAGCGGCTCAACGCCATGCCCGGCGTCCAGTGCGAGCCGTGCGACGGCACCTTCTACTGCTTCCCCAACGTCGCGCAGGCCATGGAGCGGCTCGGCTTCAGCGACGACGTCGCCTTCGCCGAGCAGCTGATCAGCGACGCCGGCGTCGCCCTCGTCCCGGGCTCGGCCTTCGGCGCCCCCGGCTACGCGCGCATCTCCTACGCAACCAGCATGGAGAGCCTGGAGCGGGCCATGGACCGGCTCGAGGGCGCCTTCAGCGGCTGAGGGCCGGTGCCAGGCCATCCGGCGGGACCCGCCCCGCCGCGGGCGCTCAAGGGGAGACGACCAACTATGGGAACGGGACAGCTGGCACGGGGCCGACGGCTCATCCACGACCTTCGGGAACGGCTCCAGGGCGATCCGGCGGGCC
This sequence comes from uncultured Ectothiorhodospiraceae bacterium, assembly GCA_913055765.1. Taxonomy (GTDB): domain Bacteria; phylum Pseudomonadota; class Gammaproteobacteria; order Nitrococcales; family Halorhodospiraceae; genus Halorhodospira. The sequence goes on from CAJXKI010000051.1 coordinate 2,883, forward strand.
GCAGCGCGGCCAAGGTCACGCTCGGCGGCGGGCTCACGGCCGTAGGCGTGCTGTGGGGCGTCGGCGACGCCGCCACCCTGCTCGTCGGGCTTCTCATCGCGGCAGGCCTGGCCGCGGCCGGCCGCCAGCTGGAGCCGGCGGACGGCCTGCCCCCGCTGAGCCTCCGGCGCGGCGAGGGGCTCCACGGCCACCGCCACCTCCTCGCCTACGGCGCCGCCCTGGCGGTGGCGGGCTACGCCCTGGTCAACATGGCCGTCAGCATCGCCCTGCTCATCGGCGGCGCCCTGCTGCTGCGCGCCGGGTGGGCCGAGCGCGCCGAGCCGCCGAGCCGCGGGCTCGCCACCGACACGCAGCGCCTCCTGCAAGGCGTGGAGGCAGACGTACGGCGCGCGCTCACCGAGCAGCAACCCAAGCGCCGGGACGGCTAGCCCCTAGGGCGTGCTGCTGGGCGCCTGATACCGACCACGCTCGCGCGGCCGCGAGGGTGTGCAGCCGGCTCGCCCAGCCCCTAGGATGGCGCCCTGCGTAACGGATGTACCGATGGGTGGAAGGGGACGTGACGGCACTGAGCGACCTGGAGGCGGCCATCGGCCGGCGCCTGTTCCAGGACGGCCTGGATGCGGTGGTGGTGCTCGACGCCGAGCAGCGCATCCACGCCCTGAACCCGGCGGCTGCCGAGATGTTCGGCTACACGGAGGCGGAGGTACGGGGGCAGCCCCTGGACTGGCTGCTGCCCGAGGATACCCGTGAGGCGCACCGCAGGCACATCGCAAGGTTCGTAGAGCAGGCCCCTACCGGGGCCCTGCGCCTGATGAGCGAGCGCGCCCCCATCCGCGGCCGCCGCCGGGACGGCAGCACCTTCCCGGCGGCGGCCACCATCGGCGTCCAGCAGCACGAGGGGTACCCCTACCCGTTCGCCATCCTGCGCGATATCTCGGAGCGCCAGGCCCGGGAGGCGAGGCTGCGCCAGCAGCGCAACCTCTACCAGGCCCTGAGCGAGAGCAATCACCTGCTGATCCAGACTCCGCCGCCGGAGCAGCTCTACGCCGAGGTCTGCCGCATCGTCGTGGACTACGGGGGCCTCGTCCTGGCGTGGATCGCCCTGGTGGACGGGGACGGCGAGGTGGCCCCCGTGGCCTGCCACGGGGCGGGGGACGTCCCGGCGGAGGAGCTGGGCCAGCGGCTGGCGGCGGCGGAGAGCCGCACCGAGGGGGTCGTGCACATGGCCGTCCGCGGCGAGCGTCGGGTGCTCATCCCCCATCTCCAGCAGGACCCGCGCATGCACGCCCACCGCGAGGTGGCCGCGGAGTGGGGCCTGGGGGCCGCCGGCGCCTTCCCCATCCACCGCGGCGGCACGGTGGTCGGCTCGCTCAACATCTACGCCGCCGATCCCGCGTTCTTCGCCGAGCAGGAGGGGGTGGTCGCGCTGTTCGACGAGCTCGTCGCCGACATCGGCGCCGCGCTAGACGACTTCGACCGGCAGCAGCGCATCCACGCGCTCACCTACCGGAGCTTCGTCACCGGCCTGCCCAACCGCGTCAGCCTGCTCGAGCGCCTCGGCCAGGAGGCGGATCGGCTGCGGCGCCAGGGTGGCCATGGGGCCGTGATCCACGCCGATATCGACGACTTCAAGGCCATCAACGACTCCCTGGGGACCCGGGCCGGCGACGAGGTCCTGCGCCTGCTGGCGGCACGCCTGACCGCGAGCCTCCGCATCGAGGACGTCGCCGCCCACACCGGCGCCGACGAGCTGGTGGTGCTCATCCCCGACCTGCCGCGCCCAAGCGAGGAGGCGGTCATGGAGGCCCACCGCCTCGCCGAGGAGGTGCGCAGCGCCCTCCAGGGGCCCCTGTCCCTCGGGGGCCGCTCGCTGCGGGTTACCACCTCAGTGGGTGTCGCCCTATTCCCCGATGAGGATGGCGAGGGCTGCGACCCTAGCGCCGGGGAGGAAGGGCCGGCGGCCACGGCCTCCGAGCGCCTCCTCCAGCAGGCCCGCCTCGCCCTGGCCAAGGCGCAGCGCGAGGGCGGCGACCGGGTCCGCTTCTACGATCCCGCCTTGCGGCGGCGGGCGGAGCGCCAGCTCGACCTCGGCGAGCAGCTGCGGCTGGCCCAGGAGCGCGGCGAGCTGCAGGTGGTCTACCAGCCCCAGTGGGAGCTGGCCACGGAGCGGGTCGTAGGCCTCGAGGCCCTCCTGCGCTGGCACCACCCCGAGCGGGGGCCGATCTCCCCCGGGGAGTTCATCCCCATCGCCGAGCGCACGGGCCAGATCCGAGAGCTGGGGGACTGGGTCCTGGAGCAGGTGCTGGCCCAGGCGGACGCCTGGCTCCAGCGGAGCAAGGCGCCCCTTCCCCTCGGCCTCGCCGTGAACGTCAGCCCCCTGCAGTTCAACCAGGACGACTGGGGGCAGGGGGTGCTGGAGCGCCTCTCGCAGGCCGGCGTCAGCGGGCGCTGCCTCAAGCTCGAGGTCACGGAGAGCCTGCTCATGGCCAATCTCAACACCGCGCAGGCCAAGATGGCGGACCTGCGGGCGGCCGGCGTAGGCTTCGCCCTGGACGACTTCGGCACCGGCTACTCCTCCCTCGCCTACCTCCAGGAGCTGCCGCTGGACTTCCTCAAGGTGGACCGCTCCTTCGTCCAGCGGATCGGCGAGACGCGGGCCAGCGAAGGGATCATCGAGGCGGTGCTCGCCATGGCCAGGCACCTGGGGCTGCGAGTGATCGCCGAGGGGGTGGAGACGGCCGAGCAGGCCGCCTTCCTGCAAGAGCGCGGCTGCGAGGTAGGCCAGGGCTTCTACTGGGCCAAGCCCCTGCCGGCGGCGGAGATCGAGCCGCTCCTTCGCGGCAAGGCGTAGGCAGGCGCTGGCTCGCCGGGTGCCGAGGCCGAGGGTGTTGCCTCACGGCCGTGTTTTACGTAGCCTGTGCAGCTGCTGGGGCGAGGCGCGACAGCGGCCTCCCCTCTAGCGAGCACCCCGCTCGGGTGGCGGAATGGTAGACGCGCTAGCTTGAGGGGCTAGTGGCCCGATGGGCCGTGTGGGTTCGAGTCCCACCCCGAGCACCACCTCTCCCCAAGGCCCTCCCTATAGTGGGCCATTCCATTCCCCTAGGATAATGCTGAAGCGGTCAGCCGCTCCCTCGAGGACGCGGGGCAAGCCCATGCCAAGCTCATGCGCCATCCGCGCGCGGAGAATTGCCCCCTCCCCCTGAGGACTAGCCTTCCCTGCTGCCCTCTAGAATCGATACCCCACCTCGGCCCAGGCGCGGGGGCTGCGGCTGTTGCTGTCCGAGCGCGGATCCCCTCCGCTGCTCTTCCAAGCCGTGGTCAGCTCGGCGTGCCAGCCGTCATGGCGCCAGCGCAAGCCGAGGCCGCCGCCGCTGATGGAGCGACCGGCCTCGTCTCCCCACTCCTGGATTTCGCCGGCATCGAAGAACACGAAGGGCGTCCAGCGGCCGCCGGGCAGGGCCGCGAGCGGGCGGCGCAGCTCGGTCCGGGCGAGGAGGCCGCGGCTGCCGGTGCCCTCGCCCTGCGGGTAGGCGCGCACGCCCTTGGCCCCGCCCAGCGTGAAGGACTCCGCCGAGGGCAAGGAGACATCCGCCCATTGGCCCCGCAGCCGAGCGAAGGCCTGCAAGCCCGCCGGCAGGCGCTGCTGGCGCGCCACCTGGCCGCTCACCTTGGTGAAGCCGCTGTCGAGGCCGCCGCCGATGTCGGGATCCACCTGCCCGGGGGTCACCACCACCCGGCCGTACGTGACCCCGCCGCCGGCGAGGCGGTCCCGGTGGTCGAAGCGCACGCCCAGCGGCAGGCTGTGGATGGCGCGGGCGTCGTACTCGAAGCCCTCGACCTCGTTGCTCAGGTCCTGGTAGCGGTAGGTGGCGGTGAGGTCGAGGTTGCTGCGGCGGGCGCGCAGGAGCGGATAGCGCAGCCCGGCCTCGGCGGTGTCGGTGGTGCCGGTAAAGCCCTCGAAGGGGGCGCGCAGGTCGTACTCGCTGCGGGCGTAGCGCACGTGGCCGCGTAGGCCGCTGGCGCCGAGGGGCAGGGCGTAGCGCACCCCGCCGAGCCACATATCTTCCTCGCTGTACAGGCCCTGGATCCGCAGGCGGTCGCCCGGGGTCAGGATCCGGTTTACGCCCAGGTTGGCGCGAGTGCGCCATTCGCCGGAGTAGCGGTTGCCGTGGTTGTCCAGGCTCACGGCACCGGTAATGCGCTCGCCCTCCTCGACGGCCACCCGCAGATCGCCGGTGCCCGTCTCCGCCCCGGGCTGGAGGACGGGGCGCACCTGGAGACCGGGCTGGTCGCCGAGGAGCAGGGCCGTGCGCTCCAGCTCGGGGCCGTGGATGACCTCGCCGGATTCGAGGGGCGCCAGGAAGCCCTCGGCGAAGGCCACCAGGGCGTCATCGTCGCCGGCAGCGGTGACAGTGCCGTAGCGACCCTCCAGGACGCGGATGGTGAGGCGGCGGTCCCCGAGCTCTTGGGGCGGCAGGACGGCCCGGGCGAAGGGGTACCCTGCCTCACGGTAGTGGCGGGTGATGCGGGCGGCGAGCTCGCGCAGGCCGGCCAGGTCGCGGGGCTCGTCGAGGACCTCGTCGGGCAGGATGTCAAGCAGCTCGGCGTTGCTGAGCTCCGAGTTGCCCTCGAAGGCGATGGCCTCTAGGCGGATGGTGGCCCCGCCGTCGCCATCCCCGGCCTCAGGTGCGGGGGCGTCCGTGTCCAGATCCACCGACGGCTCCTCCGGGCGCACCTGCTCCGGCTCGATCTCCTGGAGGATACGGCCGGCGTCGGGCTGGGTCTGGGCGGCGGCCGAGCCCAAGGCCAGGCTGGTTCCGGCCAGGGCGGCGAGGAATAGCGAACGGTGCATTATTGGGCTCCCTGGTCAGCGAATTCCGGGAGGCGGATGCCCGTAGCGATCACCTCCACGTTGGTGAGGACCCCCCTACCGGCCCATCTCGTCGATGTGCCCTGCTCGGCGGCCTCCTCTTTCTGGTTGTCGTCCTCTTCAGCCGCCGAACCGGACTGCATGCCCATACCTTCGTTGCTGACCTCGAAATCCTGGCCGTCGAGATCCGCAGCGGCTAGGCGGGAAGCATCGCTGACGGACGCGTTGAGTTCCTCGTCCTGCTGCGTCCCCGAGGGCTTCCCGGTAATCGACGCGGTAGTCGTCGGGGCGCCGGTCAGGTCCAGGCGATAGTTCTCGGTATCGGCGCCGAGGAGCGCGGAGGCCGGTACCAACTCCACCGGGATAGCCCCGCCGGGACCGGTCGCCGTGAAGGCGGCCGCTGGATTCAGTCCCACCTCGTCGCCGGAGACGGTGCGGGCCAAGGCGAGATTGTCCTCGGTGATGGTGGCCGCAAGGGTACCATCAAAGGCCTTATCGGCGGCGGCGATGTCGCCGTTCACTGTCAGGGTGCGCGGGTCGATGGTGAGCGCGCCACTGCCGTACTTGAAGTAGTAATCGCCTTCGGTCCCGGTGGTGAAATCCGGGTCGAGCACGCCGGGTTCGTCGTAGGTATAGGTGCCAGTGTCCTTGGTGTTGTTGAACTTCAGGGTGACATTGCCGGATCCCGGCCCATCGAGGGAGACACTGTCCAGCGTGCGGTCGGTGGCCCCATAGGTCTTGCTGGTGTTCGTATCGCTCAGGCGGACGTAGTAGTCATAGGCCGTGTCGTCCAGAGCCTTGAGGACCATGTAGCCGCTGTTGTTGCCGTCGCGGGACTTGCCCCACACATCGGCGAAGTCCCAGCCGCCATCGATGAACTGGAAGGGATCCTGCATCTCGGCGGTGGTCAGGCCGGTGACGTTGCCGGACTGGCTGTTGTCGTCTGTGCCGATGCCAACCGTCTGGCCGGTGGTTTCAGTGTCCCAGTAGGCGGCCGTGATGCTTCCACCGTTGTAACCCACTAAACCGCCCACATTCGAACCACCCCCCTGCACCTCGCCAGTGGCGTAGGCGTTTTCGATTTGGCCCCCCACTGAGTCCTCGACTTCGCTTGCCGAGGGGTTGTAGCCCACCAAGCCGCCGACGTGATCCGAATCCCCACTGACGGCGCCTGTCGCGTAGGAATTTATAATAGTGCCGGAATTATCTTCACCGTTGTATCCGACGAGTCCACCGACTTTGTTCGCGCTATCTTGACCAGTGACGTCACCCGAAGCATACGACGCGGTGATCTTTCCATCGTTTCGCCCGGCCAGACCACCGAATTTATTTTTACTTTCTCCTGTTACGTTCCCCGTTGCGTGCGAGTTGTGGATGAATCCATCGTTAAAACCAACCAAGCCACCGCCATCGCCGAGGTCTTCCGTGGAGTCTGTATTCTGGGTGACATCACCGGTTGCCAATGCATTTTGAATTGCTCCCTCGGGATCGTTGTACCCGACGAGGCCACCGACTCTCCAGTCACCGCCTTGAACGGCGACATCGGAGGAGGATTCATTAATGGTTCCGCTGTTTTTGCCGACAAGACCGCCCGCACCGTCGTCGGAATCGACGTCACCATTTTCCTGGGTAACATTGCCAGCCACAGTCACGCCTATGACTTCACCGTCATTACTGCCGACTAGCGTGCCGAGGGCTACCCGCCCGGTCACGTTGGCGCTTTCGAGGACGACGTTCCGGATACTGGCAAGACTGGCCTCGCTGTCCGTGACCCCGAACAGGCCCGTGTTATCTTCAGTGGGTCTGTCGATTGTCAGGTTACTGACGGTGTGGCCCAGGCCGTCGAAGGTGCCGATAAAGCCGTTGGAGTCATCGCCCACGGGCGCGAAGCCGGCGCCGTCAATATTGCTCAGGTCCGAGGCATCGGTAGCCCACATGTCGGCCTTATTGGTGAGCGCGGGGTTCAGGTCGATGTCCCAGGCCAGCTCGTAATCGGCGCTTTTGTCCATGGCCATAAGCTGGAGCTGGTGGGCGTTGCGGATGGTGGGAGAATGCTCCGTGCGCAGGAAGGGGCGGGTAGCGCCGTCCACCATGTACCAGTGGTTAGTAAAGTCGAATTCGCCGTAGTTGCCCTCGACAATAGCTTCATCAGTGGTGAGGCCACTTAGATTGTTCGTCGTTCCGCCATCGGTGTCGATCCCACTGGTCTGGTCCGTAGTGCCCTCGTCCCAGTAACCATCGGTGATGGTCCCCTGGTTCTCGCCGACGAAGCCGCCCACGTTCGTGTTCCCGCTGACGGCGCCGGTGGCGTAGGCAACCTTGATAGTGGAATCGGTCACGCTGTTGTAGCCCACGAGGCCGCCCACCTCGCTATCGCCGGTAACACTGCCGGTAGCGTAGGCGCGCTTGATGATATCATCATCGAGGTTATCGGCACCGAAATTAGCGCCCACGAGCCCGCCTACATTTGTGCTATCGGAAGCGCTGACATCACCCGTGGCGTAGGCGTCTGTGATTTGCCCCGCGTTGTAGCCGACAAGCCCCCCTACATTCTGCCCTTTATCTTCGACGGAGACGGTTCCCGTAGCATAGGCTTCCTTGATGGCGCCGTCGAAGTTCTCGCCTACGAGCCCACCCACGGAGTCTTCGCCGGAAACATCCGCCGTTGCGTAGACATTCGTCACCGTACCGCCACTAGCGAGGTTATCTGTGCCCTTGTCATCATCACCGCTATCGCCGCTGATGCCGGCTAAGGCACCCACGTTGTCCCCGCCAGAGATGCTGCCGCCTTCGATACCGAGATTTTTAACGTCACCGCCCTCACCGATGAAGCCAAAGAGCCCTACGTTGGCCTCATTCGATCTTTCAATATTCAAGTTGTTGATCGTGTGCCCCAAGCCATCGAGGGTACCCGTGAACCAAGGTTCCGAAAGCTCTTGGGCCAGAGGTAAAAAACCGCCGTCCCAATTCGAGGTATCGCTGGCGTCGATATCGCTGCCTAGGACATAATTGCCGTCGAGATTTTCCTCGATACCTTGGAGGTCCGTACCCGAGGTGCTGCCCTCACTGCCCAGTTCGTTGATAATAGTGTAGGTGACTTCGTTGGCGCTGTTGCTGCCGAGCTGAGTGGAGAAGCTGCCGTCACTCGGTAGGTTGACCGGGGCGTTGACGGTGTAATCGGCCTCGGTGCCGTCGATAACGCCGTCGGTGGCGCCCTGGCCGTACTTTAGCGCCAAACCGCCGCCGCTGGTGGCGGTCATCTCCTGGTTGATCTCGATGTTGCGATGGGCCGAGAGCGTCAGGGTGTTCGTATCCCAGGTGACGGTGTCGTTGACGAAGATATCGCCGTTGCCGCCCGAATCGCCACTCCCGCAGTTACCATCCGCGTTGGTGCAGTTTACCCCGCTATCGGTGGTCTCGATGGTGACGTCGTTGGAATCCAGGGCCGTGCCAAGCTGGTCGCCGGTGATGTCGCCGCCCGAATCGGCGATGGTGAAATCGTAGGGGTCGATGAGCCATTGGCCGGCCTCGCCCTGGGGCGCGTCGGTGGTGATGGTGGCCTCGGGATCGATGTTGACCTCGGCGGCCGAGGTCTTGATGGAACCGCCGTCGCCGCCTTCGGGGGCTGAGGCGTCCAGCGTGCCGGCTACCTCGGTGGTGCCGTTGTCCATGTCCCCCTTAAGGGCGATGCTGCCGTCATCGCCCTTCTCCAGGGTCTGGGCCCGGCTGACGCCGTCGTGGTTGATGACGCTGCTGGCCAGGTCGTCGACAGCTTTAGCAGTTAAACAAATCTGACCGCCATTAGCTTTAATTGCTCCGCCCTGATCAATCAGGGTGTCGACGGCACCCTGATTGACCTTAATCTTTACTGGTCCACCCAGATCAAGCAGCACCTTAGATCCGGCACCCATTAGGACATTACCGTTGTTGGCGGCGAGGGTTCCGTCATTAATTATTTGCGCACCTATCATGGCTATAGAGCCGCCATCTGTTGCTTGAATATTACCTTGATTGATAATGGCGTTGCTGCTATTTCCGCTGAATTGGTAATTGCCGGCCAGGAAATCATCATTGCTGATATTGAGGGTAGAAGATACCAGGCTGCCCACATCAACCTGGGCCGTGTTATTGAAGATCACCCCGTTGGGGTTGACGAGGAAAATCTGCCCACTGGCATTAAGGGCGCCTCGGATAACTGAAACCTGATTGCCCAATACCCGATTCAACGCTGCGGCGTCACTGCCGGGTTGAACAAAATTTACCGTATTGTTTTCACCGATACTGAAACTGCTCCAGTCGGTAATCATCTTATTAGTGTTCTGAGTAATGTTCATATTGGTATCGCTGGTAGTAATGGTTCCCGAACCAGCGACGATATTTCCACCACTAGGAAGTTCCGCCGCAACAGCAAAGCCACTGCAGACCCACAAAGTCAACATCAGAGAGGTAACTAACAGACGAAATCGAAAACGTTTGCCCTTACTGTGACCAAGGCCTGAAACGATCTCAGCTACGGCAATAAA
>CAJXKI010000052.1 GCA_913055765.1 uncultured Ectothiorhodospiraceae bacterium
GACGACGATGGTGAGCAGGGCGCCGATCACGGTGAGGTAGACCCCCACGTCGAAGATGATCGGGCTGCCGATCTTGACCGCGCCGACCAAGGGGATCACGGGCTCCCACCACTGCGCGGTGAACGCGGGCTGCCCGCTGAGCGGGCCGGGCAGCACCGAGGCGACGGCCAGCAGCAGCCCGGTGCCGGCGACGCTGCGGGGATCGACGCCCAGCAGCCCCCGCGTCGCCGGGATGCCGAAGGCGAAGAGGAACAGGACGAACCCCGCCGAGGCCACGAGGCCGGCGATGAAGCCGCCACCGGGCAGGTCGTGGCCGCGCAGCAGCATGAACACGGAGAAGAGCAGCTGCAGCGGCAGCAGCAGCCGCGCCATGGTCTGCAGGATGAGCGAGCGCGGCCGGGTCATGGGCGATCCCCCCCCGTGGACCGGGTGTACTGGATCATGGAGTAGACGCCGATCGCCGAGAGGGCCACCACGAAGATCTCGCCCAGGGTGTCCAGGGCCCGGTAGTCGACGATGATCACGTTGACGACGTTACGGCCGTGTCCCAGCGGCACGCTCTCGCGCAGGTGGTACTCCGAGATCGGCGCCGCGAGCTGGTGCTCGATGGCGACGAGGAGCAGCGTGGTCACGAGCAGCCCGAGCAGGCCGGCGACGAGGGCGTCCCAGGCCCGCTGCTGGGGCGAGGAGAAGCTCACGAACCCCGGCAGCTTGAACAGCACCAGCACCAGGAGGATGACCGTGAGCGTCTCCACCAGGATCTGGGTGATGCTCAGGTCCGGGGCGCTGAACAGGAGGTAGAACAGCGCCACGGCGTAGCCCACCACCCCCACCGACACCACCGCGCCGAGCCGCGACTGGGTCCGGCAGGCGAACACCGTCGCCACCACGAGGAGCACGGCGATGACCAGCTCGTAGAAGCGCACGTCGATGCCCGTGGCGAGGCTGCCCTGGTAGCGGGTGAGCAGCGTGAAGCCGACCAGGGCCACCAGGGTCAGCACCGTGGTGGCGATGTAGTGGCGCAGGTAGCCGTGCTGCAGCACCGGGGTCACCCGGCGGGCGAGGCCCTCGAGGGCCGCCATGAGCCAGTCGTAGCCGGCCTCGGGGCCGCGCTCGTAGAGCGGGGTGTCGAGCCGGCGCATGGCCGCCCGGGCACGGTCCCACCGGCTGTAGAGCAGCGCCCCGCCGGCGACGGCAAGCGCCGACAGCCCGAGGGGCAGGGTCAGGCCGTGCCAGAGCGCTAGGTGCGCGTGGACCGGCTCGCTGCTCAGCGCCCCCGCCGCCGCCGAGATGAAGGCGTCGCCGGGGACGCCGGGCACGAGGCCGAAGAGCAGGCTCAGCAGCCCGAGCACCGCGGGCCCGGCGAGCATGGCGTTGGGGGCCTCGTGGGGCGCCTTCGGCGTCTCCCGGGGCCGGCCGTAGAAGGGCCGCAGGGCGACCACCCCGGCGGCGGCCACCACCAGCACGGCCGTGACCACAGCCAGCAGGGTGAGCAGGGCGCCGGCGAAGGGCGCCGCCAGGACCGCCTCGAGCATCAGCTCCTTGCCGATGAAGCCGAACAGCGGCGGGAGCCCGGCGAGCGACAGCGCGGAGACGGCGGCGAGGAGCGCGGTGACGGGCATGGCCCGGCGCAGGCCGCCCATCGCCAGGATGTCCTTGGTACCCGTCTCGTGCTCCAGCCCGCCCGCGATAAGGAACAGCGCGCCCTTGTAGAGGGAGTGGCCGAGCAGGAAGGCGACGAAGGCGACCATCGCCGCCTCGGTGCCCACCCCGACGAGCATGGTCAGCGTCCCCAGCGCCATGACCGTGGAGTACGCCAGCACCCACTTGATGCCCGTGCTGCGCACCGCCAGGTACGCGCCGGTGACCATGGTGGCGCCGCCGACCAGGGAGCAGATCACGATCCACGGATCGGTGCCGCCCAGCGCCGGATGGAGCCGCGCCAGGAGGTAGACGCCGGCCTTGACCATGGTCGCCGAGTGCAGGTAGGCGGAGACCGGGGTCGGCGCCGCCATGGCGTTGGGCAGCCAGAAGTGGAAGGGCACCTGGGCCGACTTGGTGAAGGCGCCGAGGAGCACCAGCAGGAGCAGCGGCAGGTAGTAGGCGTGCCCGCGGATCGCCTCGCCCTGGGTGACGATCTCGCTGATGGTGTACGTGCCGGCCACGGTACCGAGCAGCACCAGGCCCGCCAGCAGCGCCAGGCCGCCGCCCACGGTCACGACCAGCCCCTGCAGCGCTGCCCGGCGGGCCGTGCTGTCCTCGTGGTCGAAGCCGATCAGCATGTACGAGGTGATGCTGGTCAGCTCCCAGAAGATGAACAGGGCGATGAGGTTATCGGACAGGACCAGCCCCAGCATCGACGCCATGAAGGCGAGAATCTGGACGAAGAAGCGGCCCTGGCGAGGGTCGCCCTGGAGATAGTCGCCGGCGTAGAGCACCACGAGGGCGCCGATGCCGCAGATCAGCAGCGCGAACAGCAGCGACAGGCCGTCGAGATGGAACGCGAGCTCGAGCCCGAGCCCCGGCACCCACGGCAGCGCCAGCTGGCTCGCCTCGCCGGCCGCCACGCCGGGGAGGAAGGTGGCGAAGTAGAGGGTCAGCGCCGCCGGGAGCAGGGCGTAGAGGCGGCCGGCACGCTCACCGAGGTACGGCTGCAGCCACGGGACTAGGGCAGCGAGGATGAATCCGGCGAGTACTGCGACAAGCATGCGAGGCCGAGCTCCTGGCGGTCCCCTCGGTGGGTAGCGGCGATGGACGATACCCGATCCCTACCGGCCTGACAAGCTGGCCTATCCCGAAAGGCGCCGATAAGCCCCCAAAAGGCCCCTTCCTGTCGCCATATCCCCGACATCGTCGCGATCGACGAGGGCGGCGCGCGGCTAGGCGGCGGCACGCCGGCGGTACGCCCACGCCAGCAGGCTGACCCCGGCGGCGATCATGGGCAGGCTCAGCAGGTGCCCCATGGTCAGCCAGCCGAAGGCCAGGTAGCCGATGTGGGCATCCGGCATGCGGAACAGCTCGGCGAGGCAGCGGAAGGCCCCGTAGCCGGCCAGGAACGCGCCGGTCACCGCCCCCCGCGCCCGCGGCCGGGCGGAGAACCACCAAAGCAGCGCGAACAGGGCGATGCCCTCCAGGCCCATCTCGTAGAGCTGGGAGGGGTGGCGCGGCTCGTCGCCGAGCGGAGGGTAGACCATGGCCCACGGCACGTCGCTGGGCCGGCCCCAGAGCTCGCCGTTGATGAAGTTGCCCAGGCGCCCGGCACCCAGCCCGATGGGCACCAGCGGGGCGACGAAATCGCTCAGGCGCAGCACCGGGATGGCCGCGCGCCAGGCGTAGAGCAGCAGCGCCAGGGCGACCCCGATGAGCCCGCCGTGGAACGACATCCCGCCCTCCCAGAGGCGGACCAGGGCCCACGGATCGTCCAGCCAGCCGGCCAGGTCGTAGAAGAGGTGGTAGCCGATCTTGCCCCCGGCGATCACGCCCAGGGCGCCGTAGAAGATCAGGTCGTCCACCTGCTGCGCGGCCACCGGGCTGTCGGGCCGGCGGGCCCGCCAACGTCCCAGCCCCCAGGCGGCGAGGAGGCCGGCTACGTACATCAGCCCGTACCAGTGGATGGCAACGGGCCCGATCTGGAAAGCGACGGGGTCGAGGTCGGGATAGATCAGCATGCCGTGCAGCCTATCAGAGGGTAGCGCCGTCGCCCGCCGCAGCGGCGGCGGCTAGGCCGTCCTGGTGAAGCGCATGGACAGGTCGAGGGCGCGCACATGCTTGGTCAGCGCCCCCACCGAGATCCGGTCCACCCCGGCGGCGGCGAGCTCGCGGACGCCGGCCAGGTCGACACTGCCGGAGACCTCTAGGGCGGCCCGGCCGGCGGCCTGGTCCACCGCAGCGCGGACCCCGGCGGGATCGAAGTTGTCGAGCAGCACCACATCAGCGCCGCCGGCGATGGCCGCCTCCATCTGCTCGAGCCCCTCCACCTCCACGGTGACCGGCGTACCGGCGGCGCGCGCACGGGCCAGCGCCACCGCCCGGGCGATGCCGCCGCACGCCTGGATGTGGTTCTCCTTGATGAGGTAGGCGTCGTAGAGGCCGCCACGGTGGTTGGAGCCACCGCCGCAGCGGACGGCGTACCTCTGCGCGGCGCGCAGCCCTGGCACGGTCTTGCGGGTGTCGAGGATCTCCACCCCCGTGCCGGCCACGGCGTCGGCGAAGCGGCGCACCTCAGTGGCCGTCCCGGCGAGGAGCTGGAGGAAGTTCAAGGCGGTGCGCTCCCCGGTCAGCAGCGCCCGGGCGGGCCCCCGCACCCGGCAGAGCGCCGTGCCGGGCGCCACCCGGTCGCCGTCGGCGCGCAGCCAGCGCACCTCGACGGTGCCGTCCAGCTGCCGGAAGGCCTCCTCGAGCCAGGCGGCGCCGCACAGCACGGCCTCCTCGCGGGCGACGACCTCCGCCTCCGCCACGGCCGAGGCCGGCACCAGCGCGGTGGTCAGGTCGCCGCTGCCCACGTCCTCCTCGAGGGCACGGGCGACATCGGCGCGGATCGCCTCACGGGCGGGCAGGGCTGCCGTCATCGGGGCACCTCCCAGGCCTAGGGCAGGCTCGACGCGATCACCGGGCGCACGAAGAGCGCCTTCAGGTACGCCGTCTCCGGGATCGCCGGGTGGGTGGGGTGGTCCGGCGCCGGGCCGCCGCGCTCGAGGGTGCGCAGGGAGCGGTCGAGGTGGCGGGCGGCGGCGAGGAGGATGCCGGACAGGCGCTCCTCGGGCAGATGGGCGGAGCAGGAGCAGCTGAGCAGCACCCCGTCCCGGCCGAGCAGCCGCAGGGCGGCCTCGTTGACCTTGCGGTAGCCGCGCTCGCCGGAGCGGCGGTCGCGGCGGCGCTTGATGAACGCCGGCGGATCGACCACCGCCACGTCGTAGCGCTCGCCTCCCTGGCGGGCGGCCGCCAGGTAGTCGTTGACCTCCCCCTCGATCACGGTGACCCGGTCGCCGACGCCGTTGCGCTCGGCGTTGGCGGCGATACGGTCGCAGGCCTCGGCGGAGCTCTCGACCGCCACCGCCTCGCGGGCACCAGCCGCGGCCGCGGCGATGGCGAAGGCGCCGCTGTAGGCGAAGGCGTCGAGCACCCGGGCGCCGGCAGCGTAGGCGGCCAGGCGCCGGCGGTTGGCGCGCTGGTCGTAGTACCAGCCGGTCTTCTGCCCCGTCTCGGCCGGGACCTCGAAGGTCAGCCCCGCCTCGTGCACGGTCAGGCTCGCCGGGCCGGGATCGCCGAGCCAGGCCACACGCTGCGCCAGCCCCTCCCGCTCGCGCACCGGGCTGTCGGCGCGGACCAGGATATGCCGTGGGGCGAGCACCCGCCCCAGGGCCTCGCCGATCTCGTCGAGCACCTGCTCCATGCCGGCCGTATTGGGCTGGACGACGCAGACGTCGCCGAAGCGGTCCACCACCAGCCCAGGCAGGCCGTCCGCCTCGCCGTGGACCAGCCGGTAGCAGGGCTCGGGGAAGAGCCGGTCGCGCATCGCCAGCGCGATCTGCAGGCGATGGACCAGCGTCGAGCGGTCCAGGCCCACCTTGGCGTCGCGGCTGACCAGACGGGCGCAGATCAGGGAGTTGGGGTTGACGTAGGCGCACCCCAGGCTCCTGCCCCGGGCATCCTCGACGGTCACCTGCTCACCGGGCGCGAAGCCGCGCAGGGGCGTCTGCCCGGTGTCCACCTCGTTGCTGAAGATCCACAGGTGGCCGGCGCGCAGGCGGCGCTCCTCGCCGGCCTTCAGGCGCATGACGGGTCGTTGCTGCATGGGGCCTCCTCGGTAGGGCCCGGTATTCTGCGGCCGCCGCCGGCGCCACGCAATCCGCGCCGGGCGCGACCGGCCCTGCCGCCCGCGACCCGGAGGCCGCTTGTTGTTAGACTGGCCTGATACTGTCGACAGGCTGGAGCGAGCCCGTGCGTACCGACATCGGCCCCATCGTCGCCCTCATCCTCGCCGCCGCAGCCGGCCTGACGCCCGCCCTGGCCAGCGCCGAGCCCCGCTGGGTGGCCGACCAGCTCACCATCTCCTTCCGCGAGGGGCCGGGCAGCGCGTACGCCATCCAGCGCTTCCTCGACACCGGCCGGCGGGTGGAGGTCCTCGACCCGCCAGCGGGTGCCGAGGAGCGGTTCGAGGCCTCGACCCTGGAGGACTGGGCCTACGTCCGCGACGCCGAGACGGGTGACGAGGGCTGGGTCCAGGGGCAATACCTCATGGACGAGCGGCCAGCCCGCGTGCGCATCGGCGAGGTGGAGCAGCGGCTCGCCGATGCGCAGGAGCAGATCGAGACCCTGGAGGCGCAGCTCGCCGAGCGGGATAGCGAGAAGGCGGAGCTCCAGGAGCAGCTCAGCGAGGCCCAGCAGCGGATCGAGACCCTGGAGGGGGAGCTGGAGCAGGCCCAGGAGGGCTACGAGCTGGTCGAGGCCAACGAGGCGCTCAAGGAGCGGGTCGACCGGCTCCTCGAGCGCAACGAGCAGCTGGAGGCGCGCCACCAGGCGCTGGCCGAGAGCCGCCAGCAGCAGTGGTTCCTGGCCGGCGCCGGCGTGCTCGTCGGCGGCGTGGTCCTAGGCCTCATCCTGCCGCGGCTGCGCCCGCGCCGGCGTAGCCGCTGGGGCAGCGAGCTCTAGCCGGCGGGCATGCGTCTCGCCGAGCTCG
Organism: uncultured Ectothiorhodospiraceae bacterium; assembly: GCA_913055765.1. GTDB lineage: Bacteria > Pseudomonadota > Gammaproteobacteria > Nitrococcales > Halorhodospiraceae > Halorhodospira. Next base: position 6,680 of record CAJXKI010000052.1, read on the forward strand.
ATCCGGAGCAGTTCACGGACTGGTTCCGCCACGCGGCGCCGTACATCAACGCCCACCGCGGGCGCACCTTCGTCATCGCCTTCCCCGGCGCCGCGGTGGAGCCGCCCCAAGTGGCGGGGCTGGTCCACGACCTGGCCGTACTCGCCAGCCTCGGCGTACGCCTGGTCCTCGTCCCCGGCGCCCGTCCCCAGGTGGAGCGCCGCCTGCAGCGCCACGGCCTGGCGCCGCGCTACGCCCACGGCAGCACCGGCCTGCGCGTCACCGACGCCGAGACCCTGGCGTGCGTCCGCGACGCCGTCAGCGAGGTCCGCACCACCCTCGAGGCGCAGCTCTCCGCCGGCGTGACCACCTCCCCCATGGCCGGGCTGCGCCTCCGCGTGGTCTCGGGGAACGTCATCACCGCCCGCCCGGTGGGCGTGCGCGACGGCGTGGACCACCTCTACACCGGCGAGGTGCGCCGCGTGGATACGGAGGCCTTGAGCCAGCGGCTGGCCCAGGGTGATGTGGCCCTAATCTCGCCGCTGGGCTACTCCCCGACGGGCGAGGCCTTCAACCTCTCCGCCGAGGCCGTGGCCCGCTCGGTCGCCGAGGCGCTCGGGGCGGACAAGCTCATCCACCTGAGCAGCCACGCCCCGCTGCGCGACGCCGACGGCGCGGCCATCCGCGAGCTCACCCCGCGGGAGGCCCGAGCGTGGCTCGACGAGGGCGCGGGGCTGCCCGAGGAGGCCCGGCGGCTGCTGCACAGCGCCCACCAGGCCTGCGCCGGCGGCGTGGGGCGGGTCCACCTGCTGGATCGCCGCCAGGACGGCGCCCTGCTGCTGGAGCTCTTCACCCGCGACGGGGTGGGCACCCTGCTCACCCCGGAGCCCTTCGAGACGCTGCGCGCCGCGGAGCTCGACGACATCCCCGGCATCCTCGCCCTCATCCGCCCGCTAGAGGAGGCCGGCGCCCTGGTCCACCGGCCCCGGGAGCTCCTGGAGGCGCATATCGACGCCTTCACCGTGGCCGAGCGCGACGGCGCGATCATCGCCACCAGCGCCCTGGTGCCGTGGCCCGAGGAGGACGCCGGCGAGATCGCCTGCCTGGCGGTGGACCCGAGCTACCGTGGCGCCGGCCGGGCCGCCACCCTGGTCCAGCGGCTGGAGCGCCAGGCGCTGAGCCACGGGCTGCGGCGGCTGTTCGTGCTCACCACCCGCGCCGAGGACTGGTTCCGCGAGCGCGGCTTCGAGCCGGTGGATGCCGACGCCCTCCCCGAGGCGCGGCGCACCCTCTACGATCAGGCCCGCGGCTCGAAGGTGCTGATCAAGGGGGTCGGCTAGGCCGCCCCGCTTCGGCTGCCCGCCCGCATCCCGTATCATGGGGGCGATCCTCGTCTACAGGACATCGGCCCCCCATGCGCACGTACCTCGAGCTCGTCCGCCACGTCCTGGATCACGGCCACAGCAAGGCCGACCGCACCGGCACCGGGACGCTCTCCCTGTTCGGCCACCAGCTGCGCCTCGACCTGCAGGCCGGCTTCCCGCTGCTGACCACCAAGCGGGTCTTCTTCCGCGGCGTGGTGGAGGAGCTGCTGTGGTTCATCCGCGGCGCCACCAACGCCCGCGAGCTGGAGGAGCGGGGCGTGCGCATCTGGTCGCCGTGGGCCGGCGAGGACGGCGAGCTCGGCCCGGTCTACGGCGCGCAATGGCGCTCCTGGCCGACCCCGGACGGCCGGCGGATCGACCAGCTCGCCGAGGTGCTCGATGGCCTGCGCGACGACCCCGACAGCCGACGGCACATCGTCAGCGCCTGGAACGTCGGCGAGCTGGAGGCGATGAACCTCCCGCCCTGCCACCTGCTCTTCCAGCTCTACGTCGCCCAGGGGCGGCTGTCCTGCCAGGTCTACCAGCGCTCGGCGGACCTCTTTTTGGGCGTGCCGTTCAACATCGCCTCCTACAGCCTGCTCACCCACCTCATGGCACGGCACGTCGGGCTCGAGGTCGGCGAGCTCATCTGGACCGGCGGCGACTGCCACCTCTACGAGAACCACCTCGAGCAGGCGCGGGAGCAGCTGAGCCGCGAGCCGCGGCCGCTGCCGGGGCTGCGCTGGGTGAGCGGCGAGACCGACCTCTTCCGAGCCGCCGAGCTGACGCAGCCCGAGCTCGTCGAGCTGGACGGCTACGACCCGCACCCGGCTATCAAGGCGCCGGTAGCCGTCTGATCACCACACCAACAAGCGATAGGGAGACCCGAAGGCATGAGGAGACTGCTGACCATCGCCACAGCCGCCGCCCTGGCCGCCCCCGCCGCCACCCTCGCCGAGGAGGGCGGCGACGAGGGCCCGGAGCTCTACGGCTGGGTCAACGTCGCGCTGAACAGCGTCGACTACGGCAACAGCGGCAACTACGAGGACGCGCACGGCGCCTCCAGCGGCGGCGACCTCACCCTGACCAACAACACCTCGGCCATCGGCGTGCGCGGCGCCGAGCAGCTCGACCCCGGCCTCAAGGCCGTCTACCAGTGGGAGGCCGGCGTCTACTGGAACCAGCACGGCGAGGACCGCGACCTGACCAACCTCCAGCGCGACAGCTTCATCGGCCTTGAGGGGCGCTACGGGCGGCTCGTCGCCGGGCGGCTGCCGCTGAGCAACCAGCACGCCCAGAAGAGCAACCTCTTCAAGCACCAGCTCGGCACCGTCGCCGAGTTCATGGCCTTCGGCGGCGCCGGGCAGACGGACAAGTCGCTGATCCCGAGCCGCATCAGCAACGCCCTGCGCTACTCGGTGCCGCTCACCGAGACCCTGCAGGCCAGCGTGACCTACAGCCCTGAGGGCAACGACGACAGCGACCAGGTCGACAAGGATCGTGAGGAGCCCGGGGTCGGCGGCCAGCTCCTCTACAAGGGCGGGGCCTACACCGCGCGGCTGACGGTCTTCGAGGATGCGCTCATCGGCGCCGAGGAGCCGCTCGTCGCCGTCAACGGCAGCTGGGACTACGGCGGCGGCGAGATCCTCGGCGAGCACGCCCAGGTGGACGACACCACCGCCACCACCCTCGGCGCCACCTACCGCCTGGCGAGCGGCGAGCTGAAGGCCCAGGCGGTGACCACCAGCGACTACGGCGACGGCACGAACATCGACGACCCGTCCATGTACGTGCTCGGCTACGACCACTTCCTGTCCCAGAAGACCAAGCTCTACGCCGTCGCCGCCGCCGGCCAGGACGGCGCCACCATCACCGGCTACGGCTACGACTCCTCCGAGGGGTCGGTGGAGGACGAGCCGCTCGGCGAGTACCGCCCCCGCACCGCAGGCGGCATCGACCGGGAGGACAGCACCGGCCTCGCCCTCGGCATCCGGCACGTCTTCTAGCGGGCGCATCGATGAGCGAGATCGTCCTAGTGGCCATCGTCGGGCGGAACGGGGTCATCGGCGCCAGCGGCGACCAGCCGTGGCACTTCCGGTGCGACCTGCAGCGGTTCAAGGCCATCACCCGAGGGCACCCCGTGATCATGGGGCGGCGCACCTTCGCGGCCCTCGGCGGCCCCCTGCCGCAGCGGACCAACCTCGTCCTCACCCGCGACCCGGGCCTCCAGGCGGCGGGGGCGACGACCGCCGCCGACGTAGAGGAGGCCCTGGCGCGGGCCGGCGAGGCCCCGGGCGGCGAGCAGATCATGGTCCTCGGCGGCGGCGAGGTCTACCGCCTCTTCCTCCCCCGCGCCCACCGCATCGAGCTCACCGAGGTGGACGACGCCCCGGACGGCGACACCACCTTCCCCGCCCTAGGCGACGGCTGGCAGGAGACGGCGCGGGAGGCGGCGAGCGAGGACGGCTACCGGCTCACCTTCCGCACCCTCGTCCGCACGAGCGGCTGATCAACCAGGAGGCGCCTTGTACCAGCACCTCTTCGGTCCCGTCCCCTCCCGCCGCCTGGGCATGTCCCTGGGCGTGGACCTGGTCCCGCACAAGGTCTGCACCTTCAACTGCGTCTACTGCGAGTGCGGCCAGACGACCCGGCTGACCGTGGCGCGGGACGAGTACGTGGCAGTGGACGAGGTCCTGGAGGAGCTTGCGCACTACCTGGCGCACCACCCGCGCCCGGACTTCTTCACCCTCTCCGGCGCCGGCGAGCCGACCCTGAACAGCCGGCTCGGCGAGGTCCTGGCCTTCCTCCGCCGGCGCGCACCGGAGGGGCGGATCGCCGTCATCACCAACGGCAGCCTCCTGGACGACCCCCAGGTCCGGGCGGAGCTCGCCGAGGTCGACGTGGCCATGCCGTCCCTGGACGCCGCCTCGGAGGCCGCCTTCCGGCGCATGGACCGCCCCTCGCCGCGGGTGCGGCTGGCCTCCCTGCTAGCGGGGCTGGAGGCCTTCCGGGCAGAATTCCGCGGTGAGATGTGGCTGGAGGTCGTCATCCTCCCCGGCTACAACGACAGCGCCGAGGATCTGCGCCTGCTCCGCGAGGCGCTGGTCCGCATCCGGCCCGACCGCATCCAGCTCAACACCCTGGACCGGCCGGGCACCGAGGCCGGGCTGCAGCCGGCGAGCCGTGAGCAGCTGGCGCGCATCGCCGCCGACTGGGGGCTGGACAACGTCAGCGTCATCGCCTCGGCGCCCGCCGCCGCCCCGGCCGAGGAGGGCTACCGGGCGGATACCGGCGTCGCCATCCTGGAGACCCTCGCCCGCCGCCCCTGCACCGCCGAGGACCTGGCCCACACCCTGGGCAGATCGGCGGAGGACGTGGTCCGGCAGCTCGCTGCCCTCGAGGCTGAGGGCCGCGTCACCTCGACCACGCAGGCCCGCGGGGTGTTCTACCGGCTCCCAGGCAACGGGCCGCCGCCGGGGAGCTAGCCCACCCTCTCCCCGCCCCTCGGCCCCAGCGGTATGGGGCCCATCGCCCAGGGGTGAGGCGCTGCCGTCGCCGCCCGGCGCCGTCACCACGCTGGGCGTGGCCAGGGGGCCATGCCCACCAGGGCCCGAGTGCCGCCGGCGCCCGGGGAAGCACCACACGGCCTCCCCGGGTCGCCCGGCGGGGCCTCACGAGCGCTTCATGGCCTCGAAGAACTCGGTGTTGGTCTTGGTGTCCTTGAGCTTGTCGAGGAGGAACTCGATGGCGGCCACCTCGTCCATGTTGTGCAGGAGCTTGCGCAGGACCCAGGTCTTCTGCAGCTCGTCCGGGGTCATGAGCAGCTCCTCGCGGCGGGTGCCGGAGCGGTTGAGGTGGATGGCCGGATA
>CAJXKI010000053.1 GCA_913055765.1 uncultured Ectothiorhodospiraceae bacterium
AAGCCGTAGCCCTTGGCGTTGTCGAACCACTTAACCGTACCTTGTTGACGCTCTGACATCTCAAACAACCTCTGTATCAATCAGCTATATTGCGGCCCCGGACCAGGGTCAGGTCTCAGCTCTGGCCGCATGTTCATCATGACATAAACGGGGGCTAAGGCAAGAGGTATCGTGCCTTTTTCAAGACCGATTGTGTTGCGCTGCAACAACAGGCCTGCTATGCTGCAACGCAACAATCGACGAGACACCTCGTAGCCCACGAGACAGGAGAGCAGAGCCATGATGAACTACCAGGACATGATCCAGCAGATGCAGCAGCCGCTCAGCAACTACGCCGAGCCGTTCCGCGCGGTGAACAGCGCGCTGCTCGAGCACTGGGAGAAGATGGCGGAGTACCAGCTCGACATGGCCCGCCGCTACACCGACGTGGCCCTCGGCCAGCTGCGCGAGGCGTCGGAGGTCCAGTCGCCGGAGCAGCTGCAGAGCTACCTGCAGAAGGGCACCGAGGCCGCCCGGGAGACCACGGACAGCCTCGCCAGGGACGCCCGCACCTTCACCGAGCTCGGGCAGGCGATGGCCGAGGACCTCCAGCAGCGCGTCCGCGAGCACGCGCCCAACCTGCAGCCGCCGATGCCCGGCCAGGGCAGCAACAAGGCGGCCTAGGCCGCCGATAGGCCGGCGCCGCCCCCGCACCGGGGGCGGCACACCCCTCCCCCGGCGCCGCGGGCAGCACCTCGCTTGATTCGCCGCGGAGGCCGCCATACCCTTCCCGCATGGCCCTGGCACCCGACCACCTCTTCCGCCTGCTCGCCGATCCGACGCGGCTGCGCTGCCTGCTCCTGCTACGGCGCCAGGGGCGGCTCTGCGTCTGCGAGCTCACTGCGGCCCTGGCCATCGTCCAGCCGAAGATCTCCCGGCACCTGGCGCTGCTGCGCGAGGCCGGCCTGGTGGAGCACGAGCGCCGCGGCCAGTGGGTCCACTACCGCATCGCCCCGGAGCAGCCGGCCTGGGTAGGCGCCGTCCTCGACGCGGCCCTGGCGAGCGGCGAGGGGCAAGCCTGGTACGAGGAGGACCTGGCGCGCCTGAGCGAGATGCCCAACAGCACAGCCAAAGAGGATGGATAATGGGCCGAGCGACCCCCCTGGAGACGGTGGAGCGGACGACGGGCGATGCGGTGACCGCCAGCGTCGTCTGGCTGCACGGCCTCGGCGCCGACGGCAACGACTTCGTCCCCCTGGTCGACGAGCTGACCCAGTCAGCGCCCCAGGGCATCCGCTTCGTCTTCCCCCACGCCCCGGAGCAGGCGGTGACGGTCAACGGCGGCATGCGCATGCCAGCGTGGTACGACATCCGCGGCCTCGGGCCGGGCGGCATCGACGAGGACGAGGCGGGCCTCGAGCAGGCACGGCAGCAGGTGGAGGCGCTGCTGCACCGGGAGCGGGAGCGCGGCGTCGCCGCGGACCGCCTCATCCTCGCCGGCTTCTCCCAGGGCGCGGCCACGGCGCTGTACACCGCGCTGCACGCCGAGACGCCGCCGGCCGGCATCATCGCCCTCTCCGGCTGGCTGCCCGCGGGGCAGGGTCCGGATACCGCCGCGGGCCGGCCGCCGATCTTCCAGGCCCACGGCGACCAGGACACCATCGTGCCGCCGGAGCTGGGCCGCCAGGCCGCCCGTGCCCTGGCGGAGGCGGGCTTCGCGGTGGACTGGCACACCTACCCCATGGAGCACGCCGTCTGCATGCCGGAGATCCAGCAGCTGGACGAGTGGCTCAGCGGCCTCCTGGCCTCGGGCTAGGCTAGCCGACGGCGCTGCCCACCGGCGCTCCAGGACCCAGGACGACAGCGAGGAGGGCACTCAGCCCCCCGGCAGCACGCCCTCCTCCACCAGCTGCTGCCGGACCCGCTGGTGGATCTCGTCGCGCACCTGGCGGAAGGCGGCCTCGACCTCCGCCGGCTCGCCGGTGGCGCGGGCCGGATCCGGCAGCGGCCAGTGCATCCGCCGCTTCCCCGGCGGGAGCATGGGGCAGTGCTCATCGGCGTGGCCGCAGACGGTCACCACCAGCTCCGGCCAGGCCAGCGCCGCGTCGTCGATCACGGACGAGGCCTGCGCCGAGATGTCGATGCCCACCTCGGCCATGGCCGCCACCGCTCGCGGGTTCAGCCCGTGGGCCTCGATACCCGCCGAGCCGGCCTGGACCGCCAGGCCGCCCAGATGGCGGGCGAAGCCCTCCGCCATCTGGGAGCGGCAGGAGTTGCCGGTGCACAGGAAGAGGATCCTCAGAGGGGTAGCGCTCGCATCCGTCATGGGGCCTCCGCTCGTTCTCTTGGGGATCGGCGCTGGGGGCTAGCGCAGCACCGTGAGCCACCCCGCCAGCGCCAGCAGGGTCACCAGCAGCACCGGCGGGGTGATCACGATGCCGATGGCGAAGTACCGGCCCCAGGTCACGTGCATGCCCTTGCGCGCCAGGACGTGGAGCCACAGCAGCGTCGCCAGGCTGCCGATGGGGGTGATCTTGGGGCCGAGGTCCGAGCCGATGACGTTGGCGTAGATCATCGCCTCCTTGACCAGGCCGGAGGCCGCCGCCTCGTCGATGGACAGGGCCATGACCATCACGCCGGGCATATTGTTCATCACCGAGGCCAGCAGGGCGGCGAGGAAGCCGGTGCCGACCGAGGCGGCGACGACGCCCTGCTCGGCGATGACGTCCAGCACGCCGGCGATCTCGCCGGTCAGGCCCTGGTTCCGCAGGCCGTAGACCACCAGGTACATGCCGATGGAGAAGATGACGATCTGCCAGGGGGCCTCGCGCAGCACGCGGCGGGTGGCAATCACGTGGCCACGGGCCGCCACCGCCAGCAGGAAGGCGGTGCCCACGCCGACTATGGCGGAGATCGGCACGCCCATAGGCTCTAGGATCAAGACCGCCACGAGGAGGAGCGCCAGGACGGCCCAGCCGGCCCGGAAGACAGCCCGGTCCTGGATCGCCTCGCGCGGCTCGCGCAGCCCGTCCAGCGCGTAGCGCCGGGGGATCTGCTTGCGGAAGAAGAGCATCAGCACCGCCAGGGAGCCCAGCACGGAGACGACGTAGACCGGGATCATCACCACGGCGTACTCGGCGAAGCCGATGTCGAAGAAGTCCGCCGAGACGATGTTGACGAGGTTCGAGATCACCAGCGGCAGGGAGGCGGTATCCGCGATGAAGCCGGCGGCGATGACGAAGGCGAAGGCCGCCCCGGTGGTGAAGCCCAGAGCGAAGAGCATCTCCAGGACGATGGGGGTCAGCATCAGCGCCGCCCCGTCGTTGGCGAAGGCCACGGCCACTGCGGCGCCGAGCAGGACGATGAAGGCGTAGAGCCGGAGCCCGTTGCCTGCGCCCCAGCGGGCGACGTGCAGCGCCGCCCACTCGAAGAAGCCGGCCTCGTCGAGCAGCAGCGAGATGATGATGATGAACACGAAGGTGAGGGTGGCGTTCCAGACGATGTCGACGACCACGGGGACGTCGCCGAGCCCGATCACCCCGGTGGCCAGCGCCACCACGGCGCCGGCGGTGGCGCTCCAGCCGATCCCCAGCCCCCGGGGCTGCCAGATGACCAGGGCGATGGTGACGACGAAGATGGCGATCGCGGTGAGCAGCATCCCAGGCTCCTATTCCTGAACGCGGCCGGCGTAGTATACGGCTAACCGTATATACGGTAAAGCGCATGCAGGCGACCGCTACCGCCCGCCCGGCGCAGCCCCGCTGCGCCGCCTCTCGCCCCGCTCACCTGGAGCGGGGGCGAGGAGGCGCAGGCCTAAGGCCTCGAGGGTGGGATGCAGCGGAAAGTCACGGGCAGTCGCGTGCCCGGGGGCGGCGAGGCGGCACGCGCCTCGCCGCCGGCTCACCGGTAGCGGCGGCGCTTGAAGCTCACCCCCTGCGCCAGGCCCTCGTAGCGGCCGATGCGGCGCAGCTCCCCCCAGGCGCCCTTGTAGTAGGGCACGATATTCTCATCGACCGCCGGGGTCGTGATGTCACCGGCGACGTTGTACGGGTAGCCGAACATCATGAAGGTCTGCCCGCGGGGGATATCCGGCTCCAGGTAGGCCAGGGCGTGGACGGTGCCGTAATCGTTGCGCACCTCGACGATGTCCCCGTTGTCGACGCCGAGCTCCGCGGCATCATCGGGGTGGATCTCGAGGGGCGCCAGCGGATAGCGCCCCCGGCGGAAGTCGATGTAGCGGTCGTGGTAGGCGCTCTGCCAGATCTGGTTGGTCCGCCCGTTGTTGATCCAGAAGGGGTACTTCTGCTTCTGCTCGGCCGCCGCCTCCAGGAACCCCTCCCAGGGGGCCGGGATGAAGTGCACCTTGCCGTCCTCGGTGTCGAACTCGTACGAGCCGTAGGGCATCTCGGTGCCGATGAGCTCGCCGTCCCGGTACTCCTTGACGGGGAGCTGGACGCCGTTGTTGCCCATGGCACGCAACCGGTCGTAGGTCACCAGGCGGTTGTTGGCGTCGCCGTGCCCGCTGGCCTCGCTACCCTCCTGGTTGGCGCGGCGGAAGCCGTCCTCGAAGGCGTCCTCGGGCGCCGCCCAGTCGAAGCCGGCGAAGCGCTCCGCCATCTCCGCGTTGCCCTCGGCCTCGTAGAGGGCGCGCAGCTCGTTCGCCATGTGGGCGGCGATCAGGCAGTCGGCCTTGGCGCTGCCCGGCGGATCCATGAACTGCTCGGACAGGCGCATGCGGCGCTCGCCGTTCATGGCGGTGAGGTCGCGCTCCCCCGGATGGGCGCCGGGGAGCATGAGGTGGCCGTGCTGGCCGATCTTGGTGGTGTAGAGGTCGATCGTGGTGATGAACAGGCCGCCCTCCTCGGTCACGGCGCGGTCTATCGCGTCGGCCAGCGCGTCGAGGTCGTAGGGGTTGGCCTGGGCCATCGCCCGGCGGACGATCTGGCTGCGGCGCACGACCTCCTTGCGGTAGCGCTCGGCGTCGTTCGTCGTCTGGAAGGCGTTGCAGGCCCAGACGGTGAGCATGCGGCCGTTGCCGGCGAGGATCTCCTCGTCGATATAGGGGGCCGGCCGGCCGCCGGGATAGGGGGGACGGATGTAGCCCTCCTGGTGCCCGCCCATGCGCACGACGCCCGTCCCGCGGCGATTGACGTTGTGCGTCGCCACGGCGAGATCGACCAGCGCCGCCTGGGTGCGGTAGTTGTTGTTGCCCCAGATGATGCCCTTCTCGTAGGCGTGGAGGGCGCGCGGGCGGTGCCCGGAGGGCTTGGGGGCGTAGGCCCACTCGGCGGCCTTGCGCAGGTCCGCCTCGTCGATGCCGGTGATGCGGCTGCACGCCTCGAGGGAGAGCCGGTTGGCGCGCATCGCCTCATCGAAGCCGCGCGTGTGGCGCTCGATGAGCTCGGCGTCGTGCCAGCCCTGGTCGTAGGCGTAGGTGAGCAGGCTGTTGAACAGCGCCTGGTCGGTCCCCGGATGGGGCTGCAGGTGGAGCACGCGCTCCGCGCCGGCGACCTCCTCGGCGACGGCCACCGTGGGCGTGCGGCGCGGATCGACGATGATGATCCGGCCGGGCTCGGCAGTCTCGCCGGACTCGAAGTACTCGCGCTTCTTGGCGTTCGAGCTGCCGTCGATGTCGGGCACCCAGTGCACCAGGAACCAGTTCGACTGGGTCTCGTAGGAGTTGCCCCCGAGGCACAGGATGACGTCCGCGAGCTCGGCGTCCAGGTAGCTGTTGTTGAGCTCGTGGATGCCCATGTCGCGGGAGGCGTGGCACTCGGAGTTGTAGGCCGGGCGGTTGTGGATCCGGACCATCTTCGTGTTCAGCCCGGAGAAGATCAGCTTGCCGGTGCCCCAGGTGTCCTCGAAGCCGCCCCCGGCGCCGCCGTGGTCGAAGAGGTTGAAGAACAGCTGATCGGGCCCCTCCCGGTCGAGGACCCGCTTGGTCAGCCGGGCATAGAGGCCGATGGCCTGCTCCCAGCCCACGGCCACCCAGTCGTCGCCGGTGTGCAGGTGCGGGTGCTCGAGCCGGTTCGCCGAGGCGCCCTGGCCGTTGTACATGACGCTGGCCAGCTGCCCGCCCCGGGTCGAGCTCAGCCCCTGGTTCACCACGCACTCCCGGTCCGGGACGATCATGATGTTGTACTGCTGCCCGTCCCGCTCCTCGATGGTGTTGACCATCTGCGGGCTGAGGCTCGTCTGCATGGCGCCGAGCTGGATCGTGAAGTCCAGGCCCAGGGCGTTCTCCTCGGGACGGCGGCCGCCCTCCGCATTGATCGGCCACTTGTAGACGTAGTAGCCGCAGCCCACGATGCAGAAGTGGCATACCAGCTGGCGCTTCTCCGCTGAGACCGGCGGCAGCGGGATACGGTCGGTGACGCTCTGCATGGCGCTCGCCCCCCTTCTGGGAAGTCCGCAAGCTAGAGGATGTTGCTCGCCCGGCCGTAGATCAGGCCGGCGACGCCGATGGCGCTCAGCTCGTCCGATGACTCGTCGTAGGTGAGCTGGATCCGCGGCAGGTCGTCGGTGGCCTGCCCGCACACCTGCTGGCCCCGGAGCTCGGGGTCGAAGATGCTGAAGTGCTCGAAGCACTTGAAGGTCCGCGCCTCGGCGTCGTAGGTCAGCGGCATGCCCATGTGCGAGCAGAGGGTGCTATAGGCCACGATGTCCCCCTCCGGGCCGACCCCGCCGTCGACGGGGCGGCCCGTCTTGAGCAGCGCGCAGGGGGATTGCTCGTCCGGGTAGTTGAAGGTGACCGGCTCATCCACCGTCAGCTCCGAGGCGCGGGCGATGGCCGTGCGCGGGTAGGGGAGCGTGGCCTTCGGCGCTTCTTGCTGTGCTGTCCCCTGCTGCTCCTCCGCTGTCACGGTGCAGCCCGCGACAGCGAGCCCGGCAGCGGTCCCGCCGGAGGCCTTGAGGAAACGGCGGCGGTCGATCCGGCGATTCAGCCAATGGCGCATAGCGGGCTCCCTTGAGGCCTTGCTTGGACATACGGCTATGTAAATGCCTGTATAGCAAGCCACCGAGGCCCCGAGGACCCTCTCTTCCGGGGTAGACGCGGCCCGAGGCCGCAGGTCCCTCGCACCCGAGCGGGAAGCGGCGAGCCGGCGGCTCACCATGGGCGCGGGACAGCGGCGGCCCCGCCGCCGGCCTACGGGATGCCGAGCGCCTTGTGCAGCTGCAGGCTCAGCGACCACTGCGGGTGGGCGAGGCAGTAGGCCACGGCCGCCGCCCGGTGCGCCTCGTAGTCGGGATCGTCCAGGGGCTGCAGGAAGCGGTGGTCGAAGGCGAGGGCGGCGAAGCGCTCCGGCTCGGCGCCGGGCTGGGGGTAGATGAGCTTGAGCTCGTCGCCGCCGGTGACCACCAGCTCGGTGCCCGCCTTGGGGCTGACGCAGACCCAGTCGAGCCCGGCGGGCAGGGCGAGGGTGCCGTTGGTCTCCACAGCGACCTCGAGGCCGGCCTCGCGGAGCGCGGCGACGAGGGCCCCGTCGAGCTGCAGCGCAGGCTCGCCGCCGGTGCAGACGACGTACGGCGCCCCGCCGCCGGGCCAGCGCGCCGCCGCGGCGGCGGCGAGCCCGGCGGCGTCACGGAAGCGCCCGCCGCCGGGCCCCGAGGTGCCCACGAACTCGGTGTCGCAGAAGCGGCAGATTGCCGAGGCGCGATCGGCCTCGCGGCCGCTCCAGAGGTTGCAGCCGGCGAAGCGGATAAAGACGGCGGGCCGGCCGCTGCGCGCCCCCTCGCCCTGGAGGGTGTAGAAGAGGCTGTGGACGGCGTAGGCCACGGCTAGCCCGGATAGGCGATGGCGCCCACCCCGTCGCGCTCGTGGACGTCGACCCGGCAGAGCTGCGGCAGGCGCGGCGCCGTCGCCTCCGCCACCCACCGGGCCAGGGTGGCCACATCGCCCCCCTCGAGACCCGGCAGGGCGTCCAGGCGCTGGTGGTCCAGGGCCTCCCGGACGGGGCCGAAGGCGGCCTTCACGTCGCCGTAGTCCAGCGTCCAGCCGCGGACCTCATCCAGCGGCGCCGTGATATGGACGCGCAGCCGGTAGCTGTGGCCGTGCAGCTGCGCCCGGCGGTCCCCGGCCCCGGCCACCCGGGTAGCCGCCTCGAAGCGCTGCGCCTTCCAGATGGTGTGGCGGGCGCCGTCGTAGGTACAGCCGGAGTGCTCGGTCTCGAGGACGTGGAGGCGGCGCACGCCGCTATCCGGCGCCGCCAGCCGCTGCCAGAGCCACACGGCAAGGAGCTCGCTGGTGGGGTTGGGCAGGAGATCGTTGAGGCAGGCGTGGTCGAGCTCAGCCCCCACGGGGGCCCATAGCGCCCCGAGCTGCGCGGCATCGAGCCCGTCGGCCTCGAGCACCACCCGGTAGCCGTGGCCGTGCATGCGGGCGCAGGGGTGCCCGCTGGGCACGTTCGGCAGCCGGTGGGCCGCCTCGAAGCGGAAGGCCCGCCAGTACCAGTCCCGCTCGCCCCGGCCTGCCCCCCGATCCGGGGCGCTGCGCAGGGCCAAGCGCTGGGGGGCGACCCCCTGCTGGTACAGGCGCTGCCCCAGGGCGTCGAGGAGCGCCGCATCGTCGGCGGGCTCGACGTGCTCATTGAGCAGGCTGCTGTCGAGGGGCGCCACCGCCTCACGGGCGGCGTGCGCCAGCGCCGAGGGGTCCACCGCGCCGCCGTCGGGCGGCACCCGCACCCGCAGCCGGAAGGAGTGCCCGTGCCAGCCGCGCGCATCGAGGCGGGCCGCCTCGAAGGGGGCCTCGGCGGTGTAGAGGAGCTCCGTCATGGACGCCACTCTATCACGGCCGTGCGGCGATCAGCGGCACCCGCTGCTCCGCGGCCGAGACGCCGCCGTGGACCCCGACCTGGCCGAAGGCGCCCTCGCCCACCAGGCGGTCCTTGATCACCCAGCCGTCCGCCGGGAGGAGGACCCAGTCACCGATCCGGCGCCGCAGCTGCGGGTGCTCCGGGGCGGGGCCGAACCAGCCGGCGGCGAGCAGCTCCTCGGAGGGCACGGCCTGGCAGACGTGGCCGAGCTGCTCGCGGACGTAGGCCTGGAAGTCCGCCTCGGCGCCGTTGCGCAGGTAGCAGTACGCCGCCCGCGGCTCGCCGCACAGCGGCAGCGCCAGGGTCGCGGCGAGCTCCGGGTGGTCCGCCAGGTGGAGCGTGCGCTCCGGGGCGGTGTCGATGAGGCCGTGATCGGCGATGCCCAGCACTACGGTGTCCGTCCCCGCCACCTCCGTGAGCAGCCGCTGCCAGGCGTTATCGATGGCCCGGAAGTGCTCCTGCGCCGCCGTGCTGCCGACGCCGTGCTGGTGGCACAGGGCGTCGAGCTCCGGCCAGTAGGCGTAGACGAAGCGCCGCTGCCCGCCCGGGGCCCGGGCGATGCCGCTGAGGGTCTCGACCAGCCCCGCCAGGCCCTGGTAGCCGTGGCGGCGGGCGCTTTCTCCGGTCGTGGCACGGCTGTACGGGGTGTCCACCAGCCACGCCGGCTGGACCACGTGGGTCTCGGCCTCGAAGCGCCCCCACAGCGGCTCGCGCTCGAGCAGCCTCGCGCTCTCCGGCTCGAGGTCGACCCACTGCCCCCGCCCCACGCGCGGCCCGAAGGGCAGCCAGGCCGTCACCGCACCGAGCTCGTGGACGTACATGAACCAGCCTGTGACCCCGTGGCCCCGGGGTGGGAGGCCGGTGGCGACGCTCGTCAGCGCCGCCGAGGTGGTCGGCGGGAAGACGGAGGTCATGCCGCGCGCCCGGTCCCGGGCCAGGGCGCTGTCCGGGTGACGGGCCAGGTAGTGGTCGCCGAGGCCGTCGATGAGCCAGAGGATCACCGTCCGGGCCTCCTCCAAGCCCAGCGAGGCGCCGGTGTCGAGGGGCGGGTAGGGGCCTGCGGGGGCGCCGAGGGCGCTGCCCAGCCGGGCCATGAGGTTGACCAGGCCGTCACCTTCGTAGCTCGGTCGATCCATCGCCACCGCCCTTAGACAGCCCCCAGATCGTCGAGCCACGCCCGCAGGCCGAGGAGCGTCGCCCCCTCCGGATCGTCGATCCGGGCCAGCGGGATCGGGTCCAGGTACGCCCGGAAGCGGCCCTTGGCCAGGAAGCGCTCGTGCAGCGGCGAGGCCCGCAGCCGCTCCGCCGCCAGGCGTGGCAGGATCCCGCCGGCCAGGTAGACCCCGCCGCGCGCGCCCAGGGTCAGCGCCAGGTTGCCGGCCACGTTGCCCAGGAAGGCGAGGAACCGGTCCACGGTCTGCGCCGCCTGCGGCTCGGCCTCCGCCAGCGCGGCGGTGATCGCCTCCGGCGTCCGCTCGGCGCCGTGCAGGAGCCGGTGGAGCCGGCTGAGGCCGGCGCCGCTGAGCACCGCCTCGGCGGAGACGTGGCCCAGCTCGCCGCGCAGGGCCTCGAGCAGCGCCGCCTCGTCCTCGTCGGCCGGGGGCAGCGTGACGTGGCCGCCCTCGCCGGCGAGCACCCCCCAGCCCGTGCCGGCCGGGATGAGCCCGGATACCCCCAGGCCCGTGCCGGGGCCGAGCACAGCCTGCGCTGCCCCCGGCACCGGCGCCTCGCCCCCGAGCCGGGTCAGACCGGCGGCGTCGAGCGCCGGCAGGGCCCGGGCCAGGGCCTGGTAGTCGTTGATCAGCACGGCCCGCGCGACGCCGGCCTCGCGCGCCAGGCCGCCGGCGCTCAGCGACCACCCGAGATTGGTCAGCCGTACGCGGCCGTCCTCGACCGGCCCGGCTACCGCTGCGGCGGCCACCCAGTCACGGCCCTCGCCCGCCCGGCCCGCCAGCTCCCGGCGCAGGGCCTCCCCCGGCCCCGCCAGGTCTTGGTTGCGGTAGCGGGCCACCCCTTGCGGGCTGCCGCCGGGCGCCGCCACCGCCACCCGGGTATGGGTGCCCCCGATATCGGCGAGCAGGTAGCGGGTCAAGGGGCCTCCGCGTGCGCCCGGTGGGCCTCGTGCAGGGCCTGCACGTAGTCGCTGCGCCAGCGGTGGATGTCGTTGCGGCGCAGGACCTCGATCATCTGCTGCCAGCGCTCGCGGCGCTCGCCGAGGGGCATGGTCAGGGCGCGCTGCATGCCGTCGACCATCTCGTCGATGTTGTACGGGTTGACCAGCACGGCGCCGTCGAGCTCGTAGGCCGCCCCGGCGCAGGTGGAGAGCACCAGCGCGCCGGGGTCGCCGGGATCCTGGGCGGCGACGAACTCCTTGGCGACCAGGTTCATCCCGTCGCGCATGGGGGTGACCAGCCCGACGTCGCTACGCGCCAGGAAGCCGAGGATATTGGAGCGGTGGAAGCCGCGGTTGAGGTAGCGCAGCGGCATCCAGTCGTACTCGGCGAAGCGGCCATTGATGTGGCCGGCGAGGTACTCCAGGTGCTGGCGGATCTCCTCGTACTCGGGGACATCCCCGCGGGAGATCGGCGCGATCTGCAGGTAGGCCAGGTCGCCGCGGTGCTCCGGGTACTGTTCCAGCAGCGCCTCGTAGGCCTCGAAGCGGTTCCGCAGCCCCTTGCTGTAATCCAGGCGGTCGACGCCCATCATCAGCCGCCGCCGCTCGCCGAGGCTCTGCTGCAGCCGCCGGCCCTGCTGGGAGTTGTAGCCGCGCTGCGCCTCCCGGGCGACCTGCTCGACGTCGATGCCGATGGGGAAGACCTCCGCCCGCGGCGGCCGCACCCCCGTGGGGCACTGCTCCAGGCAGTCGAGGAAGTTGTCGCGGTCGATGGCCGTCTGGAAGCCGACCAGGTCGTAGTGGCACAGGGCCGCGAGCAGGCGCTCGTGGTCCGGCAGGGCGCGGAAGATGTCCCAGGGCGGGAAGGGGGTGTGGAGGAAGAAGCCCATCGGGGCCGCCACGCCCTGCTCGCGCAGCAGCTGGCCGAGGGGGATGAAGTGGTAGTCGTGGACCCAGATGAGCTCGTCGCCGTCGAGCAG
>CAJXKI010000054.1 GCA_913055765.1 uncultured Ectothiorhodospiraceae bacterium
TGCCTAATCCCCCACTCCCCCTCGAACCCGGGCAACCGAGTCTCACCACTAAGGAGCTGCTGCATGGCAGCCCGCTTGATGGCGCGTTTTTTGGCGATGAGGCGGTCGAGGGAGTCAATCAGGGCATCGGCATCAGAAAGGGCCGTAGCGATGGCCTGCTGCTCTGATTTGCGATTCGGAACGGGGATACAGGCCGACCCGATCAAGCCAGTATTTAGGTTGATTTGTGAACCAGTTTGCCCTCGATCACTCCAAGTACTTTCCATCGAGGAAAGGACATAATAAAAAAATTCCAAATCCGTCTTTAAATTTACAAAAACCACAAATCCGTCATGTATACAAACTTTCCTCTCAATAATTACAGGGCGCCCAACAGTGGCAGCCATGCTCATTACCACGTAGCCCGGTAAAACTAGCCGACTTCTAGCGATTCCGAATACCGAAAGCTGCTGGCTAGTTTGATATAAGTATTTCCCTTCTCTGGCCACATCAGAAATCCGTAGCCAACCTATACCGGAACCTTCCTCAAACCAAATTGGGTCATCTATTGGGCGCGGGGACGCACCCCTTTTAATAGTGGAAATATTCGATATTTTTTGCGCTTGCCAATCCTCGGGAATCAGACCCACCTCGGTCCGCTTGTAACCCGCGGGATCTTCCGGGGGCATGGAGCCAACCGAATCCCGAGAATACTGTCCGGATATATCCCTAACCGCCTGGCCCTCCTCATTCCGTGGCACTTGCTCTTCAGTCATTCCGAGCTAGCCCCATCTTCTCCAGGTGCCCCGCCACCTTCGCGCTCAGTTCTTCCACCTCATGCTCGATGACCGGCAAGGGCTCGGCGTAGCGCTCCTCCAGCTCCCGCACCCGACCGGCCAGCCGGTTGGTGACCCGCTCCACCTCCTCCTCGATGGCCTGTCGGATGCTCGCCAGCCACTTGTCGTCCACCACCAGGGCCTTGATCTCTTCCTCGTTGAGATGGCCGTAGCCCGCCAGCACCTCGGCGTCCAGTTCGGCCTTCGCCTCTTTCACCGCCTTGGTGGCCTTGGATTCGGCGTTGATCAGTGCCAGGCACCGTTTCAGGACCTCAACCTCCTCGGCCAGCTCGGCGTCCCCTTTGATGGCCTTGAGCCGGTTATCCACCGCACCCTTGATGACTTTGCCCTTGTCGTTCTTGGCCTCGCTGAGCAGGTCCTCCTCGCCTTCCTGCTCCTCGATGAACTCCTCCAGCTCGCGGGCGGCGGCCTCTTGCTCGGCCTCCAGCCCTTCCAGCTTTTCTTGGTCCTCCGGGAAGAAGCGGGCCACCACCAGCTCAGGCGGGATCAGATCCATCTTGTACTTCTTCTTGCCGACGGTGAGGTCCGGGGCCTCCTTGATCTTGCGCTCCTTGTCCTCGATCACCCCCCGCGGCTTGGCCGCCTCCGTCCAGCCCTCGGCGGCGATGAGGTAGACGTCGTCGCTCATGACCTCCGCCCAGTAGTCCATGAGCCGCTGGTAGACGGCGTAGCGGTCGAGCAGGGGAATGTCGGCGAAGCGCTCCAGCAGGTCCTCGGACAGGGCGTGGATCACGGCCTTGGGCGCGTCGCCGGGCGCCAGGGCCCGAAGCCGGGGGCGGTGGGCCCCGGCCCAGTCGTCCAGAACCGCGCCCACCCGCTCGGAGAAGGCCTGGAAGGTGGTATGGCCCAGGATAGTGGGCTTTACCTGCTCGGCGGCCACCCGCGGCTCGCTGTAGCCGGGGCGGCCGTTGGCGGCAAACAGCTCCTCGCGCAGGCCCGGGAGCACCTCCCAGTAGGGTGCCAGCTCGTCGATGTCCCGGTCGGGGATGCCGCCGTTGAGGTGGGCGTGGAGGTCGTGGCGGTCTTCGGGCTCGGAGGCATCGATGTAGCGGGGGATGTTGAGGTTGTAGTCGTTGGCCGGATCAGCAATCTCGCTCACCGGCACCAGGCGGGCGTAGCCAGGGATCTCGCGGCCGTTGTTGAACACGTCCACGATCTTGTGGATGTCGCGGGAGCGCAGGCGGTTCTTGGCGCCGTCCTTCATGTAGCCGCCGCTGGCGTCGATCATGAAGATGCCGCTGCGCGCCCGGGCATTCTCTTTGTCCACCACCAGGATGCAGGCGGGGATGCCGGTACCGTAGAACAGGTTGGCCGGCAGCCCGATGATGCCCTTGATCAGCCCTCGCCGGGTCAGCTCCCGGCGGATGTCGGCCTCCCTGTGGCCGCGGAACAGCACGCCGTGGGGCAGGATGATGGCGCCCTTGCCGGTAGTCTTGAGCGAGCTGATCAGGTGCAGCAGGAAGGCGTAGTCGCCGTTCTTGGCCGGCGGCACACCGTAGTCGAAGCGCCCGAACTCGTCGTTCTCCGGGTCCAGTCCGCTGGTCCAGGACTTGTAGGAGAAGGGCGGGTTGGCCACGGCGAAGTCGAAGGTATCCAGCTCACCGAGCGGGCCCTTGAAATAGGGATCCGCCAAGGTGTTGCCCCGCCACAGCTCGGCGGTGGGGTAGTCGTGGAGGATCATGTTCATCTCGGCCAGGGCCCAGGTAGCGTTGTCGTTCTCCTGGCCGTAGATGGTCATGCCCCGGGGCGCCTCGTCGGCGGCCTTCAGCAGCAGCGACCCGGAGCCGCAGGTGGGATCGTAGACGGTCTGGTCCTGGCGGGTCTCCGGGCCGATGCCCACCACCTTGGCCATGACCTGGGACACCTCGGCGGGAGTGTAGAACTGGCCCTTGCTCTTGCCCGACTCGGTAGCGAAGTGCCGCATCAGGTATTCGTAGGCGTCCCCCAGCAGATCATCACCGTCCGCCCGGTTGGCGCCGAGCTCGAGCTTGTCGAAGATGGTCACCAGCTTGGAGAGCCGGTCCTGCATCTCCTTGCCGGAGCCGAGCTTGGTGGGGTCATTGAAGTCGGCCTGATCGATGACGCCCTTGAGGTCGTTGGCCTCCGCCAGCCGCCCGATGATCTTATTGATCCTGTCCCCGATCTCCTTGTCGCCCTTGAGGGCCACCATGTCATCGAAGCTGCCGCCCTCGGGGACCTCGATGAGGGCATCGGGATCGCCCTTGTGCTTGTCCGTGACGTACTTCATGAACAGCAGCGTCAGGACGTAGTCCTTGTACTGCGAGGCATCCATACCGCCGCGCAGCTCGTCGCAGGACTGCCACAGGGAGCTGTAGAGCTGGGATTTCTTGAGGGCCATGTAGCAAAAGCTCCTGATTCGACTGCGCTATGCTCTAGGGGAAAACCAACCCACCGCTAGCTGTATTCCCGCTATCGTTATTTGGTAGAAGTCCGCTGCCATCGGGCCACTTCGAAGCCACCACACGCACCCACTAAATGACTACGACGTTCCCCCTCCATCCTCCCGAACCGACTCCGGACCCAGCCGAAACTCCGCCGCCCCCAGCGACAGGTAGTCCATGGGCCGGCAGGTGAGCACCAGGACCTGGTGCCGCTGGGCCGAGCGGGCGAGGAGGTGCTTCATGGTGTCGAAGCGCTCCTGATCGGCGTAGACCAGGGCGTCGTCGAGGATCACCGGCGGCGCCTCGCCGCCGGCCTCGGCGAGCAGGTCCGCGAAGGCCAGCCGGGTGAGCACCGCCACCTGCTCGCGGGCGCCGATGCTGAGCTGGGTGAAGGCCTCCGCCTGGCCATCCCGCTGGAGGCCCTGCACCTCCAGGGTGTCGGACAGCACCGGCTCGGCGCCGGGGAATAGGTAGCGCAGGTACGGGACCAGGTGGCGGTTCAGGGGGGCCAGGTAGGCCTGGCGGGCCTCCCGGGCGGCCTCCTCCAGGGCGTCGGCGGCCCGCCATACGGCCGCAGCCTCCCGCTCCACGGCGGCGGCGCGCCGCTCGGCCGCCTCCTCCTCACGGGCCAGGTCGGCCACCTGCTCGCTGAGCCCCTCATCACCGGTCTCGCGCAGGGCCCGGCGCAGGCCGTCGGCCTCCCGCTCCAACTTGTCCTCGCGCTCCTGGGCCTGGGCCACGGCGGCGCGGGCGCGCTCCACCTCCGTCTCGATGGCCTCGGGATCGAGGGCGTCGAGGGCCTCCTGGGCCTCGCGGGCGGCGGCCGCGGCGGCCTCCTCCTGGCCCTGGCTCTCGTGCAGGCTCCTGGCCAGGGCGTCGTCGCCGGCCTCGGCGCGGGCCTCGTCCAGCTGGCGCTGCTGCCGCTCGCGGTTGTGCCGGGTCTCCTCTAGCCGGGTCCGGGCCTGGGTCAGGCGGTTGTCCGCCTCCTGGGCTGCCCTCTGCTGGGCATCGAGGGCCTGGCGCGCCTGGTTGCGGGCCTGCTCCGCCGCCTCCCGCTCCCGGCGAGCGGCCTCGCAGGCCGCGGCCAGGTCCTCCCCTTCAGGGTCCTCAGCCTCGGCGGCGGGCAGCCCCCCCAGCTCGGCATCCAGCTGATCCAGGCGCTGGCGCAGGCCCGCCAGGCCGCCGCCCTCCTCCGGGGCCAGGGCGGCGAGGCGCTGGGCCTGGTTGTCGGCCTCTCGCTCGTGGCCCTGCTTGCGGGCGAGCTGGTCCTCGGCCTCGGCCAGGCCGGCCACGCCCAGCTCGGCCAGGGCGGCGTCCCGCTCCCGGCGGGCCCGGCGCGCCTGCTCCTTCTGCGCCGGCAGGTCGGCGCCGCCCGCCTGCACTTGGATGCGCCCCACCCCGTCCAGGGCCAGCTCGGCCTCGCCGGTGATGCGATAGCCGGCCTCGTCGGCCTGGGCCTCGCCGTTGACCTGGTACGCGACGTTGACCGCGAGCTGGAGCTGGGTAGCCGCGCCCTGCAGGCGGGCCTCGGCCTCGGCGACGGCCTGCTCCTGGCGGCGCAGGCCCTGGACGGCCTGCTCGGTGACGGCCAGGGCGCCGGCGGCCTTGCGCGCCTCGCGCACCGCCGCCTCGGCGGCGGTGGCCTTGTCCAGGGTATCGGCGACGCGGGTGCGCTCGCCTTGGACCGTCTGGCGGCGGCGCAGGCCCTCGAGGTGGCGCTCCCGGGCACGTAGGCGGTCCAGGGCCGCCTCCGCCTCCTCAACGCCGCGGGCGAGGCGGTCCCGCTCGGCACTCGCCTGCTCCGCCTCCCCCTGACGGGCGGCGAGGGCCTCGGCGTGCTCGCCCTCCTGCTGCGCCAGCTCCGCCACGGCATCGCGCAGGGCCTTGCGGCCCTGCCACCGCTGCTGGGCCTGGGCGCGCTCGGTGGCGGCGAGCCTGGCCCGCTGCTCGGCGTCGTGCACGGCCTGGCGCCGCTGGGCCAGCTCCTGCTGGTGCGCCTCGGCCCGCTGCAGGCGGTCCTCCAGGTCGGCCACCACGCCCTCCTGGCGCATCTGGGCGAGCTCCCTCTCAACCTGGGCGAGCCGCTCGCGGCGCTCGGCCTCCTGGGCGAGCGCCGCCTCCGCCTCCTGCCGGGCCTGGCGCGCCCGCTCACGGGCCGCCTGGGCCTCCTTGAGCTCACCCCGCGGCTTGCCGGCCTTGGTCCAGAGCCGGTCCCGCTCGGCAGCGAACGCCTTGAGCAGTCGCGGGCCGGCCTCGCCGCCGAGGACCTCCCCCACCTCGGTATCGAGGACCCCGGCGAGGGCATCGCGGGCGGTGGCGTTGGGGGCGACGGGCTCGAAGGTCGCCCCCTGGGAGACCCACAGCAGGCCCCAGAGGCCGTGGTGCTCGAGCTTGCTAGGCCCCTTGCCGGGGCGCTGGAAGCCGAGCAGGGCCTGGAGCTGGTCCTCGGCGGCGTCGTCGGCCCAGGCCTGCCCGCCGCCGCGCAGCTCAGCCCCGGGCTTGCTCACGAAGCGCTTCCACAGGCGGTATTCCGTGCCGTCGACGGTGAAATCCAGCTCCACCTCGGGCGCCACGGCGGCGCCCAGGGGCTGCATGGCGCGGGCGGCCTCGCCGCTGAGGCCGTGCTTGTCGAACAGGGCGGCGCGGACGGCCTCGAGGAGGGTGGACTTGCCCGCCTCGTTGGCGCCGCCGATCACGGCCAGCCCCGCGGGCAGGCCAGCCAGCTCCACGGGGCCGGGGAGCCCGCGGAAGTTGGTGACGCGGATGCGCTGCAGCTGCATCCGTCAGCCTCCCCGATGGCGCTGGTAGGCGGCCAGGATCATGGCCAGGGCCGTGGCGTCGGCGGGGTCGCCGGCCTCGGCGCCGTGGCGCAGGCGCTCGGCGGCGGTGGCCACGAAGCCGGCCCCCTCCAGGGCCGCCAGGTCGGCCTCCGTGGCGCGGATCGCCAGCTCGGCGTCATCCACCCGCAGGTGGCGCAGGCGCCCCCGCCAGCCCTCCAGGGCCTCGTCCAGGGCGGCCCTGTCGGCGAGGGTGAGCGCGCCGCGGAGCGTCAGGGCCACCACCTGATCGGTGGCCGGCTCGCCGAGCCCGGCCAGGCGGTCGCCGAGGGCCGCGACATCGGCCCGCTCGTAGAGGGACTGATCCAGGTGGTGCCAGCGGTAGCGGGTGGTGGCGCGGGGCTCCACGGCGGGCGCCCCGCCGCCGTCGGGCAGGGCCACGAGCAGGGCGTGGCCGGGCCGGCTGCTGGTGAACTGGTCCGTCTCCGGGGTCCCGGCGTACCAGGTGCGCTCGTCCACCTGCAGGGTGCCGTGCCAATCCCCCAGGGCGAGGTAGGCCAGGCCGGCCGTGGCGGCCCGGTCCGGGGCGATGGGGTTGACCGCCTCCGTCTCGGCGGGGAGGAGGCCCGTGACGCTGCCGTGGGCGAGGCCCACCGGCGTGTAGCCGGCCGGGACCTCGGCGTCGGTGAACCAGGCGGTCAGGTCGGCGGGCTCCTGGCGGCGCTGCAGGGGGGCCGGGAGGATGGCCAGGCGCGGACCCTCGAGCAGGATGGGCTCGGCCTGGCGGGCGATGTAGACGTGCTCGGGCACCGCCCCCAGCCGCTCGGCCCGATCCCAGACGCTCTCGGCCACGGCGGCGTCGTGGTTGCCAGGCAGCAGGACCCAGGGCCCGGGGAAGGTGCGCAGCCGCTCGAAGAGCTGGCGGATGGTGCGGTCCGCCACCGACTGGGCATCGAAGATGTCCCCGGCCACCAGGACGGCGTCCACCGCCTCCGCGCGGGCCAGCTCCGCCAGGGTGGTCACGGTCTCCAGGCGCTGGTTGCGCAGGGCGGCGCCGTCATCGCCGGGGATCTGGCCGAAGCCCTTCCCGATCTGCCAATCCGCGGTGTGGAGGAGGTGACGGGTCATAGCCGTTCTTGGGGCAATCGCTCCGTGATACCGGCGGCGCTGCTGCCGTGCTGGGCAGCCCCCCGCTCGCCTGCGGCGCCCAGGGGGCGGATTGCGGTCATCGTACCAGCGGGCGGGCCGCGCCGGCACGCCCGGGGCCGACGCGCGCCCGAGCGCAGGCGCCGGGCCTGGCAGGCGGCCTACCGAGGGAAGAGCGACAAGCGGGCGACACGGTGTCCGAGAGCCGACACCGGGCCACGCCGCAGGCCCCGGGACCGGCCCGGCAAGGCCGGGACTGCCCCGCGGGCGGGCCGAGGCGCCGTCCCCAGCCAGCGCATGGCACGCCGCTTGCTAGAGTCTTGGTGACGCACGAACCACGACGGGGCTGTAGCCATGCGCACCCAAGAGATCGACGCCCTGCTCGACGAGCCCAGCTGTCCCCACAACCAGGGCCAGAAGGCCGGCTGCGCCCGGGCCACCCCGGGGGCCGCCGCCGGCGGCTGCGCCTTCGACGGGGCGCAGATCACCCTGCTGCCCATCGCCGACGCCGCGCACATCATCCACGGCCCGATCAGCTGCGCCGGCAGCTCCTGGGACAACCGCGGCACCCGCTCCACGGGGCCGACGATGTGGCGCGTCGGCATGACCACGGACCTCAGCGAGACGGACCTCGTCATGGGCGGCAGCGAGGAGCGGCTCCGCCACGCCATCAAGCAGGCCATCGACGACTACGCGCCGGCAGCGGTCTTCGTCTACAACACCTGCGTCCCGGCGCTGACCGGCGACGACCTCGAGGCGACCTGCAGCAGCGCCGCCCAGCGCTGGGGCACCCCGGTGGTGCCGGTGGACTGCGCCGGCTTCTACGGCAGCAAGAACCTGGGCAACCGCATCGCCGGCGAGGCGCTACTCAACCACGTCATCGGTACCCGCGAGCCCGAGCCGCCGGCCGACCCCCCTGCGGGCGCCGCGCGCAGCCACGACATCGGTCTGATCGGCGAGTTCAACATCGCCGGGGAGTTCTGGCACGTGCTGCCGCTGCTCGACGAGCTCGGGCTGCGGCTGCTGTCGAGCATCTCCGGCGACGCCCGGTTCCGGGAGCTGCAGACCCTCCACCGCAGCGAGGCGAACATGGTCGTCTGCTCCAAGGCGCTGATGAACGTCGCCCGCCAGTGCCACGAGCGCTACGGCACGCCCTACTTCGAGGGCAGCCTCTACGGCGTCGCGGACACCTCGGCGGCGCTGCGCGGCTTCGCCGAGCTCATCGGCGACCCGGACCTCAGCGAGCGCACCGAGCGGCTCATCGCCCGCGAGGAGGCGCGCATCGACGCCGAGCTGGCCCCGTACCGGGAGCGGCTGCGCGGGCGGCGGGCCCTGCTCTACACCGGCGGCGTGAAGAGCTGGTCCGTGGTCTCGGCGCTCCACGACCTGGGCATGGAGGTCGTCGCCACCGGCACCACCAAGTCCACGGAGGCGGACAAGGCGCGGATCCAGGCGCTGATGGGCGACGACGCCCGGATGCTCGACTCCGGGGCGCCGCGCACCCTCATCGACACCGTCCGCGGCCACGACGCCGACGTCCTCATCGCCGGCGGGCGGAACATGTACACGGCCTACAAGGCGCGCATCCCGTTCCTGGACATCAACCAGGAGCGGCCGCACGCCTACGCCGGCTACGACGGCATGATCGAGCTCGCGAGGCAGCTGTGCCGGACCATCGACAGCCCCATCTGGCGCCAGGTCCGGGAGCCGGCCCCGTGGGAGGCGGCAGCGTCCTGACAGGGAGGGAGCCAGCGCCATGGCCCGTATCGAGCGATCCAGCAAGCCGCTGAGCGTCAACCCGCTGAAGGCCGGCCAGCCCGTCGGCGGCACCCTGGCCACCCTCGGCTTCCGGGGGGCGATGCCGCTGCTCCACGGCGCCCAGGGCTGCACCGCCTTCGGCAAGGTCTACTTCGTCCGCCACTTCAACGAGCCCATCCCGCTGCAGACCTCGGCGGTGGACCCGAACAGCGCCATCCTCGGCGCCGACACCAACGCCACCGGCGCCCTGGCCACCATCTGCGGGAAGTCGGCGCCGGCGCTGATCACCGTGATGACCACCGGCCTGACCGAGGCGGAGGGCACGGACATCCACCGGCTCGTCCGGACATTCCGCTCGGAGCACCCGGAGCACGCGGCGACCGCCATCGCCGCGGCCAACACCCCGGACTTCGTGGGCACCCTGGAGAGCGGCTACGCCGAGACCGTCAAGGCCATCATCGACGCCCTGGTGCCGAGCGCCGAGTCGGCGGGCACGCGGCCGGGCTCGGCGCCGGGGCGCGTGAACGTGCTGGCCTCGAGCGCCCTGTCGCCGGGCGACGCCGAGGCGGTCGCGGAGCTCGTCGAGGCCTTCGGCCTGGAGCCGGTGCTCATCCCGGACCTCGGCGCCTCCATGGACGGCCACCTGGCGGACCAGGACTTCAGCCCGGTCACCACGGACGGCACCCCCGTCGAGGCCCTCGCCGGCTGCGGCGACGCGGCGGCGACCCTGGTCATCGGCGCCTCCCTGCACGCCGCCGCGGACCGGCTGCGGGAGCGCACCGGCGTGCCGGACTACCGCCTCGACCACCTGATGGGCCTGCCGGCCACGGACCGCCTCGTGACCGCCCTGTGCCAGATCGCCGGCCGGGACCGGCCGCCGCCGCGCATCCAGCGCCACCGCCGCCAGCTCCAGGACGCCCTGCTCGACACCCACGCCGTGCTGAGCGGGACCCGGATCGGCATCGCGGCGGACACCGACCTGCTCATGGCCCTGGCCACCCTGCTCCACGACACGGGCGCCGAGGTGACCACGCCGATCGTCCCGGAGAGCGCGCCGGTGCTCAGCGAGGTCCCGGCCGAGACCGTCTACGTGGGCGATCTCGAGACCCTGGAGCGCCAGGGGCGGGCCGACGGCGTCGAGCTCCTCCTCGGCAGCGGCCACGCGGTGGCGACGGCGGAGCGCCTGGGGGTGCCCATCCTCCAGTGCGGCTACCCCATCTGGGAGCGGGTCGGCCTCCATGCCCGGCCGCGGGTGGGCTACCGCGGCAGCCGGGACACGCTGTTCGAGCTCACCAACCTCCTCCTCGAGCACCGGGAGCACACCGGCGGCGTCCGCCCGTACCGCTCCCGGTACCGCAGCGCCCTGACCGCCTGAGGCGGCTGCCGCGGAGAGGAGGACGAGGGATCGCCCGAGGCGGGCCTGCGCCCGCCTCCTCAGCCAGACCGTAGGAGCAGCGGAGGCACAGTATGTGGACGTGGCGCCCAGAGGCCGATCAGCCCTCGGCCGAGAGCCAGGCCCGGGTCCTGGACCCGGCGGAGCCCGCCATGGAGGCCCCCTTCATGCGCGAGCTCATCCGCCAGGTGCGGGCGGTGGATACCTTCGGGGCGTGGGATCACTACGAGGATGCCACCCTCCTGGACCCCTTTATCCTCACCCCTGAGCGCAAGCGCGCCATCCCGGTGGTCGCCGACCCCGACGGCGAGACGGTGAACCGCGTGCGGACCTTCTACAACGCCGTCGCCGCCCGGCTGGAGACGCGCACCGGGCTGATGGGGACCCCCGTGGTCAACCTCAGCCACGAGGGCTTCGGCCGGGCCTTCGTCCTGGTCGGCAAGCTCGTCGCCGTGGACAAGCCGCTCCGCGACATCCACCGCTTCGGCTTCCCCAGCGCGGAGCGGCTCGCCGGCCGAGGTGAGCGCC
Organism: uncultured Ectothiorhodospiraceae bacterium; assembly: GCA_913055765.1. GTDB lineage: Bacteria > Pseudomonadota > Gammaproteobacteria > Nitrococcales > Halorhodospiraceae > Halorhodospira. Next base: position 10,841 of record CAJXKI010000054.1, read on the forward strand.
TCGTCGATGCCGGAATCAAGCTCGTGGAGCGCTTCCCAGAGGCAGCGCGGGCATGACGGACGCCAAGCACGGACCCAAGGGCCCCAGGGACCCCCACGAGGGTGATACCGGGAACGAGCCCGCTTCAGGCGACGATCCGCGCCATACGGCGGTCGAGGCGGCCATCGCCGAGCTCAGGCCGATCTTCCGCGGCGACGGCGGCGACATCCGGCTCCAGTCCATCCAGGGGCGGCGGGTCTATGTCGAGCTCAGCGGCGCCTGCGCCGGCTGCGCCCTGGCGGGGATGACGATAGGCGGGCTCCAGGAGCGGATCGTGGAGCGGCTCGGCGAGTCCGTCTGGGTCGTGCCGAGCCTGTCCGCGACGCCCCCGGGGCAGCGCTGATACCGGCGCCGGCCGTGGGCCGACGCCGGCGGCCCCGAGGGCCGGCAGGTGGCCGGGAGGCACGCCCCCGGCACTGGGGCCGGTCACGCCGGCCTTAGGGCAACGTCGCCGAGGATCTGAGCCTGGCAGGCGATCCGCTGGTTCCGGCCGGCGAAGTGCTCGCGGAGCAGCCCGCGCTCCACCTCCGAAGGCGTGCTGAGATTCTCCGCGCCCGCCACCACCTCGCACAGGCAGGTCCCGCAGTCGCCCTCCCGGCAGCCGTAGACGATCCCCGAGCCCACCTTTTCCGAGAGCTCGATCACCCGTGTGCCCACCGGCGTGCTGACGGTGAGGCCGATATCCTGGAACGTCACCTGGGCTCTTGCCATGTCTTCGCCCTCCTCTCTCGTTCTCGTTCAACGGCGCTGGCTGCGCGCCTCCTGATCTCGGCTCCTGGGCCGCCTCCGGTCAGTGCGCCCCAGCCTGGCTCGCGGCGTCCCGGTCCATGACCCTCGCCAGCCACGGCGGCGGCTGGGTGGCCAGCGCCGTGCTGAGCTCACCCATATGCTCGGCGGCCTCGCCCCCGTCGGGGATCTTCATGGGGAAGACGCCGGCGTTGACCACCTTGGCCGCCGCCGGCGCGCCGATGGAGCAGACGTAGAGCAGCTGGCAGTCGGC
>CAJXKI010000055.1 GCA_913055765.1 uncultured Ectothiorhodospiraceae bacterium
ACCCAGCAGCGGGCCGGCTACTCGGTCCAGGGCTCGCCGTCGAACCTCAACGTCGAGCGCACCATGCGCAACTCGCTATCCCGGCGCATCGCCCTGCGCCGGCCGCGAGGCGAGGAGATCCGTGAGCTGGACGAGGAGATCGACCGCCTGGAGCGCACCGGTACCGACCCGGAGCGGCTGCGCGAGCTCATCGAGCTGCGCCGGAGCAAGCAGGAGCGGACTCGGACGATCCCGTACATCGATCCGGTGGATATCCGCTACAACCGCTTCGACCAGGTCCGGCGGCCGATCTCCCAGGCGGTGATGTTCTGCCTCATGGACGTCTCCGGCTCCATGACCGAGGACATGAAGGACCTGGCCAAGCGCTTCTTCATGCTCCTCTACCTCTTCCTGGAGCGGCGCTACCGGCACGTGGAGATCGTCTTCATCCGCCACACCCACATCGCCCAGGAGGTGGACGAGGATACCTTCTTCTACTCCCGGGAGACCGGCGGGACGCTGGTCTCGCCGGCGCTGACGATGATGCGCGAGATCATCGATGCCCGCTATCCCTCCGCCGACTGGAACATCTACGGCGCCCAGGCCTCCGACGGCGACAACACCCCGGCGGACAATCCCGCCACCACCAAGCTGATGGCGGACAGCATCCTGCCCCTGGTGCAGTACTTCGCCTACATCGAGGTGGGCGGCGGGCAGATGGCCCACGTGCCCTCGGACCTGTGGCGCGCCTACGAGCGTCTCGCCGAGGGCGACTCCCGCCTGGCCATGCGCCGGGTCCAGACGCGCGCGGACATCTTCCCGGTGTTCCGGGATCTGTTCACGCCGGCCGAGCTGAAGGGATGAGGTGACGCCTATGGCACCGAATGCCGCCGCTCAGCAGCCCCTGTTCACCGGCTCTGACTGGGACTACCGGGACGTCATGCGCGTCTACGACGCCGTCGCCGAGATCGCCCACGGCGAGCTCGGCCTCGATACCTACCCGAACCAGATCGAGGTCATCGACTCCGAGCAGATGCTCGATGCCTACGCCTCCATGGGGCTGCCGCTGTTCTACCGGCACTGGTCCTTCGGCAAGCAGTTCGCCCGCGATGAGATGCTCTACCGCAAGGGCTACACCGGGCTCGCCTACGAGATCGTCATCAACTCCAAGCCGTGTATCTCCTACATCATGGAGGAGAACACGCTGACCATGCAGACCCTGGTGGTGGCCCACGCCGCCTTCGGCCACAACCACTTCTTCAAGAACAACCGCCTCTTCCAGGAGTGGACCGACGCCGACGGCATCCTCGACTACCTGGACTTCGCCAAGGGCTACATCGCCGAGTGCGAGGAGCGCTACGGCGTCCGGGCCGTCGAGCGTGTCCTGGACGCCGCCCACGCCCTGATGAGCCAGGGCGTCCACCGCTACCCCAAGCCCCGGGCGCGCAGCCTGCGCGAGGAGCGGGACCGGGAGATCGAGCGCGCCCGCTTCGCCGAGCAGAGCTACAACGACCTGTGGCGGACGGTGCCCGGGGGCGCGGAGGCCGAGGCCGAGGGGGATCCGGTAGAGCGGCGCATGCAGCGCCTCGGGCTGCCCGAGGAGAACCTGCTCTACTTCCTGGAGAAGCGCGCCCCGCGCCTGGCGCACTGGCAGCGAGAGGTGCTGCGCATCGTGCGCAACATCGCGCAGTACTTCTACCCGCAGAAGCAGACCAAGGTCATGAACGAGGGCTGCGCCACCGCGGTCCACTACTACGTCATGAACCGGCTCCACGAGCGGGGGCAGCTCACCGACGGCGCCTTCCTCGAGTGCCTGCACAACCACACCAGCGTCATCTTCCAGCCCGGCTTCGACGATCGGCGCTTCTCCGGGATCAACCCCTACGCCCTCGGCTTCGCCATCCTCCAGGACATCCAGCGCATGGCGACGGCCCCCACCGACGAGGACCGGCGCTGGTTCCCGGATATCGCCGGCTGCGGCGACTGGGTCGGCGTCTGGCAGGAGGCCTGGCGGGAGTACCGGGACGAGAGCTTCATCCTGCAGTTCCTCAGCCCCAAGGTGATCCGGGACTTCAGGCTCTTTCGGGTCCACGACGACGCCCAGGCGCCGGAGCTGGTGGTCGACGCCATCCACGATGACCCCGGCTACCGCGAGGTGCGCCGCTCGTTGGCGAGGCGCCACGATATCGCCCGTCAGGAGCCGGATATCCAGGTGGTCGACGTGGACCTCGAGGGGGACCGCATGCTGGTGCTGGAGCACCGGGTCGTGGACGGCGCCACCCTGGAGCGGAGCGACGCCCTGGCCGTGCTGCGCCACCTGGCGGACCTGTGGGGCTACGACGTCAAGCTCTACGAGGTGGCCCCGGAGACGGGGCGCGTGCTCAACGAGTACCCGGCCGTCTCGCCTGAGGCCCCGGTGGGCGGCGCCGGCGAGTGAGGTGCATGCAGGCCGGTGCGGGCGGTGCTACGCTAGCCGGATACGCGCTACCCAAGGAGGCCGTGATGCGTCGAGCCCTTACCACGACCGCGGCGGCCGGGCTGCTGCTCGGCGCCGGCGCCGCCCACGCCACCGGTGGGATCCTCGGGCTCTCCGGCGGGATCAACCTCTGGTCCCACGACCCTGACGGCACCCAGGAGTTTGACGGCAACACCTTCGACGTGGGGGACGACCTCGGCCTGGCGGGCGACGAGGACGTCCACGCCTGGCTCGAGTGGGACCACGCCGTGCCGGTGGTCCCCAGCGTCCGCGTCGAGCGCACCGGCCTCAAGGAGGCGGGCAGCGGCACGCTCGACGTTAAGTACGATAACGTCCCTGCTGGTTCTATCGACAGCGTCGTTGAGCTCGACCAGACCGACGTCACGCTCTTCTGGTCGCCCCTGCCGCTGCCGTACCTGGATATCGACCTCGGCCTCACCGGCAAGGTCATCGACGGGCGGATCCGCGTCGAGGGGGGCGGCGAGAAGGAGGAGCTGGACTTCTCCGGGCCGCTGCCCATGGCCTACGGCCGGGTGGGGCTGGATATCCCCGCGACCCGCCTCAAGCTCGAGGCCTCGACCAAGATCCTCAGCTACGACGGCCACTCCATCACCGATACCCAGGCCCACCTGGCCTACGAGTGGTGGTACGCCGGCGCCATGATCGGCTACCGCGACATGGCGGTGGAGCTCGACGACTTCGACGACGTCACCATCGACGTCTCCTTCAGCGGCCCCTACGCTGGCGCCTTCCTGCGCTTCTGAGCGCCTCGGCAGGCCCAGGAACCATCGGCAGGCTGTGGCTGTCCCTCTCTTTAACCGGCTAAACGGTTAGATTCTTAGCTCGATAAGGAGAACCGACGATGTTCCGCAAGACGATCGCGACCGCGCTTGCCCTGATGTTCGCCGCCGGCGCTGCTCATGCCCAGAGCGGCGGCCAGCAGGGCGGTGGCCAAGGCCAGGGTCAGGGCATGCCGCAGATGTCCGAGACCCAGAAGCGCATGCAGGAGATCCAGCGCGAGCTGGGCCAGATCCAGCAGGAGACGCTGGAGGCCAACCCGGAGCTGCAGGAGCGCGCCGAGGAGCTGGACGAGCGGCTGCTGGATAAGATGGAGGACATGGGCTACCAGGATGTCCGCGATGACATCGAGCGCCTCGAGCAGACCATGGAGGACATGCAGTCCGGCGACATGTCCCAGGAGGAGATGCGGGAGCGCATGAAGGAGGACCAGCAGATCCAGATGGAGCTCCAGAAGGCCCAGCGGGAGGCCATGCAGGACGAGGAGTTCGCCCAGGCCTGGCGGGAGGACCGCCAGCAGCTCCAGCAGGACCTGATCGATACCATGAACGAGGAGAACCCCCGCGCCGAGGAGCTCATGCAGGAGATGAGGGACCTGCGCTCCGAGATGCGGCAGAACATGGGCGGCGGCCAGATGCCCCAGGGCGGTGGCTCGGGCTCGGGCGGCGGCTCGGGCTCGGGGCAATAACGGGTCGCTCTAGAGCCTCTCCGTACGCGCACCCCCGTGCGCGCGATAGGGCGGCCGCTGGGCCGCCCTTTTTTTAGATGGGCCCATGCCGGTGAGCAGGGCCCGAGGACATCAGGGAGGTGCCGCCATGGGCGTGCTGCGCGATGGGCAGTGGGTGCAGGCATCCTACGGGCAGGACGAGGCCGGTCGTTTCCAGCGCGACGCGAGCCGCTTCCGGGACTGGGTGGCGCCGGGTGGCCGCTTCGTCCCGGAGGCGGGGCGCTACCACCTCTACGTCTCCCTCGCCTGCCCGTGGGCGCACCGGGTGCTGATCGCCCGGCGCCTGAAGGGGCTGGAGCCGATCATCTCGGTCTCCGTGGTCCACCCGGTCATGCTCGACAACGGCTGGGAGCTGCGGAGCGACTTCCCGAGCGCCACCGGCGATCCGATCCTCGGGGCCGACTACCTCTACCAGGTCTACACCGCGGCGGAGCCGCAGGCCAACGGCCGGGTGACGGTGCCAGCGCTGTGGGACTGCCGGGAGGGGACCCTGGTCAACAACGAGTCCCGGGACCTGCTGCGGATGCTCGATCACGCCTTCGAGGCGGTGGCGGGCACGGAGGTGGACCTGGCGCCCCTGGACCGCCTCGAGGAGGTCGACGCCACCATCGACGCCCTCTACCAGCCGATCAATAACGGCGTCTACCGCTGCGGCTTCGCCGGCAACCAGCAGGCCTACGAGGAGGCGGTCGAGGCCCTGTACGCGGCCCTCGACCACTACGAGGGCGTCCTCGGCCGCCAGCGCTACCTATGCGGCGACTGGCTCACGGAGGCGGACATCTGCCTCTACACGACGCTCATCCGCTTCGACGCGGTCTACGCCGTGCACTTCAAGTGCTCCCGGCGGCCCATCCGGGCGTACCCGAGCCTGATGGGCTACCTGCGCGAGCTCTACCAGATGCCGGCCTTCCGCGAGACCACGGACTTCGAGCACATCCGCCACCACTACTACCGCAGCCACCCCGCCCTGAACCCCAGCGGCATCGTGGCCTGCATGCCGCAGCTCGACCTCGACGCGGACCAAGGCCGGGACGCCTGCTGATCTCGCCGCCCGCGGCGGGCGCCGGCGGCACGGGGACGCCGACGAGCAGGGCCCGGTGCCGCGCACCGGGCCCTATGCCTTGCGGCGTGGCCCTGGCCGGCGCTGATGATGCCAGGGGCAGGGGTCGGCGGGCGGCTCAGAGCCGCTCCAGCGCCAGGGCGATGCCCTGCCCGCCGCCGATGCACATGGTGGCTACGCCGCGCTGGACGCCGTCGCGGTGCATGGCGTGGATGAGCCGGGTGGTGAGTACCGCCCCGGTGGCCCCGATGGGGTGGCCGTGGGCGATGGCGCCGCCCTCGACGTTGACCCGCTCCGGGTCGAGGCCCAGGTCCCGGGTTACGGCGATGGCGATGGCGCCGAAGGCCTCGTTGATCTCCCAGCGCTCGACGTCGTCGGTGGACCAGCCGGCGCGCTGCAGGCACTGGCGTACGGCCGGGAGCGGGCCGAGGCCGAACATCCCGGGCTCCACGCCGCCGACCCCGTAGGCGACCAGGCGTACGTCCGGCGTCAGCCCGTGCCGGCGGGCGGCCTCCTCCTCGGCGACCACCATAGAGGCGGCGCCGGTGTTCACGCCTGGGGCGTTGCCGGCAGTGATGGTGCCCTCCTTGCGGAAGGCGGGGCGCAGCTTCTGCAGGCCCTCCCAGGTGGTGTCGCCGCGGTTGTGCTCATCGGTGTCGAAGCGCTTGGTGCCCTTGCGATCGGGGACCTCCACCGGCGTGATCTCCGGCTCGAAGCGGCCCTCCGCCTGGGCGCTGCTGAACCGGTGCTGGGAGCGCAGCGCCCACTCGTCCTGCTCCTCGCGGCTGAGTTGGTACTGCGCCACCAGGTCCTCGGTGTGCCAGCCCGAGTGCTGGTCGGAGAAGGCGTCGCTGAGCCCGTCGGTGAGCACGGCGTCGAGGACCTGGCCGTGGCCGAGCCGGTAGCCGTTGCGGCCCTGCATCAGCAGGTAGGGGGCCCGGTCCATGTTCTCCATGCCGCCAGCGACCGCCGTGTCAGCGAAGCCGAGGGCGATCTCCTGGAAGGCGCTGGCGACGGCCTGCGCCCCCGAGCCGCACACCCGGTTGACCGTCATGGCCGGCGTCTCGGCGGGGATGCCGCCGTTGATGGACGCCTGCCGGGCCGGATTCATCTTGCAGCCGGCCTGGACGACGTTGCCGAGCACGACGGTGTCGACGCTCGCCGGGTCGAGCCCGGAGCGCTCCAGGGTGGCGCTGACGGTGGTCGCTCCGAGATCGGGGGCGGGGACGTTCTTGAGGGAGCCGCCGAAGGTCCCGATGGCGGTGCGGGTGGGTGCGCAGATGACGACGCGGCGCTGGGACATGTTGCCTCCTTTGTGCGTGATGCCGCTCTCCCTACAGGAAGAGTTCCGGATCCACAGGGTTGCCGTTGAGGATGACGCTCAGGTGCAGGTGGGCGCCGGTGGCCCGCCCGGTGGCGCCGACGGTGCCGATCGCCTCGCCACGCGCCACCCGGTCGCCACTCGCCACGGCGATCTCGTCCATGTGGCAGTACATGGTGACGAGGCCGGCGCCGTGGTCGATGAGCACGGTCTTGCCGTTGAAGTAGTAGTCGCCGGTCTCCACGACCTCGCCGGCCGCTGCGGCCTCGACGGGGGTCCCGGCGGGCGCGGCCAGGTCCAGGCCGCTGTGCGGGCTGCGCGGCTCGCCGTTGATGTAGCGCCTCAGCCCGAAGGGCCCCGAGACCTGCCCGTCGTCCACCGGCGCATGGAGGTCCAGGCGCGGCTCGGCGGCCACCGCCCGGCTGCGGTAGGCGGCGCGGATCTCGCGCTGCTCGGCGCGGATGCGCTCCAGGGTGTCGCCGGACGGTGAGGCCATGGCCTCCTCGTCGATGGTCAGGCGCTGCGTCTCGTACTCGAAGGGCTCCACCGTGAAGGAGCGGCGCTCGCCGTCCACCACCAGGGTGTGCGGCCCCGGCTCGGCCTCCAGGTCGATGCCGACCAGCGCCTGCCAGCCTCCCTCGTCGGTGCGGAGCAGCACCTCCTCGCCCTCGTAGCGGACCTTTCCGGGCCGCTCGTCGGCGGCCAGCTCGACGCGGGCGACGCCGCCGGGGATCGGCCGGTCCGGCGGCGGTCCTGCCTGGGCCGCTCCGGCCAGCAGGAGGCCGGCGGCCAGCGCCGGCAGGGGGAAGCGGGCGCGGTCAGGGGGCATCGGTGATCTCTCCGTCCGAGGTGTGGGTCGCCTCCACGCGGCAGTCTAGCCGCCCGTGGGCGAGGCGTGCGCATACCGGCTCCCCGACGGCGACGGCGCCCGCCCGGCGCAGGACCGTGCCGTCGTCGGCCCGCTGGAGCACGGCGTAGCCGCGCTCCAGCGTGGCCAGCGGGCTCACGGCGTGCAGCGCCCGGGAGGCGTTGCCCAGGCGCTCGCCGGCGCGCTCCAGGCGGGTGCGCGCCAGGTGCCGCAGGCGCTGCTCCAGCGCCGCCACCTGCTGCCGCTGGGCGGCCGCGCGCCGCCGCGGGTCGTGGCCCTGGAGCCGCTGCTGCGCCGCTGCCAGGCGCCGCCGGCGCCCCTCTACGGCCTGGCGCCCGGCGCGGCGCAGGCGCGTCTCCAGCTCGTCGAGGCGCTGGGCGCGGTCGCGCAGCCGGCGTCCCGGGTGCTGGGCGTTGAGCCGCCGGTGCAGCCCCGCCAGGCGCTCGCCGTCGCGGCGCACGCGGCGCCGCGCCGCCGCGTCCAGGCGTCGGTGGAGGGGGCCGAGCCGCTCCAGCCACGCCTGCCGGTCCGGGGTGATGGCCTCGGCTGCCGCTGAGGGGGTGGGGGCGCGCAGGTCGGCAGCCAGGTCAGCGATGGTGACATCCACCTCGTGGCCCACGGCGCTGACCAATGGGATGGGGCAGCCCCGGATGGCCCGGGCCACCACCTCCTCGTTGAAGGGCCAGAGGTCCTCGAGGGAGCCGCCGCCTCGCGTGAGCAGCAGGGTGTCGACCTCGTTGCGCCGGCCGGCCAGGGCGATGGCCTCGGCGATGGCGGGGGCGGCTGCCTCGCCCTGGACGGGGACGGGATAGACCACCACCGGCAGCGCCGGGAAGCGCCGCTCCAGGACCTGGAGGACGTCCCGGATGGCCGCGCCGGTCGGCGAGGTGATCACCCCCAGGCGCTGGGGCAGCCTGGGCAGGTCCCGCTTGTGTGCGGCGTCGAACAGCCCCTCGGCGGCGAGGCGCTGCTTGAGCGCCTCGAAGGCGCGCTGCAGGGCCCCCTCACCGGCCTCCTCGAGGTACTCGATGATGAGCTGGAACTCGCCGCGCGCCGGGTAGATGCTGGCCTTGGCGCGGACCCGGACCCGGTCGCCGTCCGCCGGCCGGTGGCGCAGGGCCGAGGCGCGGCCGCGGAACAGGGCGCAGCGCACCTGGGCCTCGGCGTCCTTGAGGGTGAGGTAGATGTGCCCGGAGGCGGGGCGGGAGAGGTTGGAGATCTCCCCCTCGACCCAGATCGAGGGCAGCACCGTCTCCAGCATGCCCCGCACCTCCTGGTTGAGCTGCGCGGGGGTGTAGACGTTGGGCTCGTCGGGGGTGGGGCGCTCCATGGCAGGGGTCGGCTCGCTCCGGAGTGGCTAGGTCGCGCTATACGGCGACTCGGCGCAGGGCGACTCGTTGAGCGAGATGCCCGGCACGGCGTACAATAGTCGGCTCTTCTCCAACACGACGCAGCGTCACCGCCCGAGGTCTGACACCATGCGCATCGCCCAGGAAGCCCTGACCTTCGACGATGTCCTCCTCCTGCCCGCCGAGTCGCACGTGCTCCCTCGGGATGCAGATTTGAGCACACCCTTTACGCGGCGGATCAAGCTTAACGTGCCACTGGTCTCCGCGGCCATGGATACGGTGACGGAGGCGCGCCTGGCCATCGCCCTGGCCGAGCAGGGGGGTGCCGGGATCATCCACAAGAACATGACCGTCGAGGCGCAGGCTGCCGAGGTGCGCCGCGTGAAGAAGTTCGAGAGCGGCATCATCAAGGAGCCGATCACCGTCTCGCCGCATATGACCATCGGTGAGGTGCTGGCGGTGACCCGGCAGCAGGGGATCTCCGGCGTGCCGGTGGTGGATAGCGGCGAGCTGGTGGGCATCGTCACCGGGCGCGATCTGCGCTTCGAGACCCGTGTCGATGAGCCGGTCTCGGTGGCCATGACGCCCAAGAGCCAGCTGGTGACCGTCCACGAGGGCGCCGAGCGGGAGGAGGTCCTCAGCAAGCTCCACCAGCACCGGATCGAGAAGATCCTGGTGGTCGATGAGGCCTTCCACCTGCGCGGGATGATCACGGTCAAGGATATCCAGAAGAGCCAGGACTTCCCCAATGCCTGCAAGGACGCCTACGGCCGCCTGCGCGTCGGCGCCGCCGTGGGCGTCGGCGAGGGGGCCGAGGAGCGCATCGAGGCGCTGGCCGCCGCCGATGTCGACGTGCTGGTGGTGGACACGGCCCACGGACACTCCGGCGGGGTCATGGAGCGGGTGCGCTGGGTCAAGCAGCACTACCCGGACATCGACGTCATCGCCGGCAACATCGCCACCGGCGATGCTGCGCGCTCCTTGGCCGACGCCGGTGCGGATGCGGTCAAGGTGGGCATTGGGCCTGGCTCGATCTGCACCACCCGCGTGGTGGCCGGTGTCGGCGTCCCGCAGGTGACGGCGATCTCCAACGTCGCCGAGGCCCTCGCCGACCGGGACGTGCCCCTGATCGCCGACGGCGGCATCCGCTTCTCCGGCGATGCCGCCAAGGCCCTGGCCAGCGGGGCCCACTCGGTCATGATCGGCAGCCTGTTCGCCGGCACCGAGGAGGCCCCCGGCGAGGTGGAGCTCTACCAGGGGCGCTCCTACAAGACCTACCGCGGCATGGGCAGCCTGGGGGCCATGGCCCAGGGCTCCAAGGACCGCTACTTCCAGGAGGGCGTGGAGGACGTCAATAAGCTGGTGCCCGAGGGGGTGGAGGGCCGGGTGCCCTACAAGGGCGCCATGGGCAATGTCCTCAACCAGCTCATCGGTGGTCTGCGCGCCTCCATGGGCTATACCGGCTGCGCCGACCTGGAGCGCATGCGCTGTGAGCCCGAGTTCATCCAGATCACCGGCGCCGGGTTCCGCGAGGGCCACGTCCACGACGTGAACATCACCAAGGAATCCCCCAACTACCACACCGACTGACCCCAGCCAGAAAAGCCGGCCCATGACCCAGCAAGGCGATTCCCTCCACGACGAGCGCATCCTCGTCTTGGACTTCGGCAGCCAGTACACCCAGCTCATCGCCCGCCGCGTGCGCGAGTCCCGCGTCTACTGCGAGATTCACCCCTTCAACGAGGGGCTGGCCGCGGTGCGGGAATTCGCTCCCGCCGGCATTATCCTTTCCGGCGGGCCCGAGTCGGTGCTGGCACCCGACGCCCCCACCATCGATCCGGCGATCTTCGAGCTGGGCGTGCCGGTGCTGGGGATTTGCTACGGCATGCAGCTCATGACCCACCTGCTGGGCGGGCACGTGGAGGAGGCGGCGCAGCGCGAGTACGGCCGCGCCGGGCTCAGCGTGGACGAGCCCCAGGGCCTGTTCCAGGGCTTCGCCTCGGGGGAGACCACCGAGGTGTGGATGAGCCATGGCGACCGCCTCAAGGCCCTGCCGACCGGCTTCCAGGCCCTGGCCCACACCGATAACTCCCCCTTCGCCGCCATCGGCAATCCGGACCGCCACCTCTATGCCCTGCAGTTCCACCCCGAGGTGGTGCACAGCGCCCGCGGCGCCGAGCTGCTGGAGCAGTTCGTGCGCGGCGTGTGCCGCTGCCACGGCCACTGGACCATGGGCTCGTTCATCGAGTCGGAGTCGGCGCGCATCCAGGAGCGGGTGGGCGAGGGGCGGGTGATCTCCGCCCTGTCCGGCGGCGTGGACTCGGCGGTGGCCTCGGTGCTGGTGCACCGGGCGGTGGGCGATCAGCTCACCTGCATCTTCGTCGACAACGGCCTGCTGCGCAAAGGCGAGGCCGAGCGCGTGCAGCGGGTGTTCCGCGAGTGGTACGAGATCCCGCTGCACTTCGTCGACGCCTCCGAGCGCTTCCTGGCGCGCCTGGAGGGGGTGTCGGACCCGGAAGAGAAGCGCAAGATCATCGGCAACACCTTCATCGAGGTGTTCGAGGAGGAGTCGAAAAAGCTCGGCGGCGCCGACTACCTGGTGCAGGGCACCCTGTATCCGGACGTGGTGGAGTCGGTGTCGCCCAAGGGCGGCCCCTCCGCCACCATCAAGTCCCACCACAACGTGGGCGGGCTGCCCGAGCGCATGGACCTCTCCCTGGTGGAGCCGCTGCGCGAGCTATTCAAG
>CAJXKI010000056.1 GCA_913055765.1 uncultured Ectothiorhodospiraceae bacterium
CCGGGCCCGGCCCTGGAGGACACCCTCGAGGGGCTGGAGGAGGACCTCAAGGACGACACCGGCCACGACATCCGGATCCCGCTGGATCAGGAGGGCGCGGACGTGCTGCTCATCACCCCGTCCGCCGACTTCTTCAGCGAGCCCCACGTGGACGGGCTGATGGGCTACGCCAAGGTCTTCCACCAGGCGGGCCTGTCGTGGACGCTGAGCTCCTACGCCTCGGAGGCGGCCAATTTCGGGATGTTCATCGGCAGCTACGAGCAGATGAAGCAGATCGCCGAGCGCATCCGCAAGGCCGCCGTGGACCTCGGCGTCAGCCGGATCGTCGTCGGCGAGTGCGGCCACGCCTGGCGGGTGGCGTACAGCTTCTGGAACACCCTGGCCGGCATCGGCCGCGGCGCCGACGAGGACGACGAGTACGCCCGCGCCCTGCAGCGCCAGCTCGATCCGCGCTACCCGATCCCGCAGCACATCTGCGAGCTGACCCAGGACCTGGTGGACCGCGGCGTCATCGAGCTCGACCCCGAGGCCAACGACCACCTCGGCGGCGTGACCTTCCACGACTCGTGCAACGTCGCCCGGGCCTCGCGCATGGGCAGCCGCCCCGGCGGGCAGCTGACGATCCCGCGCCAGCTGCTGCGCGCGAGCGTGACCAACTACCACGACATGGCCGACGCCACCATCGGCGAGACCACCTACTGCTGCGGCGGCGGGGGCGGGCTGCTAACCGACGAGATCATGGAGACGCGGGTCAAGGGCGCCCAGCCCCGCGTCTCCGCCCTGCGCGAGACCATGGATGAGCACGGGGTCGACCGCATGGTGGCCATCTGCGCCATCTGCAAGGCCCAGTTCAGCAAGGTCCTGCCCTACTACGACATCCCGCGGGAGACCATCACCAGCCTCCACGAGCTGGTGGGCAACGCGGTGCGGCTGGACCGCGGAGAGGTTTGAGCCGGCAGCGGCAGCGCCCGGGCCCCAACAGGAGGGAGAGCGTCATGGCGACCCAAGCGGAAGAGATCCCCTTCACGTTCCGCCGCTTCCAGGAGGGCGACGATGGCCCGCGCCCCTTGAGCGAGCAGATCTTCAAGGCGGACAAGTCCCACAAGTGCCCGACCTACGTGCACCGAACGCCGCCGTGCCAGGCCAATTGCCCGGCCGGCGAGGAGATCCGGGGCTGGCTCCACGCCGCCCGCGGCCTGGAGCGGCCGCCCGAGGGCGAGGGCTGGCAGGACCTGGCCTTCCGGCGGCTGACCGCCGCCAACCCCTTCCCGGCCGTCATGGGGCGCGTCTGCCCGGCACCATGCCAGCAGGGCTGCAACCGCCGGGTCGTCGATGACCACATCGCCATCAACGCCATCGAGCACACCATCGGCGAGTACGGCCGCACGCACGGCCTCGACCTCGGCGAGCCGGGCCCGGATACCGGCCGCCACGTGGCCGTCGTCGGCGGCGGGCCGGCGGGCCTGTCCGCTGCCTACCAGCTGCGCAAGCGCGGCCACCGCTGCACCATCCTCGAGGCCCAGCCGCAGGTCGGCGGCATGATGCGCTACGGCATCCCCGGCTACCGCGTCCCCCGCGAGGTGGTGGATGCCGAGATCCAGCGCATCCTCGATCTCGGCGTCGAGGTGCGCACCGAGTGCCGGGTGGGCACGGATATCACCCTCGAGGAGCTGGACAGCGGCTACGACGCCGTACTCTGGTCCGTAGGCACCCACGAGGGCCGGCCCTTGCCGGTAGACGGCTGGGACGACGCCCCCAACTGCCTGACCGGCGTCGAGTTCCTCCGCGCCTTCAACGAGGGCCGGCTGGGCGCCGTCAGCGATCGCATCCTGGTCATCGGCGGCGGCGACACCTCCGTGGACGTGGCCTCCGTCGCCCGGCGGCTCGGCTACAGCGCTGACCTGCCCGACGAGGAGCGCCCCGAGCACGCCGTCATCGGCTACACCGCCCACGATGCCGCCAACCTCGCTGTCCGCGGCGGTGCCGACGTCACCCTCACCTCCCTCTTCCCCCGCGAGGAGATGGCCGCCTCGGAGCAGGAGATCGAGGACGCCCTGCGCGAGGGAGTCGCGATCCACGACGGCGTCATGCCCATGGCGGTGGAGCAGGACGAGGAGGGCCGCGCCTGCGCCGTGCGCTTCGCCGAGTGCCGCATGGAGGGCAATCAGCCCCACCCCATCGAGGGCACGGAGTTCCGCGTAGAGACCGACCTGGTCATCGCCGCCATCGGGCAGAGGGGCAACCTCGAGGGGATTGAGGAGCTGGACAACGGCCACGGCTTCATGGCGGCCGACGCCCGCTACCAGCTCGCCGGCCGACCGGGGCACTTCGTCGCCGGCGACATCATCGAGCCCCACCTGCTGACCACCGCCATCGGCCAGGCGGCCACCGCGGCGGCCAGCATCGACACCTACCTGCAGGGGCGGCAGCCGGCCAAGCCGCCGAAGGTCAACGCCCACCACTTCAACCTCCTCGACGCCCTGCGCCGGGCCGGCCGCGCCCCGGAGACCTACGAGCCGGAGCCCGTGCGGGGCACCGATAGCAGCGACTTCGCGATCCACAACTTCGAGGACCGCGCCACCCACGAGGTGATCCGGCACGACCGGCTCTACCTCGGCTACTTCACCCCCGGCGAGCGCCCCCAGCGCGAGCGCCGCCAGATCGACCCGAGCGGCGTGGTCGGCGACTTCCACGAGCGGATCTTCCCCCTCGAGGCGGAGACGGCCCACAAGGAGGCGCGGCGCTGCATGAGCTGCGGCATGTGCTTCGAGTGCGACAGCTGCCTGATCTACTGCCCGCAGAGCGCCGTGGAGCGGGTCCCGAAGGGCGAGCGTGCCATCGGGCGCTACGTGCGCACCGACTACAGCCGCTGCGTCGGCTGCCACATCTGCCGGGATGTCTGCCCCACGGGGTATATCGAGATGGGCCTCGGTGAGTGAGGAGGCGCGCCATGCGGCGGAAGCGGAGATACGCCTGGGTCGCTGCCGGCACTGCGGCCGTGGTGGCCGCCACCGGGCTAGCGCTGGCCCTCGACGGCGTGCCCGGCGGCGACACCCGGCCAGCGGCGGTAGCCGACCGGCCCGAGCCGCGCGGCGATGCGTGCATCCACGAGGACCCGGAGCGCATGCGGCGCGTGCACATGGACCGGCTCCATACCCATCAGGAGCAGGGCGTCCGCGAGGGGCGTAGCGATCCGGACTGGGACCTACAGAGCTGCGTGGGCTGCCACGCCGCTCCTGAGGCGCAGCAGGCGGCGGGCCACGGGTCATCCAGCGACGAGGTGGCCTTCTGCGCC
Organism: uncultured Ectothiorhodospiraceae bacterium; assembly: GCA_913055765.1. Taxonomy (GTDB): domain Bacteria; phylum Pseudomonadota; class Gammaproteobacteria; order Nitrococcales; family Halorhodospiraceae; genus Halorhodospira. The sequence goes on from CAJXKI010000056.1 coordinate 3,296, forward strand.
AGCTGCCACGAGTACGCGGCGGTGGAGCTGGACTGCTTCCAATGCCACAGCACCGAGCCGGAGGGGCGTCCATGAGCGACGAGCAGCCGACCCGAGTGAGCCGCCGCCGGGTGCTCGGCGGCGCGGCGGCGCTGGCCGGGGTGTCCCTGGCGCCAGGGCTGTTCCTGGTCCAGGCCCGGGCAGCCGAGGCGGACGCCGGCAGCGGCGTGCGCTGGGGCCTGCTGGTGGACACCACCCGCTGCCCGGGGGACTGCGAGGCCTGCGTCGACGCCTGCCAGGCCGAGAACGGCTGGCCGGCGGGCGAGGCGGTGGAGGAGCCGCAGTGGATCCGCAAGGTAGTAGTCGGCACCGGCGAGCGAGACGGCGCTGCGCAGGCCCTGCCCGTGATGTGCCAGCACTGCGCCGAGCCGCCGTGCGTCAGCGTCTGCCCCACGCACGCCTCCTTCAAGCGCCACGACGGCATCGTGCTCGTGGATAAGCACCGCTGCATCGGCTGCCGCTACTGCATGATGGCCTGCCCCTTCCACGCCCGCTCCTTCGTCCACGCGCCCGTGGCGGAGCGCTCGCCCAACCACCCGCGAGGCAAGGGGACGGTGGAGGCGTGCACCCTGTGCGTGCACCGCATCGACCGTGGCGAGATCCCGGCGTGCGTCGAGCGCTGCGCGCAGGAGGGCCACGCGGCGCTGATCTTCGGCGACCTGAACGATCCCGACAGCGAGATCCGCCGCGCCCTGCGCGAGCGCACCGCCACCCCCCTGCGCGGCGATCTGGGCCTGGACCCGGGCGTGCGCTACCACGGACTGTCCTAAGGGAGCCCCGCCATGGCAGCACGGATCCGCTATCACCACGTCGGCCGAGAGCACCCCTACCAGTGGCTGACAGCCCTCGCCGGGGCCGCCTTGCTGGCCCTAGGCGGCGCAGCGTCGGGGCTGTACCTGATCACCGCCGGCCACCACGTCACCGGCATGGACAACCAGGTCGTGTGGGGGCTGCCCCACGTCTTCGCCATCGCCCTGATCCTGGCCGGCAGCGGCGCCTTCGCCATCGCCGCCCTGGCGCCACGCCTCGCCGGACCCATCGGACAGCCCTGGGGCCGCCTGGGCACCGGCGTGGCGGTGGCGCTGCTGCTCGGCGGCCTGGCCATCCTGGTCCTCGACCTGGGCAGCCCGCAGCGGATCCTGGCAGCCATGAGGCTCAACCCGCTGTCGAGCTTCAGCCGCAACATCGCGCTCTACACCGCCTTCACGGCGATCGCGCTCCTCCACCTGGGCGCCCTGATCGAGCCGCGCATGCGGCGCTACGCGGGCATCACCGGCGGCCTCGCGGCCCTCGTCGCGCTCCTGCTCGCCCTCAACGTGGGCTCGATCTTCGGCATGCTGGCCGCGCGGCCGGTCTACGGCGGCGCCATCATGATGCCGCTGTTCCTCGTCACCGCCGTCGCCTACGGCACGGCCGCCTTCTCCCTGGCCTGGCAGGCCGTGCTGCGCAGCCAAGGGCAGGCCCCGCCAGCCGCGGCGACGGCCCGGCTCGCGACGGTGCTGCTGACAGGCGTGATCGCCACGGCCACCCTGCTCGCGCTCCACCTCCTGACCCTGCTCTATAGGCCGGGGCTCCGGGAGGCCGCCCGTTTCCTCCTCATCGACGGTGGCGCCTACCCGGTCCTGTTCTGGATCGGCGCCGTCGCCATCGGCATCATCACGCCCACTCTCCTCCTGCTGCGGCGGGCAGCCCGCGCTCGCGGCCGGGCCCTCGCCGGGGCCTCCGGCTCCGTCCTCGCTGGCGGGCTCGCCCATCTCTTCGTGGTGATCGTCGGCGGCCAGGCCGTCCCGCTGCAGGCCCTCCCGGGCCGGGGGGTGGCCGGCGCCGGCTTCGATGAGGAGGCTGCCTCTTACGTGCCCACTGCCTGGGAGGCGCTGCTCGGCATCGGCGGCGTCGGCCTGGCAGCGGCCATCCTGCTCGTGGCGCTGCGGGTGTTGCCCTTGACCGCCAGCCACCTCCCCGAGGAGGCTACACCCATGCGCGCCGATAGCCAGCTGGCGGCCCATGACGGGACCGAGACGGGCGAGCCGGCGGCGGGGTGAGCCATGCGATGACGCCCCCGCCGCGGCGACTCTACCTCTCGGCCCTGCACAAGGGCTCCGGCAAGACCTCGCTGACCATGGGGCTGGCGGCGGCCCTGCGCCAGCACGGGGCCGCCGTCCACGCCTTCAAGCGAGGCCCGGACTATATCGACCCGGGGTGGCTGAGCCAGGCCGCCGACCGGCCCTGCCGCAACCTGGACCTCCACACCATGGCGCGGGCCGAGATCCGCGCCGAGGTCGCCGCCGCCGAGGGCTGGGCCCTGATCGAGGGCAACAAGGGCCTCCACGACGGCGTCGATCCGCAAGGACGCGACAGCAACGCGGCGCTCGCCGCGGAGCTGCAGACGCCGGTGGTGCTCATCGTGGACGCCCGCGGCATGACCCGCGGCGTCGCGCCCACCGTGCTCGGCCACGCCCAGTTCGACCCCCGCGTCCGCGTCGCCGGGGTCATCCTCAACCGGGTCGGCGGCCGCCGGCACGAGGCGAAGCTGCGCCAGGCCCTGGCGGCCTACACCGACATCCCGGTACTCGGCGCCATCCCCGACGACGAGGCGCTGCGCATCGACGCCCCCTACCTGGGGCTGATCCCGGCCGCGGAGCAGGAGCAGGCCCAGCAGGCCGTCGAGCGCCTCGGCGAGCGCACTGCCGAGCACCTGGACCTGGCCGCCCTGCAGGCGGTGGCCGAGACGGCCCCCCCGCTAGGGGCGCCGCCCACCCCGGCCCCTCGCCGCGAGGCGGCGGGCACGCCGGTGCGCATCGGCATCGCCCACGACCGCGCCTTCAACTTCTACTACCCCGGCGACCTCGAGGCCCTGGAGCGCGGCGGCGCGCAGCTCGTCCGGATCGACATGCTCGGTGACACCGCCCTCCCGCCGGTGGACGGGCTCATCCTCGGCGGCGGCTTCCCGGAGCGCCACGCCGAGGGCCTCGCCGCCAACCACGCCATGAAGGCCGCCGTGGCGCAGGCCGCTGCCGAGGGCCTGCCCATCCACGCCGAGTGCGGCGGCCTGCTCTACCTGTCCCAGGGCCTGCACACCGGGCAGGGACGCCACGCCATGGCCGGCGTGCTGCCGGTAGAGACGGAGATGACCGAGCGGCCCCAGGGCCACGGCTACATGGCGCTCCGGCCCACGGCCGACGCCCCCTGGTCGCCGGCCGCCACGGGGGGTGCCGCCACGGCCCACGAGTTCCACTACTCCCGCCTGCGCACCGAGGCGCCACGCGCCATCCCCCGCGCCTACCGCCTCGACAGGGGGCACGGCCTCGGCGACGGCACCGACGGGCTCATCGTCGGCAACACCGTCGCCGCCTACGCCCACCTGCGCGACACCAGCGCCTGCCCCTGGACGGGGCGCTTCCTCGCCTTTGTGCGCAGCCGGCGCACGGCGGTTGACCGCACTTGATCGAGGTCAAAAAATCTCCGCCGAACCCCTTTATTTCCGAGTTCCTGATATATATAGTCGAAATAGATAACAACAATAGCCGCAACCTTAAAGCGGCCAAACAAAAGATAGACAAGGCCCAAGAAAAACAAGGAACAGGGACACCCTAGGGCCCCCGGTCGAACGTCAGGAGGAGACATGTACGCCGGGAAAGACGCGGAGCCAGCCGGCATTCGCCGGCGCACGATACGGCGGATGACGGAGCATCCCCGGCCGCTCGCCACGGAGCAGGCGGTAGCGCCCGAGCGTGCCGGGCACAACGGCTGGAAGCCGATCCATCTCCGGCGCAGCAAGCCCTCGCCCACGACCTCCCCCGAGCGCATGGAGCGGCAGGCGACCCTGCGCCCCGCCCGAGAGGACCGGCGCCTGCAGCTGCTCAATGCCCTCGGCGTGGAGGCGGCCCAGGCGCGGAGCCTGAACGAGCTCTTCGAGCGCTACTTCGAACGCGTCCTGGCCGACACCCGCGCCCAGGCCACGGCGATCCGGCTGTTCGACGACGCCGGCCAGCTGCGCCTGGTCGAGGCCCGCGGGCTCAACGCCGGCTTCGTCGACGCCGAGCAGCGCAGCCCGGCGCAGACCTGCCCCTGCGCCGTCGCCGGGCAGGAGCGCAGCGTCCAATATCGGCACGACCTCCGCGCCTGCATCCGGCGCGTCGGCTGCAACCCCCTGCCCAGCCAGCCGCAGCTGGCCCTGCTGGCCATCCCCATCTTCGACGACAGCGACCAGGCGGTGGGCATCTTCAACCTCTACTTCGAGCCGGAGGAGGCCCACCACTGGATGGAGCCGGCGCAGCTGCTCGAGGGCATCGGCCACCAGCTCGGCGCCGCCATCAGCCGGCTCCGCGCCGACTACCAGGGCTACCACGGCGCCCTGCAGGAGGAGCGCAACCTCCTCGCCCACGAGCTCCACGACACCGTGGCGCAGGAGGTCGCCACCCTGCGGCTGCGCGTCCGCCAGATCGAGGAGCAGGCGGCCACCAGCGGCGGGAACGAGCAGCTCCTGGAGCCGCTCGAGGAGCTGCGCAGCCGCCTAGACCGCACCAATGACCAAGTGCGCACGGTGATGCAGCAATTCCGTACACAGGCCCTGGGGACACCCCTGGAGACGGCGCTGAGCCGGCTGGTCAACCGCTTCAGCCGGGATAGCGGCATCAGCGTGCGGCTCATCGACAACTGGCCGGAGCTCGCCCTCGGCGAGCGCGAGCAGCTGCACATCCACCGTATCGTCGAGGAAGCCCTCTCCAACGCCTGGCACCACGGCGTGGCAGGCCTCGTGCGCATCCAGATGGAGGCCCCGGACGGGGAGCTGAGCCTGCTCATCGAGGACGACGGCCAGGGCTTCGAGCCCGGCGAGGTCCCGGAGTCCGACCCGGGGCAGCCGCGGGGCCACGGGCTCCAGGGGATGCGCGAGCGGGCCCGCCACCTGGGCGCCGACCTCAGCGTGGAGAGCGAGCCCGGCCAGGGCACCGCCCTCCACCTGCGGCTGCCCCAGCCGCAGCGGCTGACCTGGTCCACCAAGAGCCTGCATCAGGCGGGGGTATCGGGGCATGCGGATCCTGATCGTCGATGACCACCAGCTCTTCCGGGTCGCGCTCCAGGAGCTGCTCAGCGCGCAAGGGCTGACCACGGAGACCGGCTCCGGGGAGGACGACATCCTGGCGCTGGTCGCCTCCTTCGAGCCGGACCTGGTCCTGCTCGACCTGCGCATGCCCGGGCAGGACGGGCTTGCGGTGCTGCGCCAGATCCATCACAGCCACCCGGCCCTGCCCGTGGTCATGCTCACCGGCAGCGAGGAGGAGCGCGACCTCTTCGACTGCCTGCGTGCCGGTGCGCAGGGGTATCTGCTCAAGCACAACGACCCGGAGTACTTGATCTCGGCGCTTCACCAGGCTACCGACGGCAAGATCGCCGTGGCGCCGGAGCTCACGGACACCCTGGCCCGCGCCCTCGGGCAGCCGCCGGGCCAGCACCCGGACCGGCCGCCGTCGGACCCGTTCGCGGCGCTGACGCCGCGCGAGCGGGACATCCTGGAGCGCCTCGCCGCCGGCGAGAGCAACAAGGTCATCGCCCGCCACTTGGGGATCTCCGACGGCACCGTCAAGCTCCACGTCAAGGCGGTCCTGCGCAAGCTCGGGGTCCACTCCCGCGTAGAGGCCGCCATCAAGGCCGTAGACTTCGGGCTCACCCGCCGCGGCGCCGGCTAGCCCCTCCCCTCCGGGGGAGAGGCGGCCGCCTCCTTCCCCCCTTTGGGGTATTCCGGACCACCCTTGCAATTTGAAGAATATATCCAGCGCAAGCCGTCGGGCCCAGCACCGCCGGCTCGAGACCAGCACACTGTCGAGGGGCACGCCCTATGGTCTTCGACTCCTTCATCGCAGCGCACTGGACGCTGCTCGGCGGCGTCTTCCTCATCGCGCTGATCCTCGGCGCCGTGGCCAACAAGACGAACTTCTGCACCATGGGCGCCGTCTCCGACGCCGTAAACATGCAGGACTGGCAGAGGATGCGCGCCTGGGCCCTGGCCGCCGGCGTCGCTGTCCTCGGCGTCGGGCTCCTCGAGCCCGCCGGCCTGATCAACGCCGAGGAGGCCACCCCGCCGTACCGCACCGGGCACTTCACCTGGGCGGGCTACATCGTCGGCGGCCTGCTCTTCGGCATCGGGATGACGCTGGCCAGCGGCTGCGCCAACAAGACGCTGGTCCGCCTCGGGGGCGGGAACGGCAAGTCCCTCATCGTCGCCGCGGCGCTGGGGGCCACGGCCTACGCCATGGTCTCGCCGCTGCCGCTGGTCGACGCCTCGCTCCGCGAGCTCCTCTTCCCCTGGGTGGACGCCTCGGCCCTGTCGCTGAGCCGAGGGCAGGACCTGGGCAGCCTCCTCGGCGGCGACGCGGCGCCCTGGGTCCGCCCCCTCGCGGCGGCGGCCCTCGGCGGCGGCCTGGTCTACGCCGCCCTCCGCGCCGCCGCCTTCCGGGGCAACCGGGACGCGGTGGCCAGCGGGATCGTGGTCGGGAGCTGCGTGCTCGCCATCTGGCTGCTGAGCAGCAACATCGCCGTCACGGACGGCTTCGGCGAGCAGTCGGATCTGCCGACCCACGTCACCAACTGGGACTTCCACCACCCCGAGCAGGGAACGGGCCGGCCCGAGAGCGCCCGCTGGCTCGGCCCCCAGGGGCTTAGCTTCGTCACGCCCATGTCCCACGCCACGACGTACACCGCCCGGGCATTCGACCCGGCAGTGCTCACCACCGGCGTCATGGCCTTCGCCGGGGTCGTCCTCGGCTCCCTGCTCTGGGCCCTGGCCAGCCGGACCTTCCGCCTCGAGTGGTTCGCCGACCGCTACGACCTGGCCCGGCACCTGGCCGGCGGCGTCCTCATGGGCATCGGCGGTCCGCTGGCGATGGGCTGCACCTTCGGCCAGGGGCTGACCGGGCTCTCCACCCTGGCGGTGGGCGCGATGCTGGCCACGGCATCGATCATCCTCGGCAGCGCCCTGACCATGAAGGTGCAGTACTACAAGCTCCTCTATGAGGAGGAGGCCACCCTGGGCAAGGCGCTGCTCACCGGCCTGGTGGACCTGCGCCTGCTCCCGTCCTCGATGAGGCAGCTCGATGCCCTTTGACGGCAGCGCCACGGGGCGCGGCCGCTGGCTCGAGGGCCTGAGGCGCCTCGTCCCCTTCAATCAGTGGCACCCGCCCACGGCCGAGCGCCTCCGCGCCGACCTGGGCGCCGGCGCGGCGGTCGCCCTGGTGCTCATCCCGCAGTCCATGGCCTACGCCGCGCTGGCGGGCATGCCGCCGCACTACGGCCTCTACGCCGCCTTCCTGCCCGTCATGGTGGCGGCGATCTGGGGGTCGCTGCCGCAGCTCGCCTGCGGCCCGGTGGCGATCACGGGCCTGCTCACCGCCTCGGCGCTCACCCCGCTGGCCGAGCCGGGCAGCGGCGAGTACGTCGCCCTGGCCATCACCCTGGCCCTGATGGCCGGGGCGCTGCAGCTCGCCCTGGGGCTCTTTTCCCTGGGGACGCTGGTCAACTTCCTCGCCCACCCGGTCATCCTCGGCTTCACCAACGCCGCGGCCATCGTCATCGCCCTGTCGCAGCTCAACGACCTGCTCGGCGTCCCCATGGCCAGCGACACCGGCATCCTGATCGCCGTCGCCGAGGTCCTCGGCCGGCTGCCCCAGGCCCACCTCCCCACCCTGGCCTTCGGCGTGGCGGCGATGGGGATCATCGCCGCC
>CAJXKI010000057.1 GCA_913055765.1 uncultured Ectothiorhodospiraceae bacterium
CCGTCGGGCATCGGCGTGCGCCCCTCGACCCGGGTGAAGATCACCGTCTGCGTCCCCTCGGGCAGGGTCAGGCTCTCGCCGGCGGCCGCCGCGGCGGCCATGGCCGAGGTCACGCCGGGGACGAGGTGGACGGGGATGCCGGCCTCGTCGAGGGGCCGGACGATCTCCACGAAGGCCCCGTAGAGCCCCGGATCGCCCGGCTGCAGGCGGACCACCCGACGCCCCTGCCGGGCCCGCTCGAGGAGCCACGCCTGGATCTGCGCCAGGCTCATGCCCTTGGAGTCGGCGACCTCGCAGCCGTCGGGGGCCCACGCCAGCACCCCGGACGGGACCAGGGACCCGGCGTAGAGCACGGCGTCGGCCTCGGCCACCCGGTCCCGGCCGCGGACGGTGATCAGGTCCGCGGCCCCAGGGCCGGCCCCGACGAACCAGACGGCGCCGCTCACCCCGTCCTCCAGGGCCTGTGCCGGCGGACGGAAAGACTCAGGCCGGGCGGGCCGAGACCGCCCCCCGGCCTCCCGCCGAGGCGGTCGCCGCAGCCGCGGCAGCCGGCCGCCATCGGCAGGGCGCCGGCGGCCTGGCGGACGAGACGTGGTGCCTGGCGCATGGCCTCTCCTGGTCGAGGCGATGGTTCGCCGGCGGGGAGCGGGAGGGCGGACTGCAACGGCGCGCAGGCTGCTGCGCGGACTGCCGAGACCGCCGGCCACGGTTCCCCGCCGTGTGGCGTCGTCACCCCAGGCCGGTCTCCGGGCTCGCGAGTGGAGCGGGGGCTCCCAGCGCGGCGCCTTCCCGCGCCCGGTGCCCTAGGACACCAGGACACCACGAGCGCAGTGGCGGATGCCGCACCTCGGCTCGCCTACCGTTGCGGGGACAGCGCCGGCCTTGCCCGGCCCCGCGGGGCTGGGCGCACCGGCTTCCCGGCTGCGCAGGAGGCCCCATCGGGCCGCGCAGCCCCGGCGATGCCGCCGGGCGCCTGGGATGACCGATGACTCTACGGCCGGGGCCGCAGGGTGTCAATCGGCCCCCGTCACGCGCCCGGCGCCGCGACCTCGCAGGCCTCGGGGAGGCGGTAGATGTAGACCGGCGCGTCGAAGCGCACCTGGGGCTGGCGCACCTCGCTGGGCCGCCACCCGGGGAAGGGGAAGGTGTTGCTCACCACCACGGCCCCGTGCGGCAGCTCGGCGCGGAGCTTCGGCGCCAGCGCCGCTACGGCCTCGGCGTGGAGGTAGCAGACCACCGCGTCCACCTCGCAGAAAGAGGCCTGGCGCAGGTCCCGGCAGTAGAAGCGCACGTTGGGCGTCGGCCGGACCCAGCGGCGCAGCCTCGCGAGCAGGCACGGCAGCGGCGACAGCTCGTAGCCGTACACCTGCGCCCGCGGGCGCGCCCGGGCGATGCCCATCGCCAGGCCGCCCCAGCCGGAGCCGGCCTCGACGATGGTACCGCCATCCACCTCCGGCAAGGAGGCGAGCACCATCTCCCGGCCCGGACGCGAGGTGGGCACCGGCGCGATGCCGGTGTAGGCGGTGTAGCCCGTGAGCAGGGCCACCACCAGGACCGTGAGGGCGATCATCGACAGCTCCGGGATCACGACGCCCCTCCTGCTCGGTACGGGAGATGCCCCGCGGGCCTAGCGGCGCGCCGGGCTCAGGAGCCGCCCACGGAGATATTGGGGAAGGCGCTGCCCGAGCCGCGCTCGCGCAGGGACAGCTGCGCCGCCACGCGGCGGGCCATATCCCGGTAGTCGGCGGCGACCCGCCCCTGCGGATCGGCGATCACGGTCGGCCGCCCACTGTCCGCCTGCTCGCGGATGGCGATATCCAGCGGCAAGGAGCCGAGCAGGTGCAGGCCGTACTGCCGGGCCATGGCATCACCGCCGCCGCTGCCGAAGATGTGCTCCTCATGGCCGCAGTTGGAGCAGATGTGCATGCCCATGTTCTCGACGATGCCGAGCACCGAGACGTCGACCTTCTCGAACATGCGCAGCCCCTTGCGGGCGTCGATGAGGGCGATATCCTGCGGCGTGGTCACGATCACCCCGCCGCTGACCGGCACCTTCTGCGCCAGGGTCAGCTGGATGTCGCCGGTCCCCGGCGGCAGGTCGACCACCAGGTAGTCGAGCGCCTCCCACTGCGTCTCGTTGATCAGCTGCTGCAGGGCCTGCGTCACCATCGGCCCGCGCCAGATCATGGGCGTCTCCTCGTCCACGAGGAAGCCGGCGGACATGACCTGGACACCGTGGCCGACGAGCGGCTCCATGTGCTTGCCGTCCGGGGACGCCGGCTGGCCGTGGACGCCGAGCATGCGGGGCTGGCTCGGCCCGTAGATATCGGCGTCGAGGACCCCGACCCGGGCGCCGTCGCCCTGCAGGGCCAAGGCGAGGTTGGCCGCCACCGTGGACTTGCCTACGCCGCCCTTGCCGGAGGCTACGGCGATGACGTTCTTGATCTGCTCGTGGGGCTTCAGACCCGGCTGCACGGCGTGGGTGTCGATCTGCGTGGTGACCGAGACCGTCGCCGAGGCGACGCCCGCCACCCCCTCGACGGCCTCGCGCAGGCGCTCGCCGAGCGCCTCGCGGTGCTCGCCGGCCGGGTAGCCGAGGACCACATCCACCGCCACCTGACCGCCGTCGGTGCGGATCTCCCGGACGCAGCCGGCGGACACCGGGTCCTGCCCCAGGTAGGGGTCCTCAACCCCGCGCAGGGCCTGCTCCACAGCCTCTCGGGCCACCTCATCCGTCATAGGGCATCTCCCTCAGGGCCATCCTCATCATGGGCTCAACCGGCTACGGCGACAGCGGCACGCCGTCGTGGTAGGCGCGGCCGCCGTCGCCGTAGTGCTCCTCCTTCCAGAAGGGGGCGCGCTGCTTGACCGCATCGATGGCGTAGCGCGCGGCATCGAAGGCCTCGGCCCGGTGCGCGGCCCGCACCACCACGGCGACGCTCTCCTCGCCCACCGCCAGCTCGCCGACCCGGTGGACGATGCGGCACGCCTGCACCCCGGGACGCTCACGGATCTCCGCCTCCAGCTCGGCGAGCACGCGCTCGGCCAGGGGCCGGTAGGCCGAGTAGGCGATCGCCGCCACCCGGCGCCCCTCGTGGTGATCGCGCACCGTGCCGCTGAAGACCACCAGCGCGCCAGCGGCGGGATCGGCGGTCTCGGCGATCAGGGCCTCCAGCGCGATGGGCTCCTCGGTGACGTGCGCCATGCGCTCGCTCCCGGATGCTCGCGTCATTGTGGCACACCAGCCGGATCCGCCCCCAGGGCCTGGCCGGCGGCCGGCTCGAGCTGCAGCGCGCAGAGGCGCCGGTACAGCGGGCTGCGCTCGCGGAGCTGGGCGTGGGTCCCCTGCGCCTCGACCCGGCCCCGATCGAAAACCACGATCCGATCAGCGGCCGCCACCGTGGCCAGCCGGTGGGCGATGACCAGCGTCGTGCGCCCGGCCATGAGCCGCTCCAGGGCCTGCTGCACCGCCCGCTCGCTCTCGGCGTCGAGGGCGCTGGTGGCCTCGTCGAGGAGCAGCAGCACCGGATCGCGGAGGATGGCGCGGGCGATGGCTACCCGCTGGCGCTGCCCGCCGGAGAGCTGCACGCCGCCCGGGCCGAGCTCGGTATCGAGCCCCTCGGGCAGCTCCTCCAGGAAGCCGAGCGCATTGGCATCGCGGGCGGCGGCCCGGACCGCCTCGTCGCCGGCGCCGGGGCAGCCGTAGCGGATGTTCTCGGCGGCGGTGCCGGTGAAGAGCACCGGCTCCTGGGAGACCAGCCCGGTGCAGCCGCGCAGCTGCGCCGGGTCCAGGTCACGCAGGTCGATCCCGTCGAGGCGCACCACGCCGGCATCCGGGTCGTGGAAGCGCAGCAGCAGCTGCAGCAGGGTGCTCTTGCCGGCCCCGGAGGGCCCCACCAGGGCGACCCGCTCCCCGGGCCAGGCGACCAGGCTCACCTCGCGCAGCGCCGGCTGCTCCGGCCGCGCCGCGTAGGCGAAGGTCACCCCCTCGAAGGCGACCTCACCGCGCGGCGGCTCCGGCAGCGCCGCCGGCCGCTCCGGCGCCCGGATCTGGGGCTCGGCGTCGATGAGCTCGAAGATCCGCTCCGTGGCCCCCATCGCCCGCAGGAGCTCGCCGGCCACCTCGGCCATCGCCGCCACGGAGCCGGCGGCCAGCACCGCATAGAAGACGAAGGCCGACAGATCCCCCGGGCTCAGGCGCCCGGCGAGCACATCGTGGCCACCCTGCCACAGGACCGCGCCCACGGCGGCGAACACGCACAGCAGCGCCACACCGGTCAGCCACGCCCGCTGCCAGGTCCGCTGGACGGCGGTGGCGAACGCCTCCTCCACCCGCCCGGCGTAGCGGCGGCCGTCCTCGCGCTCCCGGCCGAAGGCCTGCACCGTACGGATGGCGTGCAGCGACTCGCCGGCGAAGCTGGCCAGGTCCGCGACCCGGTCCTGGCTGTCGCGCGACAGGCGCCGCACCCGGCGGCCGAAGCCGATGATGGGCAGCAGGATCAGGGGGATGCCGACCACCACCAGGGTGGCCAGCCGCGGGCTGGTCACGAAGAGCAGCACCAGCGCGCCGGTGAAGGTCATGGCGTTGCGCAGGGCGATGGACAGCGTCGAGCCGAACAGGTTCTGCAGGACCGTGGTGTCCGCGGTCAGGCGGGACTGGATCTCCCCGGCGCCATTGCGCTCGAAGAACGCCGGCTCCAGGCGCAGCAGGCGCTGGAAGACCAGCGTGCGCAGATCGGCGGCGAGGCGCTCGCCGATCCAGGTGATCAGGTAGTAGCGGGTGGCCGAGGCCGTGGCGAGGAGCAGGACCACGACCAGGGTCGCCAGCAGCGCCCGGTCGAGCGCCTGCGCCTCGCCGCCGGCGAGGCCGTGATCGACCACCAGCCGCAGCCCCTGGCCGATGGCGAGCACCCCGCCGGCGGCGACGACCAGCGCCACGGCGGCAACGGCCAGCCGCCAGCGGTAGGGCGCCAGAAGCCGGCCCAGGCGCAGCAGGCTCGATGTGCGTTGCAGGGCAGCGCTCCTTTGCCAGTCCTGGGTATGGAGGCGTAAGGTTACAGCTTTCGCAGTGCGGTGGGCGCTGTCCTCTCAGGACTGTGGCGCGCCGCCGCAGAGGCCGAGTAGCCGGGGAACCATCTGGGCTACCATCGTGTCATACTCGATACGTCCTAATGAATAAAGGCAAGGAGGACGAGACATGAGCAACCCGATCGATAACGGCCGGCGCAACTTCCTGAAGACGGGCGCCATGGCCGTGGCCTCCATCCCGCTGGCCAGCCTGCTGACCCAGCGCACGGCGCAGGCAGCGAGCGTGCCGGAGGGGGCGGCGGAGATGCCGCACGCGGAGAACGGCCACGCCCACAACTACGTCAACGACCACACGGCGACCGACCACAGCCGCTACCAGGAGGGGCAGAAGTGCTCCAGCTGCCAGTTCTGGGTCGACAGCGTGGACGGTGACTGGGGCTACTGCCAGCACCCGAGCTTCAGCGACGTGCTGGTCAACGCCAACGGCTGGTGCTCCGTCTACGCCCCGGCCGCCTAAGGCGGGCGCCGCTGGCTAGCGGATCCACGGCCTGGATCCGAGGGGGCGCCTCCGGGCGCTCCCTTTTTTATATCCCTGTCCCCACGCGTACAGATGGCCACGGGCACTGACGAGCGATGGACGCGCCGAGCAGCGAACAGCCGGCCCCGGGTCGCGCCGGGATCCGATCCCAGGCCGATGGGGCGGCCATGACCCTTGAGGCCGAGCGGCTCGCCTGCCGGCGCGGCGAGCTGCACCTGTTCGAGGGGGTCGGCTTCGCCCTCGCCGCCGGCGAGCTGCTCTTCGTCCGTGGCCGCAACGGCAGCGGCAAGACGACGCTGCTGCGCACCCTCTGCGGCCTGAGCGAGCCCGCCCGCGGCCAGGTACGCTGGCTGGGCCAGGATATCCGCCGGCTGGATGAGCGCGCGCAGCGGCAGATGCTCTACCTCGGCCACCAGGACGCGGTGAAGGACGAGCTGACGCCGCTGGAGAACCTGCAGGTCCACCAGGGCCTGCGCGGCGAGCGCAGCACCCTCGACGAGCGGCTCGACGCCCTGGAGCAGGCCGGCCTGGGCGGCTGCGAGGAGATCCCGGCACGCTACCTCTCCCAGGGCCAGCGACGCCGTACCGCCCTGGCGCGGCTGCTGATCTCCCCGGCCGCGCTGTGGGTCCTCGACGAGCCGCTCACCGCCCTGGACCGGCGTGCCGTGGCGTGGCTCTTCGGGCGCATCGCCGAGCACCTGCGGCGTGGCGGGCTGGTGGTGACCACCAGCCACCAATCCATCGACGGCCTCCCCGAGCCGCGCATCCTCGAGCTGGACTGATCCCCTATGGTGCGCCCCCTCTGGACCCTCCTGCAGCGCGACATCTCGCTGATCGTTACGCGCCGGCAGGACGTGCTGACCGTGGTCGCCTTCTTCGTCATCGTCATCACCCTGTTCCCGCTGGCCATCGGCCCCGAGCCGGAGAAGCTGCGCACCATCGCGCCCGGCGCGGTGTGGGTGGCGGCAGCCCTGGCGAGCCTCATCTCGCTGGACCGGCTCTTCGCCGACGACTGGCGCGACGGCACCTTGGAGCAGCTGGCCCTGGCGCCGCAGCCGCTGGCGCTGACCGCCCTGGCCAAGGTGCTCGCCCACTGGCTGTCGCTGGGGCTGCCCCTGGTGATCCTCTCGCCGGCGCTCGGCTACGCCCTGGGGCTGCAGGGCATCGAGCTGGCCGTCCTCGCGGGCTCCCTGCTCCTCGGGACGCCGGTGCTGAGCCTGCTCGGCGCCGTAGGGGCGGCGATGACCCTCGGCGTCCGCGGCGGGGGCGCGCTGATGGCGCTGCTCATCCTGCCGCTCTACGTCCCGGTTCTGATCCTCGGGGCGGGGGCGGTGAACGAGGCGATGTTCGCGGCGCCCTACCAGGCCCACCTGTCGCTGCTCGGCGCCCTGCTGGCCGTCGCCCTCCCCCTGCTGCCGCTGGCCATCGCCGGGGCGTTGCGGATTACACTAGATTGAGTGCGGCGCCCCAGGAACCTGGCGAGGGGCTACACCATCCAAGGCCGTGCAGCGGCCCCGGGTCCATGAGAACGACGGGATAAGCGCATGACGGGTCGATCCATCCCCTGGCTGAAGTTCACCGCACCGGCGAACTTCTACACCCTGGCCCAGCGGCTGGTGCCGTGGCTGTGGCCCGCCGCCGCCCTGTGCGCCGTCGCGGGGCTCTACATGGGGTTCTTCGTGGCGCCCCCCGACCACCAGCAGGGTGATGCCTACCGGATCCTGTTCATCCACGTCCCCACCGCGTGGATGGGG
Source organism: uncultured Ectothiorhodospiraceae bacterium (assembly GCA_913055765.1). Taxonomy (GTDB): domain Bacteria; phylum Pseudomonadota; class Gammaproteobacteria; order Nitrococcales; family Halorhodospiraceae; genus Halorhodospira. The sequence goes on from CAJXKI010000057.1 coordinate 7,321, forward strand.
ATGCTCCTGTACCTGCTGCTAGCCGCCTACGGCGCCATCTTCCTTGTCTGGCGCATCAAGATGGCCGATATCATGGCCCGCGCGATCGCCCCCACCGGGGCCCTGATGACCTTCCTGAGCCTCTGGACGGGGGCGCTGTGGGGGGCGCCGACCTGGGGCACATTCTGGGTCTGGGATGCGCGGCTAACCTCGACGCTGATCCTGCTGTTCCTCTTCCTCGGCTACATGGCCCTGCACGCCGCCTCCGACGACCGGGAGAAGGGGGGGCGTGCCGCGTCGTTGCTGGCGATCATCGGCGCCGTCAATGTCCCCATCATCTACTTCTCGGTAGAATGGTGGTATAACCTGCATCAAGGGGTCTCGGTGATGCGCTCGGATGGGCCGAGCATGGCCGACTCCATGCTGGCCGCGCTGCTGCTGATGATCGCGGCGTTCTGGATCTACGCCGGGGCCATCGTGCTGCGCCGGGCGCAGGCTGAGGCCCTGAGCCGCGAGGCCCGCACCGAGTGGGCGCAGGCGGCGGCCGCCGGCCGCCTGACGCGGGAGCAGCGCGAGCGGGCGGCGGTCGGCATCGAGGGCAACCGGCCGCCCCTGGAGAGCGGAGGGCAGACGTGATGTGGGACGGGATCGGCGATTTCCTGGCCATGGGCGGCTACGCCCTGTACGTCTGGGGCGCCTTCGGCATGGTCGCACTGGGCCTGCTGCTCGAGGGGATCCTCGTCGCCCGCCGGCGCCGCCAGGTGCGGGCGAGGCTCCAAAGGCAATCGCGCCGGCCGGCGGCCGCGCGCAACCAGGGAGAGTAAGGGATGAAGAAGCGACACCAACGCCTGTTCCTCGTGCTCGGGACGCTGGCCGGCGTCAGCGTCGCCACGGCACTGGTGCTCAACGCCTTCCGCGACAACATGACCTTCTTCATCACGCCCTCGGAGGTCCAGGCCAAGAGCGAGGTCCCGGACCGGCACTTCCGCATCGGCGGCCTCGTTGAGGAGGGTTCCGTGGAGCGGGCCGACGACTCCACCAAGGTCTCCTTCCGGGTCACCGACACCGAGTCGAGCGTGCCGGTCACCTTCGAAGGGATCCTGCCGGACCTGTTCAGCGAGGGCGAGGGGGTCGTCGTCGAGGGCGAGATCAGCCCCGAGGGCGTATTCCAGGCGGATAACGTCATGGCCCGCCACGACGCGGATTACATGCCCACCGCGGCCAAGGAGGCCATCGAGCAGGCGGAGGGCTCCGCCGAGGCGATCGGGGACTACTGAGCATGCTCGGCGAGCTCGGTAACTTCGCCCTCATCGTCGCCTTCTGCCTGGCCGTGGTGCAGGCGGTCCTGCCGCTGATCGGCACGGCGGCCGGGGACGCCCGGTTGATGGACGCCGGCCGCTCCCTCGCCGCCGGCCAGGCCGTGTTCCTGCTGATCGCCTACGCGATCCTCACGTGGCTGTTCATCGGCAACGACTTCTCCGTACGCTACGTGGCGGAGAACTCCTCCGAGGCGCTGCCGCTGATCTACCGGATCACGGGCGTCTGGGGCGGCCACGAGGGCTCCGTGCTCTTCTGGGTGGTCGTCCTGGGGCTGTGGACCCTGGCGGTGGCGACGTTCAGCCGCAGCCTGCCGCGGGAGATGCTCGCCCGGGTGCTGGCCGTCCTGGGGATGGTCTCGGCGGTGTTCATCGCCTTCACCGCCTTCACCTCCAACCCCTTCACGCGCATCTTCCCGGCACCGACGCGGGGAACGGACCTGAATCCACTGCTCCAGGACCCGGGGATGATCATCCACCCGCCGCTGCTGTTCATCGGCTATACCGGGCTGGCCGTGGCCTTCGCCTTCGCCATCGCGGCGCTCATCGGCGGGCGGCTCGATGCCGCCTGGGCGCGCTGGTCGCGCCCCTGGACTACCGTGGCCTGGGGCGTCCTGACCCTGGGCATCGGGCTCGGCTCCTGGTGGTCCTACTACGAGCTCGGCTGGGGCGGCTGGTGGGCCTGGGACCCCGTGGAGAACGCCTCCCTGATCCCGTGGCTGACCGCCACCGCGCTGGTCCACTCCCTAGCGGTGACCGAGAAGCGCGGCGGCTTCAAGGTCTGGACGGTGATGCTGGCCATCGTGAGCTTCGCCCTGACGGTGCTCGGCGGCTTCCTCGTCCGCTCCGGCGTGCTCACCTCCGTGCACGCCTTCGCCACCGACCCGGACCGGGGCGTCTTCCTGCTGGCCATCCTGGCGATCACCCTGCTGGGGTCGCTGGCGCTGTACGCCTGGCGCGCCCCCAAGGTCGGGCTCGGCGGGAGCTTCGGCTGGTACTCCCGGGAGTCGGTGCTGCTGGCCAACAACGTGCTCCTGGTCGTGGCCTGCGCCGCGGTAACGGTCGGCACCCTCTACCCGCTGGCCGTGGACGCCATGGGGCTCGGCAAGATCTCGGTGGGGCCGCCCTACTTCGACGCCATCTTCATGCCGCTGATGCTGCCGCTGCTGTTCCTCATCGGCGTCGGCTCCCAGGTATCCTGGAAGCAGGCCCACCCGGCGGAGACCTATCGGCAGCTACGCTGGATCCTGCTGGTCAGCGCGCTCCTCGGCGGCGCGTGGCCGCTGGCCATGGGCGTCTGGAATCCTCTGACGGCCCTCGGGCTGGCGCTGGTGGCCTGGGTCCTGCTCACGGCCGCCGCGGACCTGCTGCGCCGCTTCCGGCGGCGCCGCCCGCAGGGGGTCGGCAAGGCGCTGCAGGCGGCGCTGCAGCCGAGCTTCCTCGGCATGCACCTGGCGCACACCGGCTTCGCGCTGGTAGCCATGGCCATCGCCGTGGTCAGCACCTACGAGGTCGAGGAGGACGTCCGCCTGGCACCGGGTGAGACCGCCTCCGCCGCGGGCTACCAGTTCCGGATGGTCGACAGCTCGACGATCCAGGGACCGAACTACGAGGCCAAGCAGGCCACCCTCGAGCTGCTCAACCAAGACGGCGAGGTCATCGACGTGCTCCAGCCGCAGAAGCGGCGCTACGACTCGCAGCCGCGGATGCCGATGCACCAGGCCTCCCTGAACCGCAGGATCGGCCGCGATGTCTACGTCTCCCTAGGGGATAGCGTGGGTGACAGCGGCTGGACGATGCGGCTCTACTACAAGCCCTACATGTTCTGGATGTGGACGGGCTGCCTGGCGATGGCCCTGGGCGGGTTCCTGGCCGCTGCCGACCGCCGCTACCGCATCGGCCGCCAGCGGCGCGCGGCCTCGGAGCCCCAGGTCGGCGGCGCTGACACGCCTGCCCCGGCTGCGGCGGGGCCTGAGGGCGGTGGGCCGTAGCCGCTCCCCGGGCCGAGGAGGGAGCCG
>CAJXKI010000058.1 GCA_913055765.1 uncultured Ectothiorhodospiraceae bacterium
AGCAAGCTAATGAATTCCGTGGCTGAAAGCCACGGCCTCATTGAAGCCATACGATCTCGGTCGGGGGCGAGTAGGCGCTGTTGTGGGAATTCCGTGGCTGAAAGCCACGGCCTCATTGAAGCGGATCTGCCGGTGACCGCTTCGGTCAACGGCACCACCCCCGGAATTCCGTGGCTGAAAGCCACGGCCTCATTGAAGCCATCAGAAAGCGGCGCTGCCTCCTGCGCTGCGCTCATGGAATTCCGTGGCTGAAAGCCACGGCCTCATTGAAGCCTGACGGCCTTTATCGCCTTTGCCGCCGGCGCCGCCCGGAATTCCGTGGCTGAAAGCCACGGCCTCATTGAAGCCACGGCTCAGAGGTCGCGCACTGGCCGAACCAGGCGAATTCCGTGGCTGAAAGCCACGGCCTCATTGAAGCATTGGTTAACTACTTCGTGTTATTAGCACTAATGAAATTATTCGGTAATTACCAAATCGAGCAGTTCGCAGGTTGTAAAGCGCTATAGATCGATATGTATCAGACTCATGGCGCCGTCCCTTCGGGTTTTAAGTGCACAGAGTGCCAGGTGCCGCTCTCTCTGATCGTCCACTCACGGATATTTGGGAGGTGGCTACCGGGCACCCAGAGCGGCTCTGCTTGCCCGCCATCGCTGAATAGCCTTTGGCCTGCTTGGCTCCTCCTATCCCAGCTGGTCACCAGCTCTTGTGCCCCCGAGACCTGGCTGTCTATATCCTCCGTGCTGGCGTGTCCGAGCACCGGCATGTCCGGGTCTAGTGTAATCACCGGGGTATCTTCGTCATCTTCCGCGAAGGCGTAGCCGGGGCCACGTTCGTGTCCATCGGTTTCCCATAGCGCCCTTTGTAGATGGCCTAGTCCGTAGCGGGTATCACCGCCGATGAATAGGTCCTGTAGATTGTTCAGGGCCTCTGTATAAGCGAAGTCGTCGTGTACGAAGAGCGTCCCCGCCATGAAAAGCGGCTCGGGTCCTTCACCCGGCGTATCACTGGCCCAGAAAGGCTGGATGCACTCGGTCTCACGCAGAGAGCCGTCCTCCGCAGCTAACGATCCGGGCGCTACGCTGGTGCTGGCCCGTCCGTGGAGCAGTCTGCGGCGAAATAAGCGGTCCGGGATGCCAACGTCTCCCTCGTGCCTCTCCTCGTTCCGCCCGAAAGTACGTGGCATCCAACTCAAACCTTGGCCGGCCCGGTAGGTGGGGAGCCAGAGGCGCCAGCCTCTCTCCCTCCGCTGCGCCGGGTAGAGATAGGTGAAACGGATCTGCTTCCCAACGGCCTCGCCCACCTCTTGGTAATGCGGGAAGTTTCCGCGGCCCGCCAGCCGGCGGGCCAGCTCGGCGGTTACGGCTCCCCATAGTGCCCGGGCGGGCACGTAGAGGCGGGCGCGGTTCAGGGCACCGGCCGGTGGATAGCCCACGTGCAGCGGCCCCTGGAGCCGCCAGGCCCAGCAACGCATCTGCCAGCTCATGGCTTGGACTCCGTGTCGTTGAGCTTGGCGTGGTGGCGGGCGTAGACGAGCGCCTGGCGCAGGAGCTGGTGGGCTAGCAGTAGGTCTTCCAGATCCTCTGCCATACGGCTGACCCTGACCAGGAGGTTGTCCTGATCCATGTTTATCAGCCCTGCGCTGTGAGGATGCGACTGCAGGAACTGGACGCAAGCATCGGCGACAGGGTGAGATCTTTCCCGGCCTTTCTGTTGTTGTTCCAGGAACAAGAAGAAGGCGTACACGCCCTGTGCCTCTAAAACGCTTAGCGCCCGGGTCAGCAGCCTCTCGTCCCCTTGGCCGGCAAGCTCTCGCCCGCATCGTGCGCAGGCCAGGTCGAGATTCTCCATCACTTCCTCTCCCCTTGCGCCTGATCGGAGCCGCGATACGCCTTGAGGACTCGTAGCCGGCCCATACCGCGGGTGATCATGCCGCCGAGACCGAGGTTCTCCAGATAATCGTCGCTCTCTTTAACGGCTTCAAAGACCTTCTCAGGGCTCGTGACGGCCTCTACCTCTTCCCCTCCTACCCGGAAATGTGCGGGGTTGCGGCAAGTCACTGTACAGCCCAGGACCGAGCCACGGGGCAGGGCCTCGTAGGTGAACAGGGCGCCATCGTCGGCCGCACCGGTTGCCGGCTCGATGGCCACCGAGGTGCGGACCTCCAAGGTGCTGTTGACCACATGCTGGAAGAGCCGCTCGGAGATGACCACGATCCGGCTGCGGATATATTCGGGGATAGCCAAATCCGCTAAGCGGCTCTGGAGGCCACTACCACCGAGCTCCTCGGGCAAAGGCCGCGTAGGGAGCATCAACCAGCCTAGGTTGAGGGGGTGGTGGGTAAGGTCGGTGTACGCGGTCTGCTTGTCCAGGGGATCAAACGCCAGATTGAGCTGCTCCAGCGCCGACGGTGCCGTGACCCACACCGGCCCCTCGCGGCTGGCCACGGGATGGAGCAGCAGATGCAGGTCGCTAAAGGCGGCTAGCCCGGCGAAACCGCCGCCACTAGGGCTGGCGAAGCCGAACACGGTGCAGACGGGGCAGGCGGGATTGCCGCAGTGTCCCCTCCCTTGGGTCGGCTGCCCCTGCCCGGCGCAACCGGGATAGTAAGGAGTGGTACGCCGCTGGCTATCCCGTTGCGCCTCGTAAGCCATGGCGGTGTAGGCGCGTGCCACACCGGCGTAGCTCGAGCCAGGGATCTTGGGCAGCTGCGTGACGGGGTCGCGAACGATGGTGTTATCCACCCGGCCCAGGCGATTGCCGCCATCGCCTACGTGGATGGGATCGAGCGCCAAGCCGGCGCGGTCGTAGCGTTGGAAGTCAGGATCCGTCATCGAGTCTCTCCTCCAGCGGGCTCTTCATGACGCCCAGGTGCCACTCCAGGCAGCGCCGCAATTCTCCCGTCATTGCCGTCTCGGTCAGCTCCTCCAGGGCGGCGCCCTCGGCACGCCAGCGCTGGTGCAGGACCGTGCGCACCAGCTCGCGCCACTCGGCGTCCGCCTCTGGGTCACCCCGCCATGCGAGCCAGGCCTCATCCAGGGTCGCCCAGCCGCCGCGCACGGCCGCGAGGCTCGGGGCCGTGCGGCAGATTAGTGTCCATAGGCGGCGCAGGCGCCGCCAGTCGGCGAGCGGGCGGGGGGTGATCGACTCGAAGCGGCGCCCAGCGCTGTCCATGAAGAGCCAGGCGAGGCGGGCGGGCTGGACCTGTACCCCATCGCCGCGCTGGAGATCGCCCATGTGGCGATAGACAGTGCCGTCGGGGTGGGCGAAATCGTGGGGGGTCCGTAGAGAGTCATCCTCGACGCGGCAGTAGGGGAAGAACCGGTCCGGGCGGCCGTCAGGCAGTGTCAGCGGTACTGTAACGGTCTCGTCGTCCCCCTGCGGGTTGGTCATGTGCAGGCTCTGGATGCCGTCACGGAGCTCCGCGCCCTTGACCCGCCACGTCTCCGCCTCGTCGCTGCTACGCATTCCAGGCGATCCGCGGAGATCGTCCTCTAGATTGCGGGTGGCCTCGATCACCGCCTGGTAGGGCATCAGGCGGGGGAAGGCGATCGCGCCGGCATACAGCGGCATGCGGTCCCAGACGCGGGCGAACTGCTCCTTCCAGGCAGATATCGCGGTGTCCAGGCAGTCCGGGGCGTGCGCGAGGGGGACCAAGACCCGCAGCCGCTCGGGGCTGCGATCTAGCGGGGTGATCGGGGTGTAGACACCGAGGCGATCGCCCTCCTCACGCACGCGTTCAATGATGAGCTTGCGGGGCTGGTCATCCTCATCCCCGCGGGCGAGGAGCGCCTGGCCCTCTAGGGCGGTTCGGGTATCGGTCTCTGCGAGATTCCGCGCCAGATTGCTCACGGTGATGAGATCGTCATGATCGTGCCGGTACAGCAGCGCCAAGGGCTGGCCCCCGAGGTGTCCGTTGAGGACCTCCCCTTGGTCCTGCTCACCGAGGGGTGGGCCTTCCTCGATGCGCGCGCTGATCGACAGCCGCCGCACCCGCCAGCGGTTGGGTGAGCGGGCCGCCAGCTCGCGAAAGCGCTCTAGCAGATCGTCCAGGAACGCCTCCGTGGTGCGCCAGAAGCGGTGGACACGCCCCGGGGAGGGATGTTTACGCAGCAGCTGGTGGACCAGCCAGCGGGCGCGCCCCTCGGGGGTAAGCGCCTCCCAGCGAGGGGCTTCCGCGCCAGGCGCACGATCCTCGACGATCTTGCTGAAAAACGGCCGCCAGGAGTTGGCCGCTTCCTGCCGGAAGCCATCCTGTAGCAACCTCAGGACCGGGTCGTGCTGGTCGGGGTTCTGCTGGATGCGCGCGCGCACGTACTCGACCAGGTCCGGGAAGGCATGCCCCGGCCGGATGCCGTGCCTCTGTACAGCCGGGTTGTGCCGGACCCACTCCTCGGCGGCCTGTGCCCGCAAGCTATCCATCGCCTCCCCGCCGAGCCAGGGGGTTAGGTCGAACCCGAGGGACAATAACGCCAGGCGGTCGTTGCCATCAGCGATCTCGCTGAACCAGATGGTATCTTTGCCGTAATGTCCCTCTTTCCAATTACGGAGCCTACCGGCCCGGCGCTCTTGGCAGACACGGCACGGCTGCCCTTTCTGGGCCCGGGCCTGCCCCGTAGAGCCGTTGGGGCGTACGCCGCAGACTGGGCAGGTGTGCCCGGTGGCAGAGGACGGGTCCCTCCCCTGGTCGCCGTTCAGGGGCCAGGCCCGATGGAGGGGGACCGCTAGTCGCTGACGCGCCTGCCGGACCTCAGCGGCCAGCCCAACCAAGGACCGCGAGGAGTCGGAGATCCGGCAGCAGGGTGGGGTCTCGAGCGCCCGATCCCGGGCGATGGCATCGACCCGCTCGCCTATATGGTCCCGGATCGCTTCCGCCTGTTCCGCAGTGACGCCGTTGTCCTCGCCGCCCTCGCTGTCCTGGTGACGGCCCGGGAAGGTGAAGACGGCTACCTGGCCGTCGTGGTAGATCTCGCTCCCCAGCGGGAATTCCACTTCCACGAGCTTGCGAACCCGCTGGAAGAACGCATCCAGCTGCAGTCGGGCACCCAGCCAGTCGCCCACCCGCACGGCCCGCTGCTCGTAGTGCTCGGCGCCGATGCCGATGGTCAGCAGGCGCCAGTGGGTGTGTTGCTTGAGGTCCCCCTTCCAATTGAATGCCTGGCCGCTCAGGAGCGCTCCGGCGGCGGCGCTCTTGAACAGGGCGCCCGCCACGTGGGACTGGTCCCAGAGGGTCACGTCATTGTTGGGCAGGCGGGTTTCGGCCAGGGTGGCGCGGAATAGCCGTGGCAGCCAACCGCGCGGGCCGATGGCACCTTCGCGCCACCAGTGCCAGTCCTCACAACTCGTACCGGGCCCACGGCCCAGGCGCTCCAGCTCGCTCAGCAGTGCGCCGATGCGTCGAAGCAGCTCATCCCATCCCCCCTCTTGGAGGAGGGCCGGTGGATGCGCCAGCAGGTTGCATTGGGGATGGCCGAATGCGCTGCCCAGCCAGAGGTGGCTGGCGTCCTGGCCCAGGTACTCCGAAGGCTTGTTGGGCAGGTTCTTCTCGATACCGGAGGCCATGGCGTGAGCGGCCTGGAGGAGCCCAACAGCGCTGGCCTTAGATCTCCTTTCGTCAAAATCCTTGAGGAAGCACCTCCAGCCACCAGGCAATTGGAATCCGCTAGGCGCAGTGACCCACCCCCAATACGCTTCCCAGTCATCGGGGAGATCTTTAGGCCAATCCTTCTGCCTGTAGCCGGAGCCGAGCCCGCTTTGGCTGCGCAGGAAGTCCGGGTGCGCCTTGCCGGTCATGTGTACCCAGCCGATGCACTCTAAGGCGAGCAGCAGCGCGCGGTGCTGACTCAGGGGGGTGGTGATCGCCGTCCTTGAGCCACTCATGGCGTACCCTCACTCCGGATGGCGTTAAGAGCGGCCTCACGAATGCGTTCCGGGACGCTCGCCTCGGGCGATTCCGCGTTGGTGCAGACGGCCAATGGTTCCTCGCCATGACCCTGCAGCGACCAACGGGTGATCCTCGCCAGCCCCCAGCCGGCGGTGCGCTTGGCGGAGATGCCGTAGCGCGTGAGCAGATGCCTTGTGGCATGGAGCAAACGGCTTACGATCCTCTCAGGCTCGCTAGCCGTGGATGGTGGGTTTCCGGGCGCCGGGGCCAGGAGGAGGGATAGGCGGGCCTCCGTGCCGGCCGGGACCACCTCGTACGGGATGGGATGCGTGCCCGCGCGGCGGGTGCGGCTGTGCGGATTGATAACCTCGTATGCGATCTGATCGAACCAGGTCGGGTAGAAGTTCAGCACCCCCCGCTGGCAGCGCTCGCTCACCCCCTTCTCGTCGCCGAAGAGCCAGCGGTTGATGGGGTCGTCCGCCCAGCCCGACTCGCGTAAATCCTGTCCGGGGTGCGCTTCCAGATGCTCCAGGAGCCCCGGCTCCTGCTCCATCCGGCACGCCCAGCGCAGCAACCCCTTCCACGACGAGGCCGAGAGGTAAGGGGTGCCGAAGACCGGATCCTTGCGAACGGGGTTATCCAGCGGGTGGAAGGGGCGATCGTCCTTGGCGAACCAGGGCGTCTGCAACTCGAATGCCACGGACAGGGCGAGCCAGCCGGGGAGAAGGGGCTGGGGAAGCGCGCAATCTAGGCCCAGCTCTTTGGGGGGAGGCTGGACCTCGGCCATCGCCCCTCCGCTGCAGGCCCGCCGTCGATACGTCTGCTGCATCTCCTTGGGGTCTGCCGCTGTAGCCAAGCAGTCATCGGCAAGCCCCGCCAGATAGCCGTATCCTTTCCGCTCGGGGGCGAGCGGCTGCGCGTCCCGTATTTGTTGGCGGCGCCATGCCAGCGCGTCGAACGTCATGACGTCTCCTCCCCATCCAGCTCACGGAGCAGCGAGTCGAGCATCCGGTCTCCCGGCGTGACCTCCTGCTCAGGTGTGTTTTCTATAGCGCGCCTTGAGGCGTCATTACGCGTGAGGAGATCGTGCAGCCGCTCGGGTGTGGCCTCCCCTGGCTGGACGAAGCCGAAGGTCCTTGGGGGGTGCTTGAAGCTGAAGACCTTCTTGCTGGCCGGGCCTTTGCCCTTGGCCCGCTGACCGGCGAGCCACGAGTCGTACCGAGGTCCACCTGCATCCCTCTTCTTGGGCTCGGGCCTGCCGATAGCGGCGTTGAAGGTGCTCCGCGATGGACCCTGGCGCGCCAGGTACGCGTCCTCCACGAACCACATGTTGCGCAGCGATGCCCAGGCGAAACCCTCGTCCGCCACGGGGCGCCATCGGTCGCTTGCGACGTGCCTCTCAACGCTGGCGCGCTGGAGGGACAGGTCCGAGAGGTCGGCCTTCCTCTGGATCGCAATGAGCCCGTAGTCACGGTGGTGAGGCGCCTGCTGGCGGTTCTCCTCGTCGGAGGGCTTGTAGGCCGTCTTGCCGCCGAGCGCCCCGTACTGTGCGATCAGGCGGAGGGTCAGCTCGAGCAGTGCCCACTCCTCCGCCTTCACGGGGCGCAGGGGGGTGAAGCGGAGCTTGAAGACCGCTCCTGCTTTGATGGCGTCCCGCTTCGGGCGATCCTCGCCGTCCAGGACATCGAGGCGGAACTTCCGGGCCCAGCCGGTGCAACCGAAGAGCTCGCAGACGACGCAGCGGTGGCCGGGCTCGTGAGGCTGCTTCCGCGGGGCCGGACACGGGCCCGCCCTGTTGTCTTGGCTCGGGGAAGGGTCGCAAGCCGGCCCGCCGAGCCCTCGCACGAGGACCTCAAGCCACCAGCGGATGGAGCCGAGCAGACTGGCAGGGACCGCGCAGGTGTTGTCTACTTGCTCTTTGTAGTTTCCTTTCTTGTCTTGTGTGAAGCCTTGAACCGATCCCGTCCAAACCTCGGTCAGGGCTTCCAGCTCCCAGGTCCTCGGCTCCGTGGCCATGGTGCGCCTCTCCTCCGTGTGGGCCCCCTTGGTATATGGCTCGACGGGCTGGACTCGCCGCTGCGCTCAGGGTGCCTGAAGCCGGGCTAGAGCGGCCAGGCCCAGGGGATGATCGCCAGCGCCACGCCGGCCGTGACGAGGTTTAGCGGCAGCCCGGCGCGCAGGTAGTCGGTGAAGCGGTAGCCGCCGGGGCCGTAGACCATGAGGTTGGTCTGGTAGCCCATGGGGGTGGCGAAGCTCGCCGAGGCGGCGAGCATGATGGCCACGGCGAAGGGGACGACGCTGACGCCCAGGTCGCCGGCCACCGAGGCGGCGATGGGCACCATGAGCACGGCGGCGGCGTTGTTGGTGATCACGGCGGTAAACAGGCTCGTGACCAGGTAGATGACCGCCAGGTTCAGCCACGGCGCATCGCCGGCGAGCTGCAGGAGGCCGCCGGCGACGGCCTGGGCCAGGCCGGTCTGCTCCATGGCCGCGCCGATGCCGAAGGCGGCGGCGATGGTCAGGATCACCGACCAGTCCACGGCCTGCCGGGCGGCGTTGACCGTCAGGCAGCGGGTGGCGAGCAGGACCGCCCCGGCGGCCAGGGCCCCCTCGAGCATGGACAGCCAGCCGACGCCGACGGCGCCGAGCATGGCGACGAGGGTGCCCAGGGCCACCCAGGCCCGGTCGTGGCGGGGCACCGCCGGGCCCTCGATGCCGCGGACGAGGAGGAAGTCCCGGGCGTTGCGCTGGCGCTCGGCGAAGCCCTCGCCGGCCTCGAGGAGCAGGGTGTCGCCGGCGCGCAGGACGATGTCGCCGATCTTGCCGCGGACCCGCTCGCCGTTGCGGGCGACGGCGATCACCACGGCGTCGTAGCGGGTGCGGAAGCGGCCGTCGCGCACGGTCCGGTTGGCCACGGGGCAGGTCTCCGAGACCACGGCCTCGACGAGGCGCCGGTCCGAGCGCGAGCCGTCGAGCTTGAAGACCTGGTCGGTGGCCGGCTGGAGGCCGCGGATCTGCTGCAGCTCCACCACGGAGTCCACCACGCCCACGAAGACCAGCCGGTCGCCGCCCGCCAGCCGCTCCTGCCGGGAGACGGCGGGGAGGATGCCGCCGTCGCGCTCGATCTCCATGAGGTAGCAGCCCGGCAGGTGGCGCAGCCCGGCCCGCTCGATGGTGCGCCCCACCAGGGGGCCGCCGGGCTCGACGATCATCTCCACGGTGTACTCGCGCGGATCCTCCAGGGTCTCCGTGGCCGGGCGCCGGTCGGGCAGCAGCCAGCGGCTGGTGGCGAGGAGGAAGCCTAGCCCCGTGACCAGCACCGGCACCCCCACCCAGGCCAGCTCGAGGAGCATCAGCCCCTCGCCGGTGCGCTGCGCCAGGGCGCCGTTGACGACGAGGTTGGTGCTGGTGCCGATGAGCGTGCAGGTGCCGCCGAGCATGGCGGCGTAGGACAGCGGCAGCAGCAGCTTCGACTCGGCGAGGCCGTGCCGGCGTGCCCAGTCGCTCACCGCCGGGATGAGCATGGCCACCACCGGGGTGTTGTTGAGGAAGGCCGAGAAGGCCGCCACCGGCAGGGTCAGGCGGCGCTGGGCGTCGAGCAGCGAGCGCGGCCGGCCCAGGAGGCGGCTGCTGAGCCACTGCACGCCGCCGGTCTCGCGCACGCCGGCGACCACGACGTAGAGCGCGGCGACGGTGAGCACGCCGGGGTTGGCGAGGCCGCTGAAGGCCGCGGCCGGCTCGACGACGCCGCTGATGAGCAGCGCCGACAGGGCGCCGAGGAAGGCCATGTCCGGGGCGATGCGGGTGGCGACCAGGGCGGTGAGCAGGGCGATGACCACCGCGCCGGTGAGGTAGGCCTCCCAGGGCATGGGCTCAGGCGGCGCCGCGCTCGTGCAGCGCCGCCAGCAGCCGCGCCGCGCCGGCGTCCACGCCCTGGGTCTCGGTGTCGATGGTCAGTGCCGGGGCCTGGGGCGGCTCGTAGGGGTCGTCGATGCCGGTCATGCCCGCGATCTCGCCGCGCCGGGCGCGGGCGTAGAGGCCCTTGGGGTCGCGCTGCTCGCAGGCGGCCAGCCCGGCGCGGACGTGGACCTCGAGGAAGCGCGCCTCGCCCACCGTCTCGCGCACCTGGTCGCGGTCCGCCCGGTAGGGGGAGATGAAGGCGGTGACGACGATGAGCCCGGCGTCCAGGAGCAGCCGGGTGACCTCGCCGATGCGGCGGATGTTCTCCCGGCGCCCCGCCGGGGAGAGGTCGAGGTCGCGGTTGAGGCCGTGGCGGATGTTGTCGCCGTCGAGGAGGAAGCTGTGGCGGCCCCGCTCGTGGAGGGCGTGCTCCAGGGCGTTGGCCAGGGTGGACTTGCCCGAGCCGGACAGGCCGGTGAGCCAGACCACCACCGGCCGCTGCCCGAGGGCCGCGGCCCGGTCCTCGGGCTGGATGCGGGTGTGGTGCCAGACGACGTCGGGCTGCTCTGGCATGGTCGATCCCTGGCGCTGCGCGGCCTCAGACGAAGGTCAGCCACTCCGGGTGCGCCGGGTCCCGGCCGCCGACGAGGTCGAAGTAGCGCTGCTGGAGCCGCTCGGTGACCGGGCCACGGCGGCCCGGGCCGATGGTGCGGCCGTCGAGCTCGCGGATGGGGGTGATCTCCGCGGCGGTGCCGGTGAAGAAGGCCTCGTCGGCGATGTAGACCTCGTCCCGGGT
>CAJXKI010000059.1 GCA_913055765.1 uncultured Ectothiorhodospiraceae bacterium
GCCAACCCCATCCTCTACATGGTCAACGCCTTCCGCTACGGCATCCTCGGCTCCTCGGACGTCAACATCGTCCTCTCCTACGCCATGATGGGGCTATTCATCACGGTGCTCGGCGCCTTCGCCCTGTACCTGCTACATCGGGGGACAGGGCTGCGCGCCTGATACCGCCACGACCGGGAGGAGATCCCCATGGACCCGCGCCACAGCCCCCTGCTCACGGACCTCTACCAGCTGACCATGGTCGACGCCTACCTCCAGCAGGGCATGCAGGAGCCGGCCTCCTTCGAGCTGTTCAGCCGCAGGCTGCCGCCCGGGTACGGCTTCTACGTCGCCTCGGGGATCGAGGCCGCGCTGGAGTGGCTGACCCACCTCCACTTCGGCGAGGCCGAGCTCGACTGGATCCGCGGCTGCGGCCACTTCCGCCCGGGGCTCGCCGACGAGCTGGCGAGGCTGCGCTTCACCGGCCACGTCGAGGCCGTCCCCGAGGGCACCATCCTCTTCCCGGAGGAGCCGATCCTGCGCGTGACAGCGCCCCTGCCCGAGGCGCAGCTCATCGAGAGCCGGCTGATGAACCTCGTCCACCTGCACAGCCTCCTCACCACCAAGGCGGCGCGGACGGTAATCGCCGCCGGCGGCGGGCAGGTGGTGGACTTCGGCATGCGCCGCGCCCACGGCGCCGAGGCGGCCATGGCGGCGGCCCGGGGGACGTGGCTCGCCGGCTACAGCGGCACCGCCACCTGCCTCGCCGGGGCCGAGCACGGCATCCCCACGGTGGGCACCATGGCCCACTCCTACGTGCTCGCCTTCGACCGCGAGCTCGACGCCTTCCGCGCCTTCGCCGAGGCTCATCCGGAGAACGTGGTCCTGCTCATCGACACCTACGACATTGGCACGGGCGCGGAGCGGGCGGTGGCCCTCGCCGGCGAGGGCTTCCCCGTCCACGGCGTGCGCATCGACAGCGGCGATCTCGCCGCCGAGGCGCGCCGCGTGCGCGGCATCCTCGACGCCGGCGGGCTCGAGTCCGCCAAGATCATGGTCAGCGGCGACCTCGACGAGCACAGCGTGGCACGGCTACGCGCCGACGGCGCGCCCATCGACGGCTTCGGGGTGGGCACCAAAGTCGATACGGCCGCCGACCACCCGCACCTGGACATGGCGTACAAGCTCCAGGAGTACCGAGGGGTGGCGCGGCGCAAGCGCTCCCCGGGCAAGGCCCACTGGCCGGGGCGCAAGCAGGTGCGGCGCGACTACCGCGACGGCACGGCGGTGGGCGACACCCTGTGCCGGAGCGACGAGGCCCTGCCCGGCGAGCCGCTGCTCGTGGAGATGGTGGACGGCGGGCAGCGCACCCGGGCCGCCGAGGCCACGGCCACCGCCCGCGAGCGGCTCAGCGCCGGCCTCGCGGCCCTGCCGGCGCCCTGCCGCTCCCTGGAGGCCGACGGCGCGGCCTATCCGGTGACCATCTCCGACGCCCTGCGCGCCGCCGGTGAGGCCGCCGACCGGCGAGAGGCCTAGCGCCCCGAGGGTGGGCCGCGCGGGCTACCGGCCCCTGACCTCCTCGAGCAGGTCGCTGAGCGCGAAGCCGTAGCGCTCCGCTATGGCCTGGAGCTCGCGCCGGGCGTGGACGATGTTCTCCTTGCGCCGACGCTCGATCTCCTGCTCCACCTGCTTGCGCAGGCTGCGCAGCTGCTCCTCCGAGTACCTCGACAGATCCGCCATCGCCATCCTCTCTCGCTGCGCGCGCCGTCAGGGGTTGAGGAGGAAGTGGCACCAGCCCTCGGCCCGGTGCTCGTAGCGCTCGCGCTCGTGGAGCCGGCCGTCGCCGGCGGCCCAAAGCTCGATGCTGGCCGGTATGATCCGGTATCCCGACCAGTGCGGGGGACGGGGGACCCGGTCCGGGAACCGCGCCTCGACCTCCGCCACACGCGCCTCGAGCTCACGGCGGCTGGACAGGGGCTCGGACTGGTAGGAGGCCCAGGCCCCCACCTGGCTGAGGCGCTGGCGCCGCTCCCAGTAGCGGTCCGCCTCAGCGGCGGTCACTGGGGCGACCACGCCGCGGATCTCCACCTGCTCGTACAGCGGCTGGAAGTACAGGCACAGCGACGCCCGGGGGTTCTCGGCCAGCTGCCGCCCCTTGCGGCTGGTCCGGTTGGTGTAGAAGACGGCCCCCTCCGCATCGAGCTGCTTGAGCAGCACCGTGCGCGCCGCCGGCCAGCCGTCCTGGCCCGCCGTGGCCAGGACCCCGGCGGTCGGCTCCGGCAGCCCCGCCGCCTGGGCCCGCTCGAGGACCTGGTGGACGCGCGCCAGCGCCTCCCGGTAGACCGCATCCGAGTCGCGTTCCGGCTCACTCATCCGGCTCCACCCTCAACGTCAGTCCCTCCTTGCCGACCACCCGGACCCGCTGGCCGGCCTGCACGGGGCGCTCGGCCTCCGCGTTCCAGCGCTCACCGGCGTAGTGGACGTGGCCGCGCTCGTCGAAGGCCGCCTCGGCGACCGCCTCGGCACCGATCAGCTCGTCGCCGCCGCCGAGCCTCGGCCGGCGCCACGCCCGCGCCGCCATGGCGGCCACGCCGGTGAAGACGAGCAGGCTCGCCGCCGTCAGGCCGGCGATGAGCGCCAGCGAGATCTCGAAGCCCTCCACATCGGTATCCAGGAGCATCGTGGAGCCGAGCACGAACGCCACCGCCCCGCCGATGCCCAGGACCCCGAAGCTGGGGGCGAAAGCCTCGCCGATCATGAAGGCGATACCCAGGCCGATCAGCCCGAGCCCGGCGAAGGTGACGGGCAGCGCCTGGAAGGCGTAGAGCGCCAGCAGCAGGCTGATCCCGCCGAGCACGCCCGGCACCAGCGCGCCGGGGCTGAGGAGCTCGAAGATGATGCCGTAGATGCCGACGAGCATCAGGATGTAGGCCACGTTAGGATTGGTGAGCACCGACAATAGCCGGTTGCGCCAGTCCGGCTGGATCCGCTCCACGGCCAGGCCGGCGCTGGCCAGCGGGCGCTCGCCGGCGGGTAGCGCCACCGTGCGGCCGTCCGCCTGCGCCAGCAGCTCGCCGACGCTGCCAGCGGTAAAGTCGACGATCCCCAGCTCCACCGCCTTGCCGGCGGTGGCGCTCACCGACTCGCGCACCGCTCGCTCGGCCCAGTCGGCGTTGCGGCCGCGCAGCTCGGCCAAGCCCCGGATGTAGGCCACCGCGTCCTCGACGACCTTGCGCTCCTTGGCATCCGGGCGGCTGCCGCCCTCGGGCTCGCCGCCGCCTTCCGCACCCGCCGGCGCCTGCCCCTCGGCGCCGTCTCCCGAGGGGCCGCCGCTGCCACGATCTCCCGGCGACTCGTCGCCCCCCGGCAGGATGCCACCACCCCCGCCCACCTGCACCGGCGTGGCCGCTCCGAGGTTGGTCGCCGGCGCCATGGCCGCCACGTGGGAGGCGTAGAGGATATAGGTCCCGGCGCTGGCGGCCCGCGCGCCGCTGGGGGCGACGTAGCTGGCCACCGGCACGGGGGAGGCGAGGATCCCGCTGATGATATCCCGCATGGCGCTGTCGAGCCCCCCCGGCGTGTCCATGCGCAGGATCACCAGCTCGGCGCCCCGCGCCTCGGCCTCGTCGAGGCCGCTGACGACGTAGTCGGTGGTGGCCGGCCCGATGGGGCCGTCGATCTCCAGCAGCACCGCCGTGCCCTCGCCTGGCGGGGTCGCGCCCTCCTCGCTTCCGAGCGGCGTGGCAGCCAGGAGGTAGGCGCAGAGGAAGGCGAGCAGGCGGCGGATGGTCATCGGGGATACCTCTACGCGGGGGCGGCGGGGCGCCCCCCCGCCGCTGGCCTATCCTAGTGCCCCTTCAGCGCCCCCAGGATCTCATCCCGCACCGCCTCGACAGGCTGCTGCCCGTCCACGGCGATGTAGCGCGGCGCCTCGGAGCCACCCTGCTGGGACCAACCAGCATAGTAGTCCACGAGGGGGCGGGTCTGCTCGTGGTAGACCGACAGCCGCTGCCGGACCGTCTCCTCGCGGTCGTCCTCGCGCTGGACCAGCTCCTCGCCGGTGACGTCGTCCTTGCCCGGCTCCTGCGGGGGGTTGTGGGTAACGTGGTAGACCCGCCCGGAGCCCGGATGGACGCGGCGGCCCGCCATGCGGTCGACGATGGCCTCGCCGGGGACCCGGATCTCGACCACGGCGTCGAGACCGACGCCCTCATCGTTGAGCCCGTCCGCCTGGGCGATGGTGCGCGGGAAGCCGTCGAGGAGGAAGCCGTTGGCGCAATCCGGCTCGGCCAGGCGCTCCTTGATCAGGCCCAGGATGATATCGTCCGGGACCAGGCCGCCCTCATCCATGACCTTCTTGGCCTGCTGCCCCAGCGGGGTGCCAGCCTTGACCGCGGCGCGCAGCATGTCCCCGGTGGAGACCTGCGGGATGCCGAAGGCCTCGCAGATGTAGCCGGCCTGGGTGCCTTTCCCGGCGCCAGGAGGGCCTAATAGGATGAGCCGCATCGATTCACCTCGTATATCGTTGTATGGATATCGCCCCGTGAGGCCTGAGGCCTCGGCGATGGCATTATAAGGATAAGAAGAGGAGCTGATGAGACGGTTGCTATACAGGGCCGCCGCCCTGGCGATGATGGGTGCGAGCCTACCACCGGCCCTCGCGGCCTGCAATGATGCCCCCGCCCCCGGGGTGAGCTGGTTCAGCTGCGAGCTCACCGAGGCCGAGCTCGCCGGCGCGCGCCTGGAAGGGGCGGTGCTCAGCCGCAGCGTCCTCGACGGCGCCGACCTCTCCGAGGCCCGCCTGCGCCAGGCCGACCTGAGCAACGTCAGCGCCGTGGGCGCCGACCTGAGCGGGGCCAATCTCTCCCGGGCGCGCCTGAGCGCCGGCGACTTCACCGACGCCGACCTCACCGGCAGCGACATGCGCGGCGTCCGGGCGAGCCGGGCGACCCTCGACGGGGCCCGGCTCGACCGGACCCTGGCAACCGGTATCGGCCTGGCATCGGCGCAGATGCGCGGCGCCAGCCTCGAGGACGCCGACTTCGCGGGGGCCACCCTGGACCGGGCCGATCTGCGCGGGCTGCGCGCCCGCGGGGCCGATCTCAGCCAAGGCGCGCTCGGCAGCGCGGACCTGGAGGGGGCGGACCTGGGCCGCACCCGCCTGCGGGGTGCAGACCTGCGCGACGCCAGCCTGGTGGACGCCGACCTCACCGGCGCCGACCTGGAAGGGGCGGACCTGCGCGGGGCCGATATCAGCGGCGCCCGCTTCGACGAGGCGGCGCTGGGGAACGCCCTGTGGGCCGACGGGCGGCGTTGCCGGCCCGGCTCCACTGGAGGCTGCGAGTGACGGCGCCGCGGCTCAGCGCGGCCGCAGCGCGGTCACACGCCCCTCGGCGTCGATGACGTAGACGTCGCCCGCCTCGGTGACCAACGGCGGCCGCTGCACCGGGGCACCGGAGACCTGCTCCCGGGCCACCAGGGCACCGTCGCGCCGGCGCAGCCAGCTCACATGGCCGGCGTTGTCGCCCACCACCAGGTACTCGCCGCGGATCGCCGGCCGGGTCAGCGTCAGCCCCTCCAGGGCGTCCTGGCGCCACGCGGTGGCCCCGTTGCGGCGATCGAGGGCCCACACCCGGCCATCGTCCGCCGCCACGTAGAGCGCCTCGCCGCCCAGGGCCAGGCCCCGGTGGCTGGCCACCTCCCGGCGCCAGGCCTCGGCGCCGGTGGCGATCCGCACGGCGGCCACTGCGCCTTGGTAGGCGACCGCGTAGGCGGCGCCGCCCCCGATGACCGGGTCCGCCGCGATATCCGCCATCCGCTCCAGCTCCGTCCGCCCGGAGCGCTCGGCGAGGGTGTGCTCCCAGCGGACGCTGCCGTCCGCGATGTCGAGCGCCACCAGCCGCCCGTTCTGCAGGCCGACGACGGCGGTGCCCCCGGACAGCGCCGGGGCGCTGCTACGGCGCAGCGTCAGGGCGGGGACGCTGCGGTCGAGGAGCCAGAGCTCGTCGCCGTCCGCGGCGTCCAGGCCGTAGACCCGGCCATCGGTGGTGCGGGCCACCACGACGCCGCGACTCTCCTGAGGCCGCGCCAGGACCTGGGCGGAGAGCTCCGCCACCCACTCCCGCTCGCCGGTGGCCCGGTCGAGGGCGTGGACGCGCCCCTCGCGATCGCCGAGGAGCAGGCGCTCCCCGGCCGGCACCGGCCCCGCGGAGAGCGCGGCCTCGAGCCGCTGGCGCCACAAGGGCTCGCGGGTCTCGGCGTCCACGGCCCGGACCAGCCCCTCGTTGTCCGCCACGTACAGGTTGCCGTCGGCGTAGCCGGGCTCCAGGGCGAAGGCACCGGCCCCGAGGCTCCCCACCAGCTGGCCGCTCCAGGGGCGCTCCACCGATAGCCCTGGCTCGCCCTCGGGGCTCGGATCGGGCAACGGCTCCTGGAACGAGCACCCCAGGACCCCCACCCCGGCCACGGCCAGGGCGACCAGTACGCGCAGCCGCCGCAGGCCCATCATGCCTCGGCCTCCACCGCCTGGAGCTTGCGGCGGACCAGCTCCCGGGCCTGCGCCCCGAGCCCCGGCTCGCTGCCCAGGGCCTCGCGGTAGGCCTCGGCCGCCGCCTCGGGGCGGCCGAGCCGGCTGAGCAGATCGCCGCGCAGCTGCGCGTAGCTCGCCCGGAAGCCGTCCGTGACCTCGCGATCCAGGAGCGCCAGGGCCGCCTCCCGGTCCGTCTC
Organism: uncultured Ectothiorhodospiraceae bacterium; assembly: GCA_913055765.1. Taxonomy (GTDB): domain Bacteria; phylum Pseudomonadota; class Gammaproteobacteria; order Nitrococcales; family Halorhodospiraceae; genus Halorhodospira. The sequence goes on from CAJXKI010000059.1 coordinate 6,706, forward strand.
GCCTAGGAGCCGGGCCCAGCGCAGGCGCGCCAGCTCGGCCATCGCCCGGGTGTCGGCGTCCTCCGCCAGCCCCTCCAGGGTCTGGATGGCGCGGCCGCGCTCGCCCGCCTCCACCTGGATGCGCGCCAGGCGCAATGCCGCCATGGCGGCGTAGCCGCTACCCGCGTGCTCGTCGAGGAGCCGCTCGCCGGCCGCCTCGGCAGCCTCCAGCTCGCCGCCCTGCTCAGCGCGCAGCAGCTCGGCGTACGCCGCGGCCGCCTGGCGGGCGCTACGCTCCTGCCAGGCGCCGTAGCCCCACCAGCCGGTCAGGATGACCGCGAGCCCGGCTAGGCCCAGGATGATGCCGCTGCCGTGGCGCTGCCACCACGCCTTGATCTGCTGGAGCTGCTGCTCGTCGTCTTGATGCATGGCGTCCTCTTGCCCGCTTGATCTCAGCCGCCGATCAAAGCCTGCAGATGGGCGACCGCCTCGTCGAAGGGCAGCCGCTGCTGCCCGCCGTCACCGCGTAGGTCCTTCACCGTCAGGGCCCCCTCCGCCCGCTCCTCGTCGCCGAGGATCAGGGCCACCCGGGCGCCGCTGCGGTCGGCCCGCTTGAGCTGCCCCTTGATCCCGGCGCTGCCGGCGTGGGCCTGCAGCCGCAGCTCGGGGAGCGCGTCGCGCAGGGCCTCAGCGGCCTCCAGGCCGGCGCCGGCGTCGGTGGCCACCACCAGGTAGGCGTGGGGGGCGCCCCCGCGGCCCGGCTCACCCTGCTCACGGAGCAGCGCCACCAGCCGCTCCATGCCGAGGGCGAAGCCGATGGCCGGGGTCGGGCTCCCCCCGAGCTGCTCCACCAGGGCGTCGAAGCGCCCCCCGGCGCAGACCGTACCCTGGGCCCCGAGGCGGTCGCTCACCCACTCAAAGACCGTGCGGGTGTAGTAGTCCAGCCCGCGCACCAGGGCGGGATTGACCTCGTACGGCACACCGGCCTGCTCGAGGAGCGCCCGGACCTTGGCGAAGTGCTCCGCCGAGGCCTCGTCCAGGTTGTCGAGCAGCCGGGGCGCATCCGCCATGACCGCCTGCACCTCCGGGCTCTTGCTGTCGAAGATGCGCAGCGGGTTGCTCGCCAGCCGCCGCCGGCTGTCGTCGTCGAGGCGGTGCTCGTGCCTGCGCAGGTAGGCGACCAGCGCCTCCCGGTAGGCGGCGCGGCTCTCCGGCGTGCCCAGGGAGTTGAGCTGCAGCCGCACATCCTCGAGGCCCAGCTCGCGCAGCATGCGCGCCGTCATGACGATCATCTCGGCGTCGAGCTCCGGGGCGGCCACCCCGAAGACCTCGGCGCCGACCTGGTGGAACTGCCGCAGGCGCCCCCGCTGCGGGCGCTCGTGGCGGAACATCGGGCCCGCGTACCAGAGCCGGGGCTCGGCGTTGTGCAGCAGGCCGGACTCGATGCCGGCGCGCACGCAGCCGGCGGTGCCCTCCGGCCGCAGGGTGATGCTGTCCCCGCTGCGGTCCTCGAAGGTGTACATCTCCTTCTCGACGATGTCCGTGACCTCGCCGATGGAGCGCTGGAAGAGCTCGGTGCGCTCGATAACCGGCAGCCGCACCTCCCGGTAGCCGTACGCCTCCAGCACCCGCCGGATCACCGCCTCGGCCTGCTGCCAGACCGGGCTCTCGTCCGGCAGGACGTCGCAGAACCCTCGAACGCTCTGGATGCCCTTCTTCGACAACGCTCCTACTCCGACTCCGTCAACGTCAGACGCGCCACCCGGTCGCGGGTGTGCGGGGCCAGGTCTACGGGCTCCCCGGCGTGCTCCACCGCCACCAGTTGGGCATTACCGATCACCAGCTCGTAGCGCTCGGCCGGGGCCAGGGCGATCCGCTCAGGCCCCTCGACGAGCCCGGCGAAGGCCTGCTCGCCGGCCGAGTCCGCCGGGGCCGGCGCCTCCTCGGCGCCGCCGCCGGGGAGCAGGAGCAGGACGCCTCCACCGGCGGCGGCGAGCAGCGCCGCGAGCCCGGCGATCACCACGAGCCGGCGCAGCCAGCGGCCGGCGCCGGGCCGGCCCCGCCGCAGCGGCTCCCCCTCGGGCAAGGCGCTACCGGGACGCGGCGGCGCGCCCTGGCCCGGCTCCTCCGCCACCTCGCTGCGGCGGCGGTCGTAGGCCGCGAGGACGGCCTCCGGATCGCAGCCGACCAGCTGCGCGTAGCTGCGCAGGTAGCCGCGCACGAAGGTCGGCGGCGGGAGGCTGGCGTCGTCGTCCCGCTCCAGGGCCTCTATCCGGCCGGCAGGCAGCTTCAGGCTCGACGCCACGGCCCGGGCGGTGCGCCCCTGGGCCTCGCGGGCACGCCGCAGCCGCTCGCCCGGCGAGGGCGGGGCCTCCGCCTCCCCGCCCGCCGGGGCGTCCCCGGCGGCAGCCGCCTCGTCGCGCTCGGCATACGGCGCCTGCGACGCCTCGGTGTCGCCTCGACCGGTGTCGTTCATGGCACCACCTCGTCGGCACGCAGCCGCTCAGCGAATTCCGAGTCCGGGAAGCGCGCCCGCAGCGCCTCGGCGTGCGCCTCGGCGTCACCGTCGGCCCCTCGCGCCGCCGCTACGCGCGCCGACCAGTAGAGGTTGCGGGCCGTCTCCCCGCCCTGCCGGGCCTGCCGGAGATCCTCGGCCGCCGCCTCATAGGCCCCGTCCCGGTAGCGCAGCTCGGCGCGCACGGTCCGCGCCGGCGGGAACCCCGGCGCCGCCGCTAGCGCCGCCTCGACCGCTGCCTGGGCACGCTCGCGGCGGCCGTGGTCCAGGGCGCAGCGCGCGGCGTTGCTCAGCGGCACCTCGGGCGCCTCGTAGCCGTCGGCCTCGGCTGCGGTGCCGAGCACTTCCAGCGCCTCGTCCACGCGCCCCTCACGGCAGAGGATGCGCCCCCAGTTGTTAAGCACGGGCCCCGAGTCCGGCGCGGCCTCGGCGGCCCGGCGGTGGTAGCGCAGCGCGGCCTGGCGATCCCCCTGGGCCTCGGCGATCAGCCCCAGGCCGGTGAGCGCCTGCGGCTGGTCCGCGTCCAGCTCCAGGGCCCGCTCCAGCCGCTCGCGGGCCGCCTCCAGGCGGTCCCGGGCGAGGAGCTGCAGCCCCACCCCGGCGTGGCTATCGGCGGCACGCTGGGGGTCGGGGGTGCCAGGCCCCGTCGCGCAGCCGGCGAGCGCGATCGCGGCGAGCGCTGCCCAGGCCCATCTCACGCCGGCTTCGCCACCTTGCTGGGGCGGGCGTCCTGGATCTCGCCGACGAGCTGGCCGCAGGCGCCGTCGATGTCATCCCCCCGCGTCTCCCGGACCGTCGCCGTCACGCCTCGCTCGAGGAGCAGGTCCGCGAAGCGCTGGATCCGCTCATCCGGGGAGCGGCCGTAGCGAGCCCCCGGATAGGGGTTGAAGGGGATGAGATTGACCTTCGACGGGATCCCCCGCAGGCACTGGACGAGCTGCCGGGCGTGCTCGTCGTGATCGTTGACCCCGTCGAGCATCACGTACTCCCAGGTGACCTGCCGGCTCGGCTTGTCCTGGATGTAGTCGCGGCACGCCGGGAGCAGCCGCTCCAGCGGATGCTTGCGGTTCACCGGCACGAGCTGGTCGCGCAGCGCGTTGTTCGGCGCGTGCAGGGAGACCGCCAGGCTGACATCGGTCACCCGGCGGAGCCGCTCGATGGCGTTGGTGATCCCCGAGGTGGAGATCGTCACCCGGCGCTTGGAGAGCACGAGGCCGTAGTCGTCCGTGAAGATCCGGGCGGCGGAGACCACCGGGTCGAAGTTGAGCAGCGGCTCCCCCATGCCCATGAAGACGATATTGGTGATCGCCTCCTCGGGCAGGTGCTGCCGGGCGATGTGCGCCTGGG
>CAJXKI010000060.1 GCA_913055765.1 uncultured Ectothiorhodospiraceae bacterium
CACTGGTCGCCGACCAGGTCGTGCTGGATCTTGGGCGGCTTGGTGTGCTGGATGTTGACGGCGATATCGCCCTGGCCGCCGCAGTTGATCTGGCAGCAGGAGGTCGTGATGTGGACCTTGTTGGGCATGTTCTCCTGGGTAAACTCGTCGTAGAGCTCGTCCATGAGCGCCTTGACCACGCCGGAGGCGTCGGTGGCCGGTATGTCGCAGTGGAGCCACCCCTGGGTGTGGGAGATCATCTTCACCGCCGGCCCGGTGCCGCCCACGGGGAAGCCCGCCTCGCGGAGGGCGTCGATCAGCGGCTGCACCTTGCCCTCGTCGTCGACGGTGATCTCCGCCGTGGCGCGGATGGTGAAGCGCATGTAGCCGTCCGCGTAGGCGTCGGCGATGTCGCAGAGCTTGCGCACGGTGGCCAGGTCCATCTGGCGCTGGGTCCCCACGCGGACGGTCCAGACCTCCTCGCCGGTCTCGGCGACGTGGTGCAGCACGCCCGGCTGGGGCCGGTCGTGGTAGCGCCACAGCCCGAAGTTCCGGCGCAGGGTGGGGTGCAGGTGCGGGAACGGGTCGGGCGTGCCGCTCTCGATGGGGGATCTCGGCTTCTCGGTCGTCGCTTCGGCCATGGCGGGCTGCTCCTCCGCTGCTGCGCGCGTTGCGGGGTGTATCCGGTTCAGGAGGCCTGCTCGGACGCCATCTGCTGGCGCCGGTACCACTTCTCGGCCTCCTCGTCCCAGTCGTCGGTGCGGACGTAGGAGATCGAGCGGGGCTCGCGGATCATGTTCGGATCCACCTCCAGGCCCACGCCCTCGAGGAAGTTGACCAGGCCGATGCGCTCGATCATCTCGCCAAGGCGCTCGTGCTCCAGGGCGTTCTCGGCGAAGAAATCGACGAACTCCTGGGCGATCTCGAGGATGCGCTGGTAGTCGCTGTCGTCGCGCAGCGGCAGGAAGGGCACGACCACGGTGCCGAACAGGTCGCCGACCCGGAGGGTGCGCTTGCCGCCTGCCAGGATGGTGACGCCGCGATCCTTGCCCGGCGACAGGGCCCGGGACATGACGTTGATGCAGTGCATGCAGCGCACGCAGCTGCTGTTGTCGATCTCCAGGGTGTCGTCGTCGTTGAGGCTCAGCGAGCCCGAGGGGCAGCGGCTGATGACGTTGTCGATGGTGTGCTTGCGCCCCTTCTCCTGGACGTAGGCCTGCACCTCGGACTGGTCCACCTGGATCTCGTCGCGCCAGGTGCCGATGACGGCGAAGTCCGAGCGCTCGATGCTGTTCATGCAGTCGTTGGCGCAGCCGGAGACCTTGAACTTGAACTTGTACGGCAGGCTCGGCCGGTGCAGGTCGTCGAGGAAATTGTTGACGAGCATGCGGTGGATCTTCTGCTCGTTGCAGCAGGACTGCTCGCAGCGGGCCGCGCCGACGCAGGACATGCCGGTGCGCACCGCCGGGCCGGCGCCGCCGAGGTCGAGGCCGTACTCGTTGAGCTCGTCGAAGCAGGCCTGGACGTTGTCGGCGGTGACGCCCTGGAGCATGATGTCACCGGTCTGGCCGTGCAGGGCCATGAGCCCGGAGCCGTGCCGCTCCCAGATGTCGCAGATGTCGCGCAGGAGCTGCGTGGAGTAGTGCATCCCGGCCGGCGGGATGACGCGCATGGTGTGGAACTCCTGCGCCTCCGGGTAGAGCGGGTTGCCGTCGTCGTCCTTGAGCTCGGTGAAGCGCGGGATGATCCCGCAGCCGTAGCCGTAGACGCCGATGGTCCCGCCCTTCCAGTAGCCGGTGCGGTCCTTGTAGGAGTGCTCCAGCTGGCCGAGGACGCCGCCGAGCATGGGCTTGTCCTCGGCCTGGCGCTTGAGGCCGGTGACGAAGCTCGGCCAGGGGCCGCTCTCCAGCTCGTCGAGTCTCGGGGTGTCGTACGTGTTATCGCTCATGGCGCTGATCCTCACCTCGCCTGCGGCTGCCGGACCCGGGAGCGCGGTGCAGCGCCCCCGTCTCGTGAGCCCTAAGCTAGCCAGGGGGCAGCGGCGGGGGAAATATCCATTCACGGAGCTGAATAGGAATGCGGCCTATCCCTTTGGGGGTATAGAGGGGCGTGCCGCCCCTCGGACTACGCTGAGGCCTCCATCCGGCTGGCAGTGGAGGGGTCGTGTACTGGGAGACGGACGAGGCGCCCGAGCCGACGTGCGCTGCCGCGGTGGATGTGGCCTTCCCCCTGCGCGGCCGCACCCTGCCGGAGGCGTACGCGGCGCCGCTGGCGGAGGCGCTGGCTCGGCACCTGCCGGCGGGGGTGGGCCCGGACGCGGTAGGCGTGCGCGTGGCCCACATCCCGTCTAGCGGCCACGGCTGGCAGCGGGTGCCCGGGTGGCCGATCCTGCTGAGCCGGCGCACCCGGCTGATCTTGCGCGTGCCGCGGGAGCGGGCGGCGGCCGTCGCCGGCCTGGCTGGTGCGGAGCTGTCCGTGGCCGGCGAGCAGCTGGCGCTGGGCCCGGCGCGGCGCCGCGAGCTGCCGAGCGCGGAGACGGTCTACGCCCACCGGGTGCTGGGCCTGGGCGAGGATGAGGAGACCCTCCTCGCCCAGGCCCAGGCGCGCCTGCGCGCCGCGGGGCTCTACCCGCGGCGTATGCTCTGCGGCCGTCCCGAGACCCTCTACTTGCCTGGCGGTCCCGTGACCACCCGCAGCCTGCTGCTCGACGGCATGGGCGCCGAGGCCGGCCAGCGGCTGCAGGCCCACGGCCTGGGCGAGGGGGCGTGCTGGGGATGCGGGCTGTTCATTCCCTATAGAGCGGTGACCTGACCATGCGCACCAAGACCCACTGGTTCCAGTCCGAGACGGCCCGGCACCCCGAGGAGGTGGGCCGGGCGGCGGCCGTCCGCGCCTGGCGGGGGGCGACCTCCGCGGTGCGGACCCTGGCCGAGGACGGCCCCATCACCGACCGCAGCGGCGGCCACCTGGCCCTGGTCCAGGAGCTGCTGCTCTTCGCGGTGCAGTACACCGACCGCATGACCTGGCTGCGCGGCCTCGAGCAAGAGACCCGGCGCCGGCTGGTCGAGGCCATGATCAAGCGCCTGGCCGACGGCGTCGGGGAGAACGCTGGTGACCGGGAGGCCGGCAACGCCTTCCTCGCCCGGGCCGGCGAGCGGCTCGACGAGTATGCCGGCGTGGCCTACAGGCAGGAGGATCCCGGCTTCCCCGCCTACAACATCCTCGGCGCCCGTGGTTGCCAGACCGCGGATCGGCCGGAGGACCTGTGGCTCCACGGCCGCCTGGCGGAGGTCGAGGGGCCGGAGCTGATCGCGGATCTGCGGCCGGTCGTGGATGGGCTGCTGGCCAATCTACAGGCCGAGGCAGGGGGGTCGTCGGCGCTGCCCACGGGGTAAGCGGGCGCCGGAGGCTGTATCCGCCGCGGAGGCGGCCCGCCCCCGCGGCCAGCGTGACGGCTCAGTGGGTGTAGCGCGGCACCAGGACCTCCTTACCCTCCTGCTTGGACATGAGGAAGGTCTCCAGGTCCGCGTATTCGGGCGCGTCACCGGGCAGGTAGTTCGTCCCCACCGGCGACATGCACCACTGGAAGCGAGTCCGGATGTCCCACACCCGGCTCTGCGCGGTCCGCCAGTACGGGTGGTTGACGAGGGTGGCGTCCTCGTTGTCCAGGCTCGCCAGCTTGCGGCCGCTCAGCCACTCGCCGCCACCGCCGTTGCTGGTGTGGCAGTTGGCGCAGCTGTGGTTGCGCCGGCCGACCTCGCGGTAGAAGAGCTCCCGGCCGCGCTCGATGGCGGCCTGCACGTTGGGATCCTCCTCGTTGATGTCGTAGGTCATCCCGTTGGACTGGCTGTGGACGAGGATGGACATGTAGAGGTTCTCCTTGGACTGCGTCGGCAGCTCCATGTCCTGCTCCTCCAGGGCGTGCACCGCCAGGAAGTCCTCGATGGACATCATCCGGTCGTACTCATCGAACCACTTCGGGTAGTGGGCGGCGACGCCCTCCATCTCCTCGATGATGCCGACAGGGCGCAGCTCGTCCCCCTCCTGGATCTCGCCGTGGCAGCTCGCGCACGACTTGCCGTTCGGGCCCGGCTCGCTCCACAGCGGGACGGCGATCTGCTCGGTCTTCATCAGGGCTGGATTCACGAAGGGATCGAGGGGGTCCTCGCTGCTCGCGGAGGTCGGGCGCGTCTCGGGGTTCCAGTACTCGGGGTTGTCGACGCCCTCCGGGATGAACGGCTCATTGTCCTCGTCGCCCGTAAGGGTCATCAGGTAGGCGACCACATCCTCGATCTGCTGCTCCGACCACATGCCGCTGAGGCCGAAGGGGGGCATGGGCGTGTCCTCGCCGTAGATGACCCGGGGGTCGTAGACCATCTGGTAGAGCCACTCCTCGCTCTTGGCCCAGTTCCCCACGGTGCGCAGGTCGGTGCCGACGCTGCCCGGCGCGGAGACGTCCGCCTCCGGCACCATGTGGCAGGAGGTGCAGGGCCCCATGCTCCGGTCCTTGAAGAGCTCGCGGCCGCGCTCCGGGTCCCCGTCCATCTCCGCCGGCGGATCGGCCTCCTGCGGCTCCGGGTACTCGGTATCGTCGGCGTAGGAGTGGGTGGGCCAGTCGCTGTAGTTGGCGCCGCCGACGCGCGCGAAGCCGCCGAAGTCGTAGCGGACCATGCGCTTCTCGCCGTCGATCTCCCGGATGGGCCCTTGGGACTTCTCCCTCGCCAGGGAGTCCCACGTCTCGCTGGTGTGGTGGTCCATACCCTCAGGTGCCGGGCGGGGCTCAATGTTGCGCTCCTGCTCGCCGGCCTCTGCTGCCTGCTCCTCGGTAGCCAGGCCGCAGGCCGTCAGGCCCGTGCAGAGGCCGACAAGGATGGCGCCCGCTGAGAGATAGGAGCTACGCGCTTTCATCGGGTCTCCTCGTGGCATCTCGTAGCGATAGGTGGTGATTGATCTTTTTTCTAAGGGTGCTGAAGGGGGGTTCCCTCCCGTATGGAGCCTAGCGAGCGGGGCGGTATCTGCGAATACCCGTTTCGAGGAGAGCGTGCCGCGGGCGTCTATCCCGAATGGGGCAGTCGGGGTCGTCCGCTTGGGTGATTGCCGAGCGCAGCGGCGGCGGGATAGCTTCCGAGGAGCAGCCAATCGGAAGGATCGAATAGACGAAGGTGCCTCCCATACGCCTTCGGTTGAGACGGGGGAGCATGCCGATGGATGAGCATAGGGTGCGGTCGGCTCCGCCGCGCCGGGTGGTGCGCTATGCCGCCCGGCTGCTCGGCCTGGCCGCCGCGTTGGGTCTAGGTGCCGCTGCGGCGGAGCCGACGGCGGAGGAGGTTGCCGCCGCGGTCGACTCGATCCCGGAGGAGGAGCTGGTGGTCTACGAGCCCGAGGACGGTGAGGTGGCGCACACCATCACCGTCTTTACGGACGTACGCTGCCCCTACTGCCAGGAGCTGCACGAGGACCTCGATGCCTACCTGGCGGAAGGTGTGCGGGTGCGCTACGCCGCCTTCCCCCTCTCGGACGCCTCCCGGCGGCTCATGGACCGCATCTGGTGCAGCGACGACCGGCAGGCGGCCCTGGACCGCGCCTTCGACCGCGCGGGGTCCGGGGCGGAGCCGGCCGCCGAGACCTGCGAGGCCTCCCCGGTCGATGAGCACATGGCCCTGGGCCGGCGGATCGGGGTGCAGGGCACGCCGACCATGGTGATGCCCGACGGCCGGGTCACGTACCGGCTCACGGCGGAGGATCTGGTCAGCCTGCTGGAGCAGGGGGAGTAACCGGGCGTAGTAGCGACAGGAGGACGACGAGATGGCCTCAGGCGGCGGATTGGCAGGCGCTGCACGGCGGTACGCCATCCACGGTGCCGCTATCACCCTCGCGGCCCTCGGCCTAGGGGCGGGCGGCGGGATTGCGGTAGCGGAGGAATACCCGGAGCCGCAGCTCGTCTTCCACGTGGACATGGCGGAGCCGCAGCGGATCAGCTCGACGATCTTCAATGCGAGCAACGCGGCGAGCCATTACGAGGCGCAATTGCTCGACTACGACGTGCGGCTCGTACTGCAGGGCTACGGCCTGCAGTACGTGACCGAGGAGCGTCTGGAGGGGTCGGCCTACGAGGTCCCCGAGGCCAAGGTCGAGCAGCGCGATCAGCTGGTGGCCCGCCTGCGCTCCCTGGCGAGCACCTACGACGGCGTCCAGCTGGAGGTCTGCGAGAGCTCCATGGAAGAGGCCGGCCTCGCGGCCTCCGATCTGGCTGTAGAGGCCGAGCTCGTCCCCTATGGGGCTACCCGGATCGAGAAGCTCCAGCGCCAGGGGTTCTCCTACATCAAGATGCAGTAGCCAAGATGCAGTGCTGCGCCCGCCTTCGGGCGCAGAGCGTCTGCCTTCGGGCAGAGACAGGCGCGGCGGCTGCCCCGCCGCGCCCGAGTGTGCCCGACCAGCCGCTCAACGGCTCAGGAGAGCTCCATCTCGTAGCTGTCTGTCTCCCCCTGGCTATCCGTGTAGCTGATCCGCAGGGTCTCTCCCGACTCGGCCTCCGCCGAGAACTCGACTAGCGGATTGGGGGAGATGCTGGGGCCCCAGTGGGCGTGGAGCACCGTCTCGCCGCCGATCTCGGCGGTGACCTCCTGGATAAAGTGGCCCGGGTCCCCGCTCTCCTCGTCAGGCGGGTCCATGGGGTGGCTGATCAGGGCGCGGACCTCGGCGACGCCGTCGGTGAGCGTTGCGCGTGCGCGAATGGAAGACATGGTGGTGATCTCCTCCCGGATGCGTTGGGCTCAGCAGTCTCTCGCTTGCTCGTAGGGCTCGGCCTCAGCCGCCGCAGCCGCCGACGGTGACCTGGACCTGGCGGCTGGTGCCGTAGAGCTTGCCGTCGCTCTTGACCAAGGCGACCACCTCGGAGGTGTCCGCCATCTGGATGCGCTGGGAGATGCTGGGCCGGGCGCGGCTGCCGAGCTCGAAGACCGCCGAGATGGGGGCGTTGTTCTCAGTCACGTAGAGGGTGATGCTCTCCACGTTGGGGAGGGAGGTCTCCACCGAGACCGGCACGGTCTCGCCGTTCTCGGCGACCTCCGGGGCGTCGAGCTGCACCTTGTCGCTCTCCTGGTAGCTCGAGCCGCCGAGCGCCTGGCTCAGGCCCTCCTCGAGGCTGGTGGTCATGATCGCCTGCTCCTGCCACTTCGCCAGCGCCCGGGAGGGGGCGAGGATGCCGAGCCCGATCGCGGTGCTGATCCCGCCCAGGGCCAGGGCCCCGCTCAGGACCTTGCGGCGTTGGGTATCCACTTGCTGCGGGTTCATAGGGGTACCTCCGTTTCTCGATCCGGCGGACCGTTGGTTGATGTACCTCACTGCTGGAACTCCAGGTAGGCGCGGTTGACGTTGGTGGCGTGCCAGCCCTCGTAGTGCTCCAGGTGCTGGAAGGCCGGCTCCTCGCGGTGGCGCTCCACGACCTCCTGCAAGGGGGCGAGGTCCTCGGCGGCGGCGCCCACCTCGTGGACGAGGAACTCGTAGTAGGCGCCGGTGTCCCGCTCCACCCGGTCCATGCCGCTGACCCGCCCGTGGCCGGGGACCACGGTCTCCGGGTCAAGGGCGGCCAGCTCCTGGTAGGCCTCGTAGCCGTTCTGCACGCTTGACCAGGGATGGACGCCGAGCATGCGGTCCACGTAGACCAGATCGCCGGTGAAGGCGATGTCTTCCTCGGGCAGGTAGGCCATGGCATCGCCCGGGAAGTGGGCGTCGGTGCGCTGCAGCTCGAGCCGCACCTCGCCGAGTGCCAGCGTGGCCTCCTCGCCTGGCAGCCTGCGGTCGGCGTAGGCCGGCTCGGTGCCCGCCAGGCGGTCCTGGACGGCCTCCTTGAGGCGGCCCTCAAGGTGGTCCGTGGCGAACGCCTGCTGCTGGCGCACGGTCTGCTCGAAGGCGATGACCTCGGCGTCGTGCTCGCGCTGGAAGTAGTCGTTGCCCAGCCAGCGGTGGTCCTGGACGCCGAGGTTCAGGATCCAGCGGATCGGCGCCTCGGTAACCTCGGCGACTGCCTCCTCGATCAGCTCGGCGCTGAAGGCGGTCGGTCCGGAGTCGATGAGCAGCACGCCCTCGCCGGTCTCCACGATGCCGTAGTTGGCGTTCATGCCGTGGTTCTCGTAGGTGCGGGCGTCGGTGGGGCCGATGATGGCGTAGACGCCGTCGGCCACCGGCTCGGCCTCCGGGACGTAGAGGGCCTCCGCCGCCGCCACGGGGGCGAGGGCCAGGGCGCCGGCCGCCAGGCCGCCGGCCCCGAGGCGCCTAGACGGCCAAGCCCGGATTGTCATCGCTCACCCCCTTGAGCTTGGGAATGTAGGGCTGCTCCACGCGGATCGCCTGGTGCTCGCGGAAGTAGTCGGCGAGGACATCCCAGGCCTGCGGGCCGTCCTGGGGCTCGTTGACGTCGGCCCAGCTGGCCACCACGTACTTGCGTTTCGGGTCCATGGGCTCGCCGCCGATCTCCAGGTCGCTGATGCGCTCGCCCATCTGGCGGGTCGGGTCGATGGCGTAGCGCAGCCCGGCGGTGCGCACCATGTCGCCGCCGCGGTGGAGCATGGGATCGGGGTTGAAGATGGAGTTGGCCACGTCCTCGAGGATGTGCTTGATCTGCTCGCCGGTCATCTCCTGCCGCGTGGTCTCCGAGTAGGTGCTGCAGGTCTGGTTCATGCAGTCCTCGAAGGTGACCTTGCCGGGCAGCACGCTCGGGCCCCAGCGGAAGCCCGGGGTGAAAGCGACCTCGGCGTCGCGGCCCTCGATCAGGGCCCGGGCGAGGACCTCGTCGAAGGTGCCGTTGAAGTTGCCGCGGCGGTAGAGGACCCCGTCCACCTCGCCGACCACCTCCGAGAGCCGCTCCTGGTACGGGGCGTAGGCCTGATCGACCAGCGACCGCATATCCGGATCCGGCTCGAGGGCGTTGGCGAAGATGGGCAGGTTCCGGTAGTGGAAGTCGCGGATCTTGCCGTCCCGCACCTCGAGGTCGAGCACAGAGAGGAACTTGCCGCTGGAGCCGCTGTTGACGACCAGGGTCGGCTCACCGTCGGGATCCGTGACCCTCTCGGGGTAGGGGACCGGGTCGTGGGTGTGGCCGCCGAGGATGGCGTCCACGCCGCGCAGCTGCCGGGCGTAGGCCATGTCGGTGAGCATGCCGGCGTGGGACAGCAGCACGACGACCTGCGCCCCCTCGCCGCGCGCCTTGTCGATCTGCTCCTGGAGCCGCTCCAGGCGATGGCCCATAGACCACTGCGGGAACATGTAGCCCGGGTTGGCGATGGGGGTGAAGGGGAAGGCCTGGCCGACCACGGCCACAGGGACCCCGTTCTGCTCGTGCAGGGTGTAGGCGTCGAAGATCGGGTCCAGCCAGTCCCGGTCGACTACGTTCTGCGCCAGGAACCTCGTGCCGGCGCCCTCCAGGTCCTTGACGAGCTCCTGGACCCGCTCGTCGCCGTAGATGAACTCCCAGTGGCCGGTGCAGGCGTCGACGCCCAGCTGCTTCTGGAAGTCGGCCATGGCCTGGCCCTCGGTCCACAGGGCCGGCCCGGAGCCGTGCCAGGTGTCGCCGGAATCGAGGAGCAGGGCGCCGGGGCGCTCGGCCCGGGCCCGCTTGACGGCGGTGGCGAGGTGGGCGGCGCCGCCGACGCGGCCGTAGTACTCAGCGGCCTCCCGGAAGTCGAGGTGGGTGAAGGCGTGCGCCTCGGGGCTGAAGCGGTCGAGCCCGTAGTGGCGCAGCAGCGCCTTGCCGACGAGCAGCGGCGGCTCGCCCCTGAAGTCGTGGAGCCCCAGGTTGACGCTCGGCTCACGGAAGTGGACGGGCTTGAGCTGGCCGTGCAGGTCGCAGAAGTGGAGCAGGTGCACGTTGCCCTTCCGCGGCACGTCGTAGAAATCCTGCGGGATCTCACGCCAGTCGCTGGAGCCGCTCCGGGAGCCGGCCAGGGTCTTGCCTGAGCCGCCCAGGCCCCCTGCCGCGCCAGCGGCGAGCATGAGCTCCAGGAAGTCACGCCGGGATAACCGCATCGATTGGCTCCTCGCTTGCTTCGCTATCCTTGCCGGATGATCTCGCTCAAACCTAGAGCCGCTTGCGCGGGCGGCGGAATACCCATTGGGAGGTGATTGCCGGGGCCGGGGTATCCCCTTGGGGAGAGGTGCAGGGTGGCGTGGCGGTGGGCCGGCCGGGCAATACCTCCTCGGGGATAGGTCGGCCAGCCCGCTTCCCCCCTTTGGCCGATTGCCGCATATATTAGCGCCTGGGCATCCTTTGATCGGTATCCAGCATCCCAGCCACCAGGCGGAGGCAGGCATGAACCGGGAGTACTACGAGGCTGTTCGGTGCATGGAGGCGCAAGGCGTCGATGCCGACTACATGGCCGGCTGGATCGGCGGCTACCTCCAGAACCCCAGGCGGGAGGAGCAGCGCGTCAATGACCGCTACGAGGCCGGCTACGCCGATGGC
>CAJXKI010000061.1 GCA_913055765.1 uncultured Ectothiorhodospiraceae bacterium
GATGCGCGCCGTGGAGATGGCCGAGGCGGGCCTATGATCCTGATGATCGACAACTACGACTCGTTCACCTGGAACCTGGTCCAGTACCTGGGGGAGCTCGGGGCGCGGGTCGAGGTGGTGCGCAACGACGAGATCAGCGTCGCCGAGGTCCGCCGCCTGCAGCCGGAGCGCATCGTCCTCTCGCCGGGGCCGTGCACCCCCGACGAGGCCGGCATCTCCTTGGCGCTCATCGAGGCCTTGGCCGGCGAGGTCCCCATCCTCGGGGTCTGCCTGGGCCACCAGGCCATCGGCCAGGCCTTCGGTGGCCGGGTGGTGCGCGCCCGCGAGGTGATGCACGGCAAGACCTCCGCGGTCCGCCACCGCGGCCAGGGGGTCTTCGCCGGGTTGCCGGAGCCCCTGGAGGCGACCCGCTACCACTCGCTGATCGTCGAGCGCGAGTCGGTGCCGGCGGCGCTGGAGGTCACGGCCTGGACCGAGGGGCCGCAGGGCGCCGTGGACGAGGTCATGGGCCTGCGCCACCGGCGCCTGCCGGTGGAGGGGGTGCAGTTCCATCCGGAGTCCATCCTCACCCACGCTGGCCACGACCTGCTGCGCAACTTCCTCGAGCAGCCGAGGGCAGTGGCGTGATGGTACGCCCAGTGCGCCACCCCCGCGTGCTGCCCCCTTGTAACTGCCGGCCCGGGGCCTGAGACTCGGGCGACGCTGAACCCTGGACGGCCGAGGCCCCTATGGATCTACAGACCGCCCTCCGCCGCGTGACGGATCGCCAAGACCTCGCCGGCGACGAGATGACGGAGGTCATGCGCACGATCATGACCGGCGGCGCCACGCCGGCCCAGATCGGCGGCTTCCTGGTGGGGATGCGGATGAAGGGCGAGACGGTCGACGAGCTCGCTGCCGCGGCCCGCGTGATGCGCGAGCTCGCCGACCCCGTCCGGGCCGATGGCCTGTCCGGCCTCGTGGATACCTGCGGCACCGGGGGGGATGCCCAGGGGACGCTCAATGTCTCCACCGCTGCCGCCTTCGTCGCCGCTGCCGGCGGGGCGCCGGTGGCCAAGCACGGCAACCGCTCGGTCTCCGGCAGCAGCGGCAGCGCCGATCTCCTCGAGATGGCCGGCGCCAACCTGGAGCTGAGCCGCGACGCTGTCGGCGAGTGCCTGCGCCGGACCGGGGTCGGGTTCCTGTTCGCCCCGGCCCACCACGGCGCCATGAGGCACGCCGTCGGGCCGCGCCGGGAGGTCGGGGTGCGGAGCCTGTTCAACCTCCTCGGTCCGCTGACCAATCCGGCCGGGGCGCGGCGCCAGCTGCTCGGCGTCTTCGGCGCGGAGTGGGTCCGCCCGGTGGCGGAGGTCCTGCGCGAGCTCGGCAGCGAGCACGTGCTGGTGGTCCACGCCGAGGACGGCCTGGACGAGATCAGCATCGCCGCGCCCACCCGGGTCGCCGAGCTCCGCGACGGTGAGGTGCGGGAGTACACCCTGACCCCCCGCGAGCTCGGGCTGCGCGAGGCGCCGCTACACGAGACCACCGTCGCCGGCGCCAGCGATAGCCTCGCCATGATCCGCGCCGCCTTCGCCGGGGAGCGTATCGCCGCGAGCGAGCTGATCGCCGCCAATGCTGGCGCCGCGCTCTACGTGGCCGGCCGGGCCGGTGACCTGCCGGCCGGCGTGGCCCAGGCCCGGGAGCTCATGGCTGCGGGGGACGCGGCCCGCGCCGTAGAGCGGTTCGTCGCCGCGACGCAGGAGCTCGGGCAGTGAGCGGCGCGGGCGAGGGGACGCCCGATGTTTTGCGGCGCATCCTCCGGCGCAAGGCCGAGGAGGTCGTGGAGCGCGCCGAGGCCTACCCGTTGCGGGAGCTCTCCGCCGCTGCCGCCGATCTGCCCCCGGCGCGCGGGTTCGGCGACGCGCTGGCGCAGCGTGTGGCGCGCGGCGGCGCCGGGGTCATCGCCGAGCTCAAGCGGGCCTCGCCGAGCCGCGGCGTGATCCGCGAGGGCTACGATCCGGCCGCCGTGGCCGCCGACTACGAGCGCCACGGTGCCGCTTGCCTGTCGGTGCTCACGGATCGGGACTTCTTCCGGGGCGATGACGCCCACCTGCAGGCTGCCCGCGAGGCGGTGCACCTGCCTGTGCTGCGCAAGGACTTCACGGTGGACGCCTACCAGGTCTACGAGGCCCGGGTCCTGGGGGCGGACTGCATCCTGCTGATCGCCGCCGCGCTGGGGGACGCGCAGCTCGACGAGCTCCATGCGCTGGCCCTGGAGCTCGGCATGGACACGCTCATCGAGGTCCACGACGCCGAGGAGCTGGCGTGGGCGCGCCGGCTGGGGCCCGCACTGGTCGGGGTGAACAACCGGGACCTGCGCACCTTCGAGACTGACCTGTCCATCAGCGAGGCCTTGGCCGAGGCCATGCCGGAGGGGGCGCTGGCGGTCTCCGAGAGCGGCATCCACAGCAGCGCTGAGGTCGCCCGGCTGCGCGCCGCCGGCATCCACGCCTTCCTGGTGGGCGAGGCGTTCATGGCCGCTCCGAGCCCAGGTGCTCGCCTGCCCGAGCTCTTCGGCGACCTCGGCGCCCCTGGTTGATCCCGCCCGCTATCGCTCGCCACCGGTGGCGCTCCGGGCCGCCACAAGGGTGACGTAGCTGCTGATTTTATGCATAATTTACCCTCTTTAGGGAATGTGTCACCTGCGACGGGAGGGTCTTAGGCGTTGGTCGATTTCACCCGTGTCCGGCTCCATGGCTTCAACAACCTGACCAAGTCGTTGAGCTTCAACATCTACGACGTCTGCTACGCCAAGACCGAGGAGCAGCGACGGGCGTATATCGAGTATATCGACGAGGAGTACAACGCCGAGCGCCTGACCGATATCCTGACCAATGTCGCGGATATCATCGGCGCCAACGTCCTCAACGTAGCGCGCCAGGACTACGACCCCCAGGGCGCGAGCGTCACCATCCTGATCTCCGAGGGGCCGGTGACGCCCGAGGAGGCCGAGGAGGGCGGCGAGGCGCGGCCCGGGCCGCTGCCCGATGACGTCGTGGCGCACCTGGACAAGTCGCACATCACGGTGCATACCTACCCGGAGATGCACCCGGATAAGGGGGTGAGCACCTTCCGGGCGGACATCGACGTCTCGACCTGCGGCGTGATCTCGCCGCTGACAGCGCTCAACTACCTGATCCACTCCTTCGACTCGGACATCGTGACGATGGACTACCGCGTCCGCGGCTTCACCCGGGACGTGGAGGGGCACAAGCACTTCATCGACCACGAGATCAACTCGATCCAGAATTACCTCTCCGAGGACACCAAGGAGCGCTACCAGACCCTGGATGTGAACGTCTACCAGGAGAACATCTTCCACACGAAGATGATCCTCCGGGAGTTCGATCTGGATAACTACCTCTTCGGGGAGTCGAGCGCCGACCTCAGCGAGGAGGAGGCTAGCACCATCCGTAGGCACCTGCGCCGGGAGATGATGGAGATCTTCGCCGGCCGCAACCTGCCGGCCACTCAAGAGGTCTGAGCGCTGCGCGCCGAGCCCGTCGGTGGTTGCGAAGGCCGCCGGCGTTGGTTAGTATGCGCGGTCCTCGACGGAGAGAGCGAAACGATGAAGACGTATAGCGCCAAGCCCGCAGAGGTCCAACGCGACTGGTACCTGGTCGACGCCACCGACAAGACGCTCGGGCGGCTGGCCAGCGAGATCGCTCGCCGCTTGCGCGGCAAGCATAAGCCGGCCTTTACGCCGCACGTTGATGCGGGCGACTACATTGTCGTCATCAACGCCGACAAGATCCGGCTGACTGGCAAGAAAGAGCAGGACAAGCAGTACGTCTGGCACACCGGCTACCCGGGCGGTATCAAGAGCCGCAACGTGGCCGAGGTGCGCGCGCGCCACCCGGAGCGCCTGATCGAGCACGCAGTGCGCGGGATGCTGCCGAAGAATCGCCTGGGCCGCTCGATGCTGAAAAAGCTCAAGGTCTACGCCGGCAGCGAGCACCGGCACCACGCCCAGCAGCCGCAGCCGCTGGAGCTCTGAGGCCCTACAACCAGGATCGATCGAGACCATGGCCAAGCAGCAGTACTACGGAACCGGACGCCGCAAGACCTCCTCGGCTCGCGTCTTCCTGACGCCGGGCAGCGGCAACATCACCGTCAACGGGCGCCCGCTCGAGGAGTACTTCGGGCGCGAGACGGGGCGCATGATCGTACGCCAGGCCCTGGACCAGGTAGATGGCCTTGACAAGTTCGACGTCAAGGCGACAGTATGCGGAGGCGGATCTAGCGGGCAGGCTGGCGCCGTACGCCACGGCATCGCACGCGCGCTGGTCGACTACGACGCCGAGCTGAAGACGCCCCTGCGCCGCGCCGGTTTCATCACGCGCGATGCGCGCATGGTCGAGCGCAAGAAGATCGGGCTGCACAAGGCCCGTCGCGCGACGCAGTTCTCCAAGCGCTGACGCGTCGCGGCAGAGGTTCCTGCTGGGGGATCGTCTAGCGGTAGGACTACGGACTCTGACTCCGTCAGCGGTGGTTCGAATCCACCTCCCCCAGCCATCTCCCCGACGCCGCCAAGGCGGCGCCGCCGAGGCCGGCCCCTTGCAGGGACCGGCCTCGTCTCGTTCCGGCCTGTGAGCGTCCGCCTAGCCCCGCGCTAAGTGCCCCCGCCCTAGGCCGGGGCGTAGATGTCGAAGCGGACCGCTCGGCCGGCGACGGAGCGCGCCGGCGGCGGTCCCTCCACGGGGGGCGCCCGCTGCGGCCGCTTGACCACCACTTGCCGGGTGGCGTGCGCCCGGGCGGCCGCTAGCAGCTCGCCGCCGGCAGGGCCTGCCGTGCTGCCGTGGAGCTGGCGCAGCGCCTGCGCCTCCCGGCCCACGCCGCCGCGGGTGGTGCCGCTGGGGTACATCGGGTCCAGGTAGACGACCTCCCGCTCTGCAGCCGGCAGCTCGCCCAGGACCTGGCGCAGGTCGCCGGGGTGGAGGCGTAGCCGCTGCGTGGTATCGCCCAGGCCCGCCTCGTCGGCGGCCCGGGCCAGGGCGTCGTGGAGCAGGGCGGCGAGGGTCGGGCTCGCCTCGATCCAGGACACCCGGGCGCCGAGGTGGGCGAGGATCCAGCCGTCCCGGCCGAGCCCGGCGGTGGCGTCGACGATGGCGGTCCCCGGTCGCCGGTGCAGCCCGATGGCCCGGGCCAGCGGATCGCGGCGCGCCGTCGTGCCGGCCGCGCGCCGCTGCAGGCGCCGGTCGGCGAAGTCGACCCGGACCGGCCCCGGGGGCTTGCGGCCGAGGATCTGCAGGGCTGGCGGGTCCTCCGCTACCAGCACGATGCCCGGTCCTGCCGGATAGGCCTCGAGCAGGGGCGCGCCGAGCCTTCCCGCCCAGGCGGCCGCGTCGCCCGCCGGTGCCCGCTCCCCGGGCACCACACCGCGCAGGCCCTGGTCCAGCGTCGCGTCGCACCGGTCGTCCCCTTGCATTATGATGTCCCCCTGAGATCACAGCAGGATCGGGCCCGAGCGGCCCGAGCGCGAGGAGCGGTATGGCAGCGGACAAGGGTACTGGCGGCCCGGAGATCGACTACGAGGCGCTCGCGCAGGCCATGGCGGAGATCGCCACCAAGGGCCAGGCGCTGGTGAGCGAGTTCCTCCGCGAGGAGCACTCGGACCACCATGTGGCCGTGGCGGACGCCGCGCAGATGGCACGCCTGTTCCAGCAGCTCGCGACCCGCCTCGCCTCCGACCCGGCACGGCTGATGCAGGCGCAGGCCGCCCTCTGGCAGGACTACATGGGCCTGATGCAGAGCACGGCCCGGCGCTTCTGGGGCCTGGAGGCCGAGCCGGTAGCCGAGGCGAGCCCGGGGGACCGGCGCTTCAAGCACGAGCATTGGGAGGCGCACCCGTTCTTCGACTTCGTGAAGCAGTCCTACCTGCTCGCAGCGGAGCACACCCACGGCCTGGTGCGTGATGTCGAGGGGCTCGACGAGCAGACCAAGAAGAAGGTCGACTTCTACACTCGGGCCCTCATCGACGCCGCGGCGCCGTCGAACTTCGTCGCCACCAACCCCGAGGTGCTGGAGCGGACCGTGGAGACCGGTGGGCAGAACCTGCTCCAGGGGCTGAGCAACCTCCTCGACGACCTCAAGCGGGGCCGGGGGCGGCTCGATATCAAGATGACCGATTACGACGCCTTCGAGGTCGGCGTCAACCTGGCCACGACCCCAGGCCAGGTCATCTACCAGAACGAGCTCATGCAGCTCATCCAGTACGAGCCGACCACCGAGCAGGTCCACAGGCGGCCATTGCTGCTCGTCCCGGCCTGGATCAACAAGTATTACATCATGGACCTCAACGAGGAGAAGTCCCTGGTGCGCTGGCTGGTCGGCCAGGGTCACACGGTCTTCATCATCTCCTGGCGCAACCCGGACGAGCGCCTAGCCGACAAGGGCTTCGAGGACTACATGCTCGAGGGCCCGGTGGCCGCCCTGGACGTGGTCCAGGCGGTGACCGGCAGCAAGGAGGTGAACCTCGTCGGCTACTGCCTCGGCGGCACCCTGTCGGCCTGTACCTTGGCCTGGCTGGCCGCCCGCGGCGATCGCCGCGTCCAGGCCGCCACCTTCCTCACCTGCATGCTCGACTTCGAGTACCCCGGCGAGCTCGAGGTCTTCCTCGACGAGGAGCAGATCAGTGCCCTGGAGCGGCGCATGGGCGAGCAGGGCTACCTGGAGGGCCGCCACATGACCGCCACCTTCAACATGCTCCGCGCCAACGATCTGGTCTGGTCGTTCTTCGTGAGCAACTACCTCAAGGGCGACGAGCCCTTCCACTTCGATCTGCTCTACTGGAACTCCGACGCCACCAACATGCCGGCGAGGGCGCACAGCTTCTACCTGCGCAACATGTACCAGCGCAACCTGCTCAAGGAGCCGGGCGGCATCGAGCTGGCCGGCGAGCCCATCGACCTGGGCCGGATCGACATCCCGGCCTACTTCATGTCGGCCCGGGAGGATCACATCGCGCCGTGGCAGAGCACCATCCGCGGCCCGCGGCTGCTGTCCGGGCCGACGCGCTACGTCCTCGGCGGCTCGGGCCACATCGCCGGGGTCATCAATCCGCCGCACAAGCACAAGTACGGCTACTGGACCAGCACCGCGAAGACCGTGGACCAGGACGAGTGGCTGGCCGGCGCCGAGGCCCACGAGGGATCCTGGTGGAACGACTGGGGCCAGTGGCTCGCCGCGCACGGCGGCGAGCTGGTGCCGGCGCGTCCGGTAGGCGCGGGGTGCTACCGCCCCATCGAGGCGGCGCCCGGCAGCTACGTCCGGCAAGGCGCGCACGAGGACGGTTGAGCCCGCAGGCGGTTGGCGCTCGGCGCCAACCCGGCTAGACTGGCTCCATCCGCCGTGCAGGCCCCTCGGCAACCCCGAGGCCCATCCGTGACGAGGCCTGGCCGCCTCGCGCCGGGCCGTCGGGGCGCCGCCCGCAGCCGTTCCCGATCCTACGCCTTGTGCTACAATCCGCGATTTTTGCGAGTGGACCCGCTATGACCGAGGCGCAGCCGCTAGTGGGCGTCGTGATGGGCAGCCGCTCCGACTGGGAGACCCTCTCCGACGCCGCCGAGGTGCTACGCGACTTCGACGTTCCCCACGAGAGCCGGGTGGTCTCCGCCCATCGGACCCCGCAGCTGATGGCCGAGTACGCCGCCGGGGCCGAGGAGCGCGGCCTGCGGGCGGTCATCGCCGGGGCCGGCGGGGCCGCCCACTTGCCGGGCATGCTCGCCGCGCAGACCCTCGTGCCGGTGCTCGGGGTCCCGGTGCAGTCCAAGGCGCTCAGCGGCCTGGACTCGCTGCTCTCCATCGTGCAGATGCCCGCGGGGGTGCCTACGGCCACCTTCGCCATCGGCACCTCCGGGGCGCGCAACGCGGCGCTGTTCGCCGTCGCCATGCTCGCGCGCGAGGAGCCGCGCTACGCCGAGGCCCTGAGGGCCTACCGGGCGCAGCAGGCCGAGCGGGTCCAGGGCGAGGAGCTCCCATGAGCGCCGCGCCGATCCTGCCCGGCGCCGCCATCGGTATCCTCGGCGGGGGGCAGCTGGGGCGCATGCTCGCCGTGGCTGCCCGGCGCTCCGGCTACCGCGTCCACGTCATCGCCCCGGGGACGGCCACCCCGGCGGGGCAGGTGGCGGACCGGGTGCACGATACCGAGCCCACCCCGGAGCTGCTGCGCAGCCTCGCCGGTGAGCTCAGCGCGATCACCTACGAGTTCGAGAGCCTGCCGGCGGCGGCCCTCGAGGCCGCCGCCGAGCACCTGCCGGTACGCCCCTCGCCGCACGCCCTGCGGACCACCCAGGACCGCGCCAGGGAGAAGGCCTTCCTGCGCGGGCAGGGGCTCCCCACGGCGCCGTTCGAGGCGGTGACCGGCGCCGATGCCGCTGCGGCGGCGGTGCAGCGTATCGGTGCCCCGGCGGTCATCAAGAGCGCCGGCCTGGGCTACGACGGCAAGGGCCAAGCCCGGGTCGATAGCGCCGATGAGGTGGCAGCGGTCTGGCCGAGCGTCGGCGCGGAGGCCGTAGTGGTCGAGGCCTGCATCGACCTCGCCATGGAGGTCTCCGTGGTCGCCGCCCGCGGCGTGGACGGCAGCTTCGCCCACTACGGCGTCACCGAGAACCGGCATCGGGATCACATCCTCGACCTCTCCGTCAGCGACGCCGAGCTCGATCCCCGCACGAGCGAGGAGGCGGTGGCCATCGCCCGCGCCGTGGGCGATGGGCTCGACGTCGTCGGCACCTACTGCGTGGAGTTCTTCCTCGACAGCTCGGGGCGGCTCATGGTCAACGAGATCGCCCCGCGCCCACACAACTCCGGCCACCTGACCATCGAGGGGGCGGCCACGTCGCAGTTCGATCAGCAGCTGCGCGCCGTCTGCGGCCTGCCCCTGGGCAGCACCCGGCGGCTCACGCCGGCGGCCATGGTCAACCTCCTCGGCGACGTCTGGGACGCCGGCACGCCGCCGTGGGCCGAGGCCTTCCACGACCCTGCCGCCACCCTCCACCTCTACGGCAAGGATGCCCCGCGGCCCGGGCGCAAGATGGGCCACATCACCGTCCTCGGCGACGGCCGGCAAGAGGCCGGACGCCGGGCCCTCGAGCTACGCAACCGGTTGGCACCGCATGTGGTTTCGTAACCTGATCCCCTACCGGCTGCGCGAGCCGGTCGCCTACGACCCGGAGAGCGCCGACAGCCGCCTCGCGGCACAGGCCTTTACCCCATGCGGGGCGCTGGAGCCGAGCCGCAGTGGCTTCGTGCCGCCGCTCGGCCCCGGGGCGCCGCTGGCCCACGGCGCCGCCGGCAGCCTGCTCCTCTGCCTGCAGGAGGAGAGCAAGCTGCTGCCCGCTGCGGTCATCCGCGAGGCCCTGGACGAGCGCATCAGCGCCGTCGAGGCCGCCGAGCACCGGAAGGTGCGCAAGCGCGAGCGCGACCGCATCCGGGACGAGGTGGTCACCGACCTCATGCCGCGGGCGTTCAGCCGCCACAAGCGGACCTGGGGGTACATCGACACCGAGGCCGGCTACCTGGTGGTGGACGCCGGCTCCGAGAAGCAGGCCGAGCACTTCGTCGAGCAGCTGCGCGAGGCGTGGGGCGACCTGGCCCTGGCGCCGCCGGAGACGGAGGAGGAGCCCGCGACGATCATGACCCGCTGGCTGGCGCAGCAGCAGCTGCCCGGTGACCTGGAGCTCGGCGAGGAGGCCGTGCTCGAGGATCCCGGCGCCGAGGGCTGTGAGGTGCGGGTCAAGCGCCAGGACCTGAGCGCCGGCGAGATCCGTGCCCACATCGACGCCGGCAAGCGCGTGCGCCGCCTGGCGGTCACCTACAGCGAGCGCATCAGCGGCGTCCTCGACACCGACCTCCGCCTCCGCCGCCTGAGGTTCGGCGACATCGTCCGCGACCAGGCCGGCGACCGCGACCCGGAGAGCGAGGCCGAGCAGCTCGACGCCGACTTCTCGCTCATGGCGCTGGAGCTGCGCAGCCTCCTGCCGCGGGTGATGGCGTGGTTCGGGGGGGAGCGGCAGCGCTGATCCGCTACTCGTCGAGGAGCTGGCGCAGCCTCTTCCAGACCGTCTCGGCGATCGCCGGCTGCGCCGCCGCCGTGGGGTGGATGCCGTCGTCCTGCATCATCCCCGCCTCGTCCCAGACGTCCTCGAGGAGGAAGGGGACCAGCGGCACGTCGCGCGCCTCGGCCAGCTCGGGGTAGATGGCCTCGAAGCGCTCGGTGTAGGCCTGGCCGTAGTTCGGCGGGATGCGGATGCCGAGCAGGAGCAC
>CAJXKI010000062.1 GCA_913055765.1 uncultured Ectothiorhodospiraceae bacterium
GGTAGGCGCGAGTGGACTCGAACCACCGACCTCCACCGTGTCAAGGTGGCGCTCTAACCAGCTGAGCTACGCGCCTTACGTCTGGCTGCCCAGTGTACCTCGCTCAGGGGCTGCGTCAAGGCCCGTGGCACCGCCGAGGCGCCGCGCCGCCGCGCGCGTAGGCCGCACCCCTCGGCCCTGGGCCTGGGCAGGCCCGGTCGCCGCATCAAGGCCTATCGCGTTATAAATACAACTTACCGATTCAGGAAGCCGACGCAGGGAGCGGTATGGCAGACGGCAGAGAAGCCCCAGGGCACGAGCCGAGCCGGCTCCTCGTGCTCTCGACCTTGAACCGCAGGCTCAACAGCGCCCTGGGCGCCCGGGAGGTCATCCGGCTCGGCGCGCGGCTGATGGGGGAGCTCCTGGGCCTGTCCGGGGTGGCGCTCTACGTGGTCCGCACCGACGGCGGCGGGCTCGAGCTGGCCTACGCCGACGCGGCGGTCGCCGCGTGCTACGAGGGCGCCGAGCAGCTGGCGGAGGAGGAGGGGATCGCCGGCCAGATCCTGGCGACGGGGGCGCCCTGCTCGGTCAGCGGCCGCCTGCTGGCAGGGGCGGCGAGAGTGGAAGGTGGCGAGGGGCCGCAGTGCGAGCAGCTCTGCGTACCCGTCGTCAGTGATCACGGCGAGGTGCTCGCTGTGGCCCATTGCCATCGCGCCGCCGGTCAGGCGCTCTCGGCCGAGGCGTGCGGGCTGATCCAGGAGGCCGCCGCGGACCTGGGACGAGCGCTCGCCCGGGCCCGGGCCTTCGACGACCTCCGGGAGGGGGTGATCCACGACGAGCTCACAGGGCTGTACAACCGGGTCTACCTCAGGGAGCAGATCGAGCACGAGCTGCAGAAGCAGCAGCGCTACGGGATCGCCTTCTCCGTCGCCTTCCTCGACATCGACCACTTCAAGGCCGTCAACGACACCTACGGGCACTGCGTCGGCGATCGGGTCCTGCGCGGGGTGGCGGCGCGCATCCGGGGCGCCCTGCGCGGCGCGGACATCGTGTGCCGCTACGGCGGCGAGGAGTTCGTGCTGCTGCTGCCGCACACCCACGGCGAGGAGGCGGTGGAAGCGGTGGACAAGGTCCGGACGGCGATCGCCGAGGCGGGCTTCGCGGCGGGCGCGGAGGACGGCCCCATCCGCGTCAGCGCCACCTGCGGGGTGGCCAGCGCCCCCGCGGACGCCGGTAGCGCGGAGCCGTTGCTGGAGGTCGCGGATCAGCGCCTCTACGACGGCAAGCTCAGCGGGCGCAATAAGGTCGTCGGCCGGGGCGAGGCGGGCGCGTCCTCGGACAGCGGGCGCCGCCAGGCGGTGCGCTGCACCGTCGCCCTCAGCGCCACGAGCGCCACGAGCGCCGCGCGCCGCGTCCTCGGCCTCGAGGTGGGGCAGCGCGGCGCCGACGGACCGTGGCGCTCGTGCGTCGTCGAGGATATCAGCAGGCTGGGCGTGCGGCTCCAGGCGCCCATCGCCCCGGCCCCGGGGGCGGAGCTGGCGGTGCGCGCGCTCCTGGCGGACGAGCGCCAGGGCGGCCGGGTGGCGATCACCGTGGCCGCCCGGGTTGTGCACACCCGGCCC
The DNA here is from genome assembly GCA_913055765.1 of uncultured Ectothiorhodospiraceae bacterium. Lineage (GTDB taxonomy): Bacteria > Pseudomonadota > Gammaproteobacteria > Nitrococcales > Halorhodospiraceae > Halorhodospira. The sequence continues at coordinate 1,602 of CAJXKI010000062.1, forward strand.
AGGGCCGACGGCGGCGCCTCCATCGGGCTCCTCTTCGAGGGCGAGGCGCGCTCGCGGTGGCGCCAGGTCTTCGAGGCGTTCCACGGCGCCTGAGCGCCGCGCCCCTGCCTCCCGCCTTCCCCCGCCGGCTTCGCTGTGCCGATCTTCAGCCTGGCCGTGACGCTGGCGACCGGCGATGGATGCGCTAGGCTTGGGGGTGAGTCTTGATGGATATCAATCGGGAGGGTGCCATGCAGCGCAAGACGATCCCGGCTATCACGCTGGCCGTTCTCGGGCTGGCTGCGGCCGGCGCGCAGGCGGAGACGCAGCGGCCCACGGCCTCGGCCGAGGTCATCGATACCGACGGGGCGGTGATCGGCACCGCCGAGCTCACCCAGGGGCCGCACGGGGTGCTGCTGCGCCTCGACCTCGAGGACCTGTCCGGCGGCGGCCGCTACCACGCCTTCCACATCCACCGCCACGGCGACTGCAGCGACCCCGGTGACGGCTTCCAGGCCTCCGGCGGCCACATCAACCCGCAGGGGCGTGCCCACGGGCTGCTCAACCCGGACGGGCCGGACGGCGGCGACTTCGCCAACCTCTACGCGGATGCCGACGGCACGGTGGATGCCGAGTTCTTCACCCCGCACGCCAGCCTCGACGGCAGCACCGGGGCGCGCATCCTGGACGACGACGGGGCGGCGCTGGTCATCCACGCGCAGGCGGACGACCACGTGAGCCAGCCCATCGGCGGCGCCGGGGCGCGGATCGCCTGCGGCGTCATCGAGGGGCGCTGAGGCGGCGGCAGCCGGCCGCCCTGCGCCCGGCCCTCGCCGGGCCTGGCGGCCGCCCAGGGCCCGGCCCGCATGCACGGGCCGGGACACGCAGTTGAGCGCTCCATCCCCCCCTGTCTCAGGGTCGGCCCGCATGCCGGGCCGGCCCCCTGGGCGGCGCGGGGCGTAGGCGTGCAGTCATTGTGCCCCGCGAGCCGCATGGGTACATTCGGGCGCGTGCCGCAACGCCACAGCCGCCGCGCAGCGGCCAGGGAGGAGCGCCCGTGCTCAAGGGTATCGACGACTGCCGAAACGTAGCCGACTTCCGCGAGCTGGCCCGGCGCCGGCTGCCGGGGCCGATCTTCCACTACATCGACGGCGCCGCCGAGGACGAGGTCACCTACGCACGCAATACCCAGGCCTTCGAGGCGTGCGACCTGGTCCCCAGCGTGCTCAGCGGCGTCTCGGAGGTGGACCCCTCGGTCACGGTGATGGGCCAGCGCCTGGCCATGCCCATCTTCTGCTCGCCCACGGCGCTGCAGCGGCTCTTCCACTACCGCGGCGAGCGGGCCGTCGGCGCTGCCGCCGAGCGCTACGGGACCTTCTTCGGCATCTCCTCGCTGGCCACGGTCAGCCTCGAGGAGATCGGCGAGCGGATCGCCACGCCGAAGATGTTCCAGCTCTACCTCCATAAGGACCGTGGCCTGAACCGGGCGATGGTCGAGCGCTGCCAGGCGGCGGGCTTCGACGCCCTGACGCTGACGGTGGACACCGTCACCGGCGGCAACCGCGAGCGCGACCTGCGCACCGGCTTCACCTCGCCGCCGCGGCTGACCCTGGGCAGCCTGGCCAGCTTCGCCTGGCACCCGCGCTGGGCGTTCAACTACTACACCAGCGAGGCGTTCAGCCTGCCGCAGCTCAGCGGCCACCTCCAGGCGGGCAGCAAGGTCGCCATCTCCGTGGGCGAGTACTTCACCAAGATGCTCGACCAGGGCATAAGGTGGCGGGACGCGGAGCAGCTGCGCGAGCAGTGGGGCGGCCCCTTCTGCCTCAAGGGCGTCATGAGCCCTGAGGACGCCCGCCGCGCGGTGGATATCGGCGCCTCGGCGATCATGGTCTCCAACCACGCCGGCCGGCAGCTCGACGGCGCCCGCGCCCCCTTCGACCAGATCGCCGAGATCGCCGACGCCGTCGGCGGCGAGATCGACATCATCTGCGACGGCGGCATCCGGCGCGGCACGCACATCCTCAAGGCCCTAGCCGCCGGCGCCACGGCCTGCTCCGGGGGGCACATGTACCTCTACGCCCTGGCGGCCGGCGGGCAGGCGGGGGTGGAGAAGGCCCTAGGCAACCTCTACAGCGAGGTGGTGCGCGACATGAAGCTCATGGGCATCACCCGCCTGGACCAGCTCACGCGCGAGCACCTGCGCTACCGGTAGGCCTGCCGGCGAGGGCGCGGGCGAGGGGCGAGGCCCGCCTTACCCGCCGTCCTCCATGGTGAAGCCGATCTTGATGGAGACCTGCCAGTGGGTGACCTGGCCGTCCTCGATGTGGCCCCGGGTATCGGTGACCTGGAACCAGCGCAGGTTGCGCAGGCTCTGGCCGGCGCGCTTGACCGCGCCGTTGATGGCGTCCTCGATGCTGTGGCTCGAGGAGCCGGTTAGCTCGACGATCTTGTAGACGTGATCCCCCATGGGCTCGCTCCTTTGCTGGTGGCCTCGTGGTCGAGGCGGACGTCCCCGCCCCGCGCGGCGCCACGCTGGCGGCGCCGTACGCTCTAAGGGTGGGCATAGCCGCGCGGCCTTGCAAGCGCCGCCGCCTCCGCCGCGTGGGCGTCTGCGTCACGGGGGGCGCGTGGTGGCTGCGGGCGCGCGGTTGCGGAGCCGGCGACGGGGATGGCGAGATAGGCGGCCATGACGGGCAGGCGGGCGCGGCCGCGCCGCGCGGCGCCGGGACGCGTAAGCGGCTCCTGAGGGGCGTGGCATGGACTGGACCGGCGGCTACGTCGCCGATATCGGCTACATCAGCGGCTTCTACCGCGAGCTCGGACCGGCGTACCTGAGCTTCGCCGCGCGGCTGCAGGGCGAGCCGGCGCCCGATCCCGCCCGGCCGTTCACCTACGCCGAGCTCGGCTGCGGCCAGGGCCTGGGCACAGCGATCCTCGCCGCCGCCAATCCCCACGCCCAGTTCGTGGGCATCGACCTGCTCCCCGCGCATATCGCCAATGCCCGCGAGCTCGCCGATGCCGCCGGGCTGACCAACGTCGCCTTCCACGAGGCCGGCTTCGACGAGGCCGCCGCCTGGCCGGACGGCGCCCTGCCGGCCCTCGACTACGTCGCCCTCCACGGCATCTACGCCTGGATCAGCGAGGCGAACCGCCAGGCCGTCGTCCGCTTTCTGGCGCGCTGGCTCAAGCCCGGCGGCCTGGTCTACGTCAGCTACAACGCCATGCCCGGCTGGGCCGGCCTGCAGCCGCTGCAGCGGCTGCTGCGCGAGCACGCCGCCCGCCACCCGGATCGCAGCGATCGCCAGATCGAGGCCGGGCTGGCCTTCGTGGAGCGGCTGCGCGAGGCCGGGCTGGCGTACTTCGACCGGCACCCGGCGGTCCCGGCCAAGCTCGACGGCATGGGCGAGCCCGCCGGCGAGGCCACCTACCTGGCCCACGAGTACCTGAACACCGCCGCCCAGCCGCTATACGCCAGCGACGTCGCCGGCGAGCTGGCGGCGGCCAAGCTGGCCTACGTCGGCTCCGCCGACCTGCTGGAGAACGACGACGCCCTCAGCCTCCCCGAGCCGGCGCGGCAGGCCCTCGCCGAGAGCGACGACCCCGCCCTGCGCGAGCTCATCCGCGACTACGCCGTGAACCGGCAGTTCCGGCGGGACATCTTCATCAAGGGCAGCCGCCCCGGCACCGGCGCGCAGCAGGACACCGCGCTGCTCGAAACGGCGCTGGTGCCGCTGCGCGCCCGCTCGGCGATGACCGCCACCTTCACCACGAACCTCGGCGAGGTGACAGGGCGGGCCCAGGTCTACCGGCCCCTCATGGACCGCCTCGCTCGCGGGCGGGCCACCCTGCGCGAGCTCACCGAGGCCGCCGGCGTCGAGCTGGCCGCCGGCACCCAGGCCTGCGCCGTGCTGACCGCCACCGGCCAGGCCCATCCCGCCCTGCCGGCCGTCGACCCGGCGCCGGCGCGCCGGCTCAGCGCCGAGCTCGCGCAGCGCATCCTCCAGGACGAGCTGCACGGCCACCTGCCGGCGCCGGCCGCGGGCAACGGCATCCCCGCCTCGGATATCGAGATCGTCGCCCTCGACGCCCTGCGCGAGGAGCGCCCCGAGACCGCCGACCGGCTCGCCCGCGCGGTCTGGTCGCGCTTCCGGGCCGTGGGCCGGCGCATGGTCCGCGACGGCGAGACCCTGACCTCCGAGCGGGCCAACCTCCGGGAGCTGCGCCGCCGCGCCCAGGCCATCCTGCGTGAGCGGGTGCCGGTGTGGCGTGGGCTCGGCCTGCTCTAGCCCTGCGGCATGCCCCGCGCGGCCTGGCCTCGGCCGCGGCGGGCTGTCATGATGCCCAGCCGCGCCGCGTGCGCCGCCCGAGGGCGCAGGGCCCTCGCCGGCGGCGGCGCGGCCGTGCATCCGCCCCGGGCTCCGGGGCGGTAGGGACAGCAGAGAGGAGAGAACGGGTGTCGAGGCATCGAATTCAGCGGGTCTGCGTCTACTGCGGCTCCAGCGCCGGCCGGCGCGAGGCCTACGGCGAGGCGGCCGAGCGCTTCGGCGCCGCGCTGGCCGCGGCCAGGGTCGGCCTGGTCTACGGCGGCGGGGGCACCGGCATGATGGGCCGGGTCGCCGCCGCGGTCACCAGCGCCGGCGGCGAGGCCACCGGCATCATCCCGCGCCACCTGGTCGAGCGCGAGCGGGCCGACGCCAGCGCGCCCGGGATGCGTGTGGTCGACTCGATGCACGAGCGCAAGGCCCTCATGGCGGAGCTGGCGGACGCCTTCGTGGCCTTGCCCGGCGGCCTGGGCACGGTGGAGGAGCTCTTCGAGGTCCTCACCTGGTCCCAGCTCGGCATGCACAGCAAGCCGTGCGGCGCGCTCAACGCCTGCGGCTACTTCGACTGGCTGGAGGCGTTCCTCGAGCGCGCCATCGGCGAGGGGTTCATGCGCAGCGAGCACCGCGGCCTCCTGCTCCTGGACAGCGATCCGGAACGCCTCCTCGAGCGTCTGTGCGCCAGCGGCGATCGAGGGTCCTGATAGCGCGCCCGACACGCTATGCTGGGGGTAAGGTGCGCGCGCGTGGCCGCGCCTAGCAAGGAGGAGACCTGCCGTGATGTCAGGCACCGTCCCAGAGGTCCGGGCCGCCTGCCCCTGCTGCGGTGAGCCCTTTACCCTCCGGGTGGACACCGACGGGGCCGACGCTGCCTACGTCGAGGACTGCCCGGTCTGCTGCGCGCCCATCGACGTGCTCGTGCACTGGCCGCTCGACGCTGAGACGCCGGCGGTCGAGCTGCGGGGGGCAGACGCGTGAGCGGCGGGCTCATCGCGGTGCTGCTCCTGGGCGCCGGCCTGCTGGCGGCCGTGCTCCTCGGCGTGGGGAAGCGCTCGGGCCAGGGCGGCGGGGGGCGCCGGGGCCGCGCCGACGCCCTGACGCGTGCCTGCCATGGCAACCGGGCGCAGGCCGAGCGGCTCGAGGCCCTGGAGCAGAGGCGCGCGGGCGGCAAGCTGAGTCGCCGGGCAGCCCGGCAGCGGGCCCTGGAGCGCATGACCCGCGATCGCGGCTGAGGCCCGCTGCCCCTGCAGCGTCGTGGCCCGCGCTCGGGCTAACCGCCCTCGATGGCCTCCAGCAGCTCGACCATGTCCCGCTTGAGGCCCCGCCGGATCAGCCGCGCCCCGAGCAGGGGCGGGAGCTGGAAGTCCGGCTCCATCTCCGTCACCACGGTGACCTGCGTGCCCCCCTCGAGGGGCTCCAGCCGCCAGCGGGTGGTCCCTGCGGCCAGGTCGCTGCGCGCCGGGTCGATGGTGGCGGTGATCCGCTCGTAGGGCTCCTCCTCCAGGTGCTCGACCCGGGTGATACGTCGGCAGAAGAAGAGGATGCACCCCTTGGTCACCGTCTTCACCTCGGCCTGGTGGCCGTCGCGCTGGAGCAGCCGGCTGCGCTCGATGCCCGGGGCTAGCTGCGCCAGCCCCCCGTAGTCGGTGAGCGCCGCCCATACGGCCTGCCGCCGGGCCTCCAGGCGCAGGGTCAGCCGCATGGTGTAGGTGCCTCCGTCCGCGGCGAAGTGCTCGTCGGTGATCTCCACGGCATCGGCGCTGGCGGCCGCGAGGAGGGCCGCGAGGAGGGTGGTGGCGCCCATCCATCGGCGAGGCATGGCGGCTCCCGGGCTCGTGTGCTGCTACCTTGAGGGTAGCAGCGCGGCGATGTGCTGCATCGGCCGCTAGCGGCGGTGAAGACTCGTCGCAGCCGGGTAGGCGCGCTGCCCGCGGCGTGCTGCACTGATCCGGATCCCTAGGAGCGTTGCAGCGGCAACCAGCAGCAGGAGGTGAGAGGCTATGAGTGAGCGTGACGACCAGATCGAGGCCATGAAGGCGCGGCTCGACGAGTGGCAGGCCGAGATCGACAAGCTGCGGGGCCAGGCCGAGGAGGCCGGCGAGGAGGCGCGCGAGCGCTACGAGGCGCAGCTCAAGGAGCTCGAGGAGAAGTACGAGGAGGGCAAGCAGCGCCTGCGCGAGATGCAGGATGCCAGCGAGGAGGCCTTCCGCGACGTCCGCCGCGGCTCCGAGACGGCCTTGCAGGCCATGACGCGCGCCTTCCGCGAGGCCATCAACCGCTTCCGCCGGTAGCGCCTCGCCAGCGGGGGCGGGCCGTGCCCGTCCCCGGCTGCCAGCTTCCTGGACACGCTGCCGCCCTAGCTGGCCTAGCTGGCCCGCTCGGGGAGGGGGAAGCCGCTCGGCTGGGCGACCCACCTGGGGGGCCTGGCCCGGGCGGTGCCAGGTGCCGGCCTCGGGCCCGTCCGGGAGGGTGCCGGCCAGTGACGCTGCCGAGCGGGCCCGCTCGTGCCGGGCGATTGTAAAGCGTGGCGGGGTGCGCTAGCTTGAGGCGCGTGAGATACCTATCCCCCACCGCATTCGCCCTCCTCGGCGCCGCGCTCATCGCCATCGCCTACGGGCTGGCCCGCTTCGCCTTCGGGCTCTTCGTCCCCCCCATCCGCGACGAGCTGGGCATCTCCCAGGAGGTGATGGGCGTCGTCGGCGCGCAGCCGTTCATCAGCTTCGTCCTCGCCAGCGTCGCCGCGTCGTGGCTCGCCGAGCGCCTCGGCGCCCGCGGCGCGGCGGTGCTCTCGGCGGCCTTCGCGCTCCTCGGCCTGACCCTCATCAGCCGGGCGGACAGCGCCCTCACCCTCGGCGCCGGCGTCTTCGCCTGCGGGCTGTGCACCGGGACCATGATGCCGGCGCTGAGCACCGGCGTGCAGGTGGCCATCCGCCCGGCCCTCCACGGCCGGGTCAACGCCGTGATGAACGCCGGGACCAGCGCCGGCGTGGCCCTCGGCGTGCCGGCGGTGCTGCTGCTCGCCGGCGCCTGGCGCGAGGCCTACGCCGCCTTCGCGGTGGCGACAGGGGTCGCCATGGTCGCCGCCTGGCGCTACCTCCCGGCGGCCGCCGCCGCGACCGTGCATACGCCCGCTACCGGCGTGCTGCGCAGCGCGCTATCCGGACGCATGATCGTCCTCTGCCTCTTCGCCCTGGCGATGGGCTGGGTGAGCTCGGCGTACTGGGTCTTCGCCCCGGACCTGGTGGTCCAGCTCGGCGGCATGGCGCCGCATCTCACCGGCCTCCTGTGGCTGACAGTGGGGCTGGTCGGCCTCACCGCCGCCTTCGCCGCGGACTGGGGTGATCGCTTCGGCATGGCCCGCGTACAGGCGGCGGCGCTGCTCGGGATGGCCGTGGCCCTGCTCGCCCTGGTCGTCGCCCCGGACCGGCTCTCCCTGGCGCTGGCGTCGGCGGCGCTCTTCGGCCTGGTCTACATGACGCTCACCGGGCTCTACCTCGTCGTCGGCATCCGGCTCTCGGTGGACCGGCCGTCCCTGGGGGCCGTCCTGCCCTTCACGGCCATCGCCGTGGGCCAGGCGCTGGGCTCGCCGATGGCGGGGAGCCTGGCGGGGTACGCCGGCTACGGCGCCGCCTTCACCACCTTCGCGGCGGTGGGCGTGGTGGCCGCGGCCTGCCTGCGGCTGTTCCCGGTCCCACCGAGGCCCGAGCCGACGGTGCACCATGCCGGCACGGTCACCCAGCCTGCCGACGGGCATCCCCCCGAGGGCAGCGGCTAGCGGCTCGCTATCAGCTGGCCGGGGCGGTTGGCGCCCCCAGCCCGCGCCGCGGCCGCTCAGCGCTGGTAGGGGAGCTCCAGGCGGGCGCCCTGCTCCAGCTCGTGGACGGTGCCCGCGTAGCCGATGCGCACCGGCGGGCAGGGCCCCTCCTCCAGGTACAGGGTCAGCTTGGTGTGGTTGACCAGCAGGTGGATCCAGTGGCCGCGGTAGTGGATCTTGTGCGCCACCTCGTGCAGGCCGTCGGGGAGCATCGGGTCCAGCCAGAGCACCCCGTCGCGCGTCTCCAGCCCGGTGTAGCCGCGTAGGACGAGGTCCACCGTGCCCGCCATGGCGCCCAGGTGGATCCCCTCCCGGGTGGTGCCGCCCTGGATATCGCCGAGGTCGCTGATCAGGGCGTTGCCGAACAGCTCCCAGGAGCGCTGCCGGTCCGAGCGGGCGAGGACCCAGGAGTGGACGATGTGGCTCAGCGTCGAGCCGTGGGAGGT
>CAJXKI010000063.1 GCA_913055765.1 uncultured Ectothiorhodospiraceae bacterium
ATGGCCGGGTAGAGGACCTCCTCGACCACGGCGGAGAGGCGGTGGATCTCGTCGATGAACAGGACGTCGCCGGGCTCGAGGTTGGTGAGGATGGCGGCGAGGTCGCCGGGGCGGTCGAGCACCGGCCCGGAGCTCTGGCGCAGGTTGGCGCCCATCTCCCCGGCGATGATGTGGGCGAGTGTCGTCTTGCCCAGCCCCGGCGGGCCGAAGAGCAAGGTATGGTCCAGGGGCTCGGTGCGCCCGCGGGCGGCGTGGATGAAGATCTCCAGTTGCTCGCGCACACCGTGCTGGCCGACGTACTCGCTCAGGGCGCCGGGGCGCAGGGTGCGCTCGATGGCCTCCTCGTCGCCTGCGGCGCCGCCGTCCACGATGCGCTCGGCCGGCTGCTGCTCGTCCGTCATCGCCGTCTAGGCTCCGCGCGGTACGGCGTGCTGCAGGGCGCGGCGGATGATCGCCTCGCACGTGCCCGCGTCGGCGGCCTGGCGGGCCATGCGGGCTGCCTCGGGCGGCTTGTAGCCCAGGGCGATGAGCCCCTCCGTCGCCTCGGCGACCGGGTCTGCATCTCCCGATGCGGCGTCCGCATCGCTGGCCGCGCCGCTGCCGGCCGCGACCGGGGCGGCCTCTAGGCCGCTCCCCTCGAGTCGATCGCGCAGCTCCACGATGAGCCGCTCCGCGGTCTTGCGGCCGATCCCGGGGACGTCGGTCAGCCGCTTGGCGTCGTCGTCGCGCACGCAGCGGACCAGCTCCTCGCCGTCGACGCCCGACAGGAGGGCCAGGCCGAGCCTCGGCCCCACGCCGGAGACGCGGATCAGGCGGCGGAACAGGTCGCGCTCGTCCCGCGAGCGGAAGCCGAAGAGGGTCTGCCCGTCCTCGCGTACGCTCAGGTGGGTGTGCAGCAGCACCTCCCGCCCCGTCTCGGGGAGCGCCTCGATGGTCGACAGGGGGGCGTCCACCTCGTAGCCGACGCCGCCAACGTCCACGACCAGCGTCGGCGCGCGCTTCTCGACGAGGGTCCCACGCAGCCGGGTGATCACGGCCGTCCTCCCGCGGCGGCGCCCATGGGTGAGCTGCGGTGCTGCGCGTGGCACAGGGCGGCGGCGAGGGCGTCGGCGGCGTCCTCCGCCGGCTGGCTGCGCAGCCGCAGCAGGGCGCGGACCATGTAGCCCACCTGCCCCTTGTCGGCGCGGCCGCTGCCTACCACCGCCTGCTTGATGCGCGCCGGCGCGTACTCGGCCACCGGCAGCTCGGCGCCCACGCAGGCGGTCAGGGCCGCGCCGCGGGCGTGGCCGAGCTTCAGGGCGGTGTCCGCGTTGCGGTGGACGAAGACCTGCTCCAGGGCGACCTCCTCGGGCTGGTGCTCGGCGATGAGCCCGGCCAGGCCCTGGAAGATCCGGCCGAGCCGCTCCGGCAGCTCCGCCTGCCGGGGCAGGCGCAGCGTCCCCTCGGCGACGAGGCGGACTGAGCGCCCGTCGTCGACGATGCCGTAGCCGGTGACCCGCGAGCCGGGGTCGATGCCGAGGATGCGGGTCATCGCCTAGCCTTCTTCGTAGGCCTCCGCCGGCAGCTCGGCGTTGGTGTAGACGTGCTGGACGTCGTCCAGGTCCTCGAGGCGGTCGATGAGCCTGGCAGTGCTCTCGGCGTTCTCCCCCTCGAGCTGCACGGTGAGGTCCGGGCGCTGGGTGACGTCGGCCTGGGCCGGCTCGAGCCCGGCGCCGATGAGCGCCTCGCGGACGCCGCGATAGGCGTCCGGGCTGGTGAGTACCTCCAGGGAGCCGTCGTCGTTCTCCACCAGGTCGTCGGCGCCGGCCTCCAGGGCCACCTCCAGGACCCGATCGCTGTCCGTGCCCGGGGCGAAGACCAGCACGCCGCGCTCCTGGAAGAGGTAGGCCACCGAGTTGTCGGTGCCCATCTTGCCGCCGTGCTTGGTGAAGGCGTGGCGGACCTCGGAGACGGTGCGGTTGCGGTTGTCGGTCATGCAGTCGACCATGATCGCCGCGCCGCCCGGGCCGTAGCCCTCGTAGCGGACCTCCTCGTAGTTGGTGACCTCCTCGAGCCCGGCGCCCTTCTTGATGGCGGCGTCCGCGCGGTCCTTGGGCAGGTTCGCGGCGAAGGCGCGGTCCAGGGCCAGCCGCAGCCGCGGGTTGGTCTCCGGGTCGGGGCCGCCCATGCGCGCCGCAACGGTGATCTCACGGATGTGCTTGGTGAAGATCTTGGACCGCTTGGCGTCCTGCGCCCACTTGTGGCGCTTGATGTTGGCCCATTTGCTGTGTCCGGCCATGGCTGCACGCGCTTCTGAGGCGGTGGATTCGGCTGCTGAGGATACCATGCCATGGGCCCCGGGCCGAGGCTGGCCGCCGAGGCGCCCGGCGTTAGACTGAGGCCGTCCCCTACGCGAGCCCGAGCGCTGTGACCGCACCCCTGCATACCCAGGCCTTGCCCTATATCGCTGACGGGGCCGCTGCCCTGCGCGCCCTCGGCGGCGAGCCGTGGTCCATGTGGCTGGATCCGGGCCACGGCGGCTGCGGCGGCGGCCGCTACGCCATCCTGGTCGCCCGCCCGGTGGCTACGCTGGTCGCCGCCGGCGGCGTGACCACCATCCGCCGCGGCGGTCGGGTCGAGCGCCGCGAGGGCGATCCGCTGGCCCACCTCGCCGGCGTGCTCGAGGCGCTGGGCCCGCACCCCCAGCATCCGGGGCTGCCCTTCACCGGCGGCGCGGTAGGCTACTTCGCCTATGACCTGGGCCGCCGCCTGATGGGGGTGCCGGGCCCGGTGCCGGCGATGCCCGAGATGGCGGTGGGCGTCTACGACAGCGCCCTGGTCACGGATCACGCCTGCGGCGAGACGGTGGCCGTAGGCCGGCGGCTGGACCCCGGCTGGCTGGCGGCGGTGCAGCGGCGCCTGGACAGCGAGGCCGCGCCGGCGCCGCTGCACGCTGTGGGGCCCGTCCACCAGGCGCCGGACGATGGCGGCTACGCCGCTGCCTTCGAGCGGGTCCAGCGCTACATCCACGCCGGCGACTGCTACCAGGTCAACCTCGCGCGGCGCTTCTCGGTAGCCTATCGGGGGGATCCGCAGGCGGCCTATCTGGCCCTGCGCGGCGCCTCTCCGGCGCCCTTCGGCGCCTGGCTGCGGCTGCCCGGTGCCGATGTGCTCAGCCTCTCTCCGGAGCGCTTCCTGCGCCTCGAGGGCGGTGGCCGGGTGGTCACGGAGCCGATCAAGGGCACCCGGCCCCGGCATGGGGATGCCGCGACGGATGAGGCGGCCCGTGAGGCGCTCCTCGCCAGCCCCAAGGATCGGGCGGAGAACGTGATGATTGTCGACCTGCTGCGCAACGACCTGGGCAAGGGCTGCGCCACGGGGAGCGTACGGGTGCCGTCGCTGTGCCGGGCGGAGCGCTTCGCCCGGGTCCACCACCTGGTGAGCACGGTGACCGGGCGGCTGGCGCCGGGGCGCGGGGCGACGGACCTGCTCCGCGACTGCCTGCCCGGCGGCTCCATCACGGGGGCCCCCAAGCGCCGGGCCATGGAGATCATCGCCGAGCTGGAGCCGGGGGCGCGGGGCGTCTACTGCGGGGCCATCGGCTACCTGGGGCTGGACGGGCGCATGGACACCAATATCGCCATCCGCACCGCGGTCTGCGCCGGCGGCACCATGGCCTACTGGGCCGGCGGCGGCGTGGTGGCCGACTCCACCTGCGAGGCCGAGCTGGCGGAGACGCGGGACAAGGCGGCGGCCTTCCTGGAGCTGGCCGCAGGCGGCTGGGGCGGGCGATAGGCGGCTTCCTTGACACCTCATGCGCTGCAGCATAGGGTCGATCGATCGGTCCTGGAGGATCCCATGTCGGATACGCGGATCATCAAGAAGTACCCCAATCGGCGCCTCTACGACACCGCCATCTCGAGCTACATCACGCTGGCGGACGTCAAGCGCCTGGTGCTCGAGGCCGTAGAGTTCCAGGTTGTGGATGCGAAGTCCCAGGAGGACATCACCCGCAGCATCCTGCTCCAGATCATCAGCGAGGAGGAGGAGGATGGCGCGCCGATCTTCTCCAGCCAGCTCCTCGCCCAGCTGATCCGCGCCTACGGCGGCAACATGCAGAGCATGCTCACCAGCTACCTGGAGAAGAGCCTGGAGCTGTGGGCCGATCAGCAGCGGGTCGTCCAGGAGAGCGCCCGGGAGGTCATGGACCACAATCCGGTGGGCCTCATGACCCAGCTCGCCGAGCGCAACCTGGCGCTGTGGCGACAGCTCAGCGGGCTCGATGCCGGCCGCGACGAGGACGGGGGCAGCGATGAGCCGCCGGCCTCCGGGTCGCGCCCCGCTGGCCGCTCCGATCAGGGTGAAGGGCCCTCCTCCTCCGGCTGACCGCTCCCGCCGTCCTCCTATCCGCCTGCGCCTCCCTCGCGTCCTGCCTAGGCCGCCGCGTCCCTGAGCCGATGGGGCCAGTCTAAGACGCCCCTGCGCCATCGCCGCTAGCCGCCCTCGCCATCCCCCGCCGGGTCGCACCGAGCGTCCCCTGGGCGTGCCGAGCGTTGACACGCTTTGCGCTGCAGCATAGGATTCTGAATAGGTAATCATGTTGCGGCGCACAAACGAGGTGCGGCGCAGTCTCAGCGCCTGAGGTACGGGCGCACGTCTTCGAGAGAGCGAGAGGGATCATCATGGCAGGTCGTTTAGCCCTGGTAACCGGGGGCAACGGGGGCATCGGCACCGCGGTGTGCCGTCAGCTCGCCGCGGACGGGCACCGCGTGGTCACCACGTGCGTGGACACCGAGGCGGAGCGGATCGAGGACTGGCAGGCCCAGCTGCGCGCCGAGGGCTACGAGGTCGGCTACGTCGAGTGCAATGTGGCGGACTACGAGGCCTGCCAGCGCATGGCCGAGCGGCTCAAGCAGGACTTCGGCGACGTCGAGGTGCTGGTCAACCTGGCCGGCATCACCCGGGATGGCTTCTGCCACAAGATGGCCTCGGAGGACTGGCAGGCCGTCACCAACGTCAACCTGGATAGCGTCTTCAACGTCACGCGGCAGCTGCTGCCGGGCATGCGCGAGCGCGGCTTCGGGCGCATCGTCAACATCTCCTCGGTCAACGGCCAGACCGGCCAGCTCGGGCAGGCCAACTACTCGGCCGCCAAGGCGGGCATGCACGGCTTCACCATGGCCGTCGCCAAGGAGAACGCGCGCAAGGGCATCTCGGTCAACTCCGTCTCGCCGGGGTATGTAGCCACGCCGATGACGGACGCCATGCCCAGCGATGTCCGCGACCAGATCGTCTCGCAGATCCCGCTCGGCCGCATGGCCGAGCCCGAGGAGATCGCCCGCGTGGTGGCGTTCCTCGCCGCCGACGAGTCGGGCTACATCACCGGCGCCAACATCCCGGTTAATGGCGGGCTGTTCTGCAGCTTCTAGGCGCTCGGGCCTGGAGGCGTTGACGCGCAAAGGTGATCGCACTATCATGTTGCACAGCAGCATCAACGGGACAAGCAACACGAGGCGCCACAGCCGACGGGTTGCTGCAGCCGTAGATGGCTCCTAGCAAGCTGGATTGCTAGCCGGTCTCCTCCTGGCGGCGTCTCCTCCCCGGAGACAACTGTCGCCAACCCCTTGCCCCCTGCCCGCAGGGGGTTTTTTTTGCCCCCCTCACTCGGCCGCCAGCCACGAGACCACGCGGGGGATCAGCTCGCGGTGCGCCCGGCGGCTGATGAACACCCCCAGGTGGCCGCCCGGGAACGCCAGCTCCTCGTAGGACGAGGCCCGGACGTGGGCGCCCAGGGCTCGGGCCGCCGGCGGCGGCACCAGGTGATCCTGCTGGGCGAAGACGTTGAGCACCGGCTGGCGGATGTCGCCGAGGCGGACCCGCTGCCCGGCGATCTCCAGCCGGCCGTAGAGCAGGGCGTTGCGCTGGTAGAGCTCGCGGGCGAACTCGGCGAAGGCGGTGGCCGCCTGGTCTGGGCTGTCGTACATCCACCGCTCCAGGCGTAGGAAGTCGTGCAGCGCCTCCCGGTTGCCGGCGAGCTCGGGCAGCTCCGCGTAGCGCTGGCCGAGCAGCTGGTACGGCTTGAGGGCGACGAAGACGCTGTTGAGCCACTCCGCGGGGATGTTGCCCAGCGTCCGTGCCGCTCGGTCGAAGTCCACGTGCTGCGCCATGCGGCTGAGGTGGTCGTCCGGGGTGCGGCAGTCCACCGGCGTGGCCAGGGTGACCAGCCGCCGGACTCGCGCGGGGTGCAGCGCCGCCAGGCACAGGGCGAGGACGCCGCCCTGGCAGATGCCGAGCAGGTCCGGGGCCCCGCCCTCCTCGGCCCGGATGTCCCGCGCCGCCTTCGCCAGGGCGCCGTCGATGTAGTCGGCCAGGGTGAGGAAGCGGTCGGCGCCCTGCGGCCGTCCCCAGTCCAGGAGGTAGACGGGGTGGCCGGCGTCGCACAGGGCGCGGATCAGGGAGCGGCGCTCGGTGAGGTCGAGGATGAAGGGGCGGTTGACCAGGGAGTAGACGATCAGCACCGGGCGCCGCTGCCCCGTGGCCGGGGGCGGGTAGCGGCGGAGGGTGACGCCGTGCCCGTAGACGGCGTGGGCCTCGAAGGGGGTGGCGCCGCGGGTATCCACGGGCAGCTCCGCCGCCTCGTCCAGGGCCTGCACGAGGCGGCGCTGCCAGGCGGCCAGCTCCTCGGCGGTGTCGCTGGGCTCGGTCACGGGGACTCCGGCCCCTCGCTCTGCCTGCGCAGGGTGGCTACCTCCTCGCGGAGGTGGGCGATCTCGGCGCGCAGCGCCTTGATCTCATCGCTGCCGGCATCCCTGGAGCGCTCGCGCTCCAGCTGGGCCAGGCGCCGCTGCGTGTCGATGAAGTCTTCCCGGTTGGGCAGGTCGAGGTGGCGCAGCCCGGCGTCGAGCTGCGCCTGGCAGCTGCCGATGAGCTCCGTGGCGGCGTTGGTCAGGCGGCCGAAGGCGGCGGCCCAGCGCTCCGAGCCGAGCAGCGCCTCGTGGCGCGCCTCGCCGGCCGCCGTCCACCACCGGTGGAGCTCCTGGCAGCTCTGCGGGAGGGTGCGCTCCGGGTCGTCGGCGGCCTCGCCGAGCTGCGCCTCCAGGTCCTGCAGGCCGGTGCGCACGGCCTCGAGGAGGGCCGTCGCGCACTCGCTGTAGGCGGCGGTGTAGCGGTGCAGGGCGGCCTGGGCGTCCTGGGTGCGCCCCACGGCCTCCTGCCACGGCCCCAGCCGGGCCAGGCCCTGTAGCCAGGGCGCCAGCCACCCGGGTGCCTCCTCCTCACCTGGCCCGGCCTGGCCGGTGACGCCCTCGGCCAAGGTGCGCAGCGTGGCCAGGGCGGTGTCGAGCTGGGTGTGGAGGCTGCGGAAGGCGGCAGCGCACGCCGAGCCCGGGCGCCCGCCGTCGGCCTGCAGGGCCTGCCAGAGGTAGGGGATCGGTCCGGCGCCGCCTACGCTCCGGAGCCACTCGTTATCGAAGGCCTCGCTAGCCGCCATGATCGCGCCACCCGGGGATGTCCCCGCAGTCTACTAACCCGCCCAGAATCCTGGCCAGCGGCCCCCGCTGCCGCCGCGTGGCGCCCTGCTCAGTCGTTGCCCTGCTGCCAGCGCGCCTTGAGGGCGTTGGCCCGGGCGCGTTGGTAGTCGTTGCCGTCGGCGTGGCGGATGGCGTTGTCCAGCTGCGCGAGGGCCAGGCTGACGTCGCCGCGGGCGTGGTGGTACTGGGCCAGCGCGATGTAGCCCTTGGCCTCGCGGCCGTTGGCGTGGGCGGCGTCGGCGAGCAGGCGCAGCAGCTGCGGCGAGCGGTCCCGGCCCTGCACGGCCCGGCTGAGCTCGCGCTGGGCCTGCTCCGCCTGCCCATCGGCGAGGAGGGCCTCGGCGTGGCGGTAGGTGGCCGCGCCGCTGCCGGGGTAGAGGGAGCGGGCCTCGCGGTAGGCTTTCAGCGCCTCTGCTGTGCGGCCCGAGGCGTGCAGGATCTCCCCGCGGCCGAGGAGGACGTGGAGCCGCTCGCCGTCCACCGTCTCCAGGGTATCCAGCAGTGCCAGGGCCTGCTGGTGCTGGCCTTCCTCTCGCGACAGGGCGAGGGCCAGGCCGTAGAGGGCCGCCGCTCGCGCCGTCGGATCGTCGGCGCTGCGCGCCAGCCGGTCGCGCATGACCGCGACAGCGCTGGTGCTCGCCGCCTCGTTGGCGAGGACCTGCAGCCGGGCTCGGATGAAGGGGTGGCGACCGCTCGTGTAGCCCCCCTCGGCGGACAGGCGTGCCGCCGTCTCCTGGGCCTCGGTGATCCGGCTCTCGGTGAGCGGGTGGGTGCTCAGGTACGCCGGCGGCGCCTCGGCGTAGCGCGAGGCGTCGGCCAGGCGCTCGAAGAAGCTCGGCATGCCCTCGGGGGCGAAGCCGGCTCGGGCCAGGGTGCGGGCGCCGAGGCGGTCGGCCTCGCGCTCGTGGCTGCGCGAGTACGCGAGCTGCTGCTGGATGGGGGCGGCGATCCCGGCCATGATGGCGGCCTCGCCGGCCTGGGGGTTCTGGCTGCCGACGAGGATGCCGGCCAGCACGGCCGCCGCTGTCTGCAGGTTGAGCTGCTGCGAGCGGGCGTAGCGCTGCGCGATGTGCCGCCGGGTGACGTGGGCGATCTCGTGGGCGAGCACGGCGGCGAGCTCGCTCTCGGTGCGGGTCTCGCGGATGAGCCCGGTGTGGATCCCCACGTGGCCGCCGGGCAGCGCGAAGGCGTTGATCCGGTCGCTGTCGACGACGAAGAAGTGGTAGCCGTAGCCGGGGCGCTCGCTGTGGCTCGCGAGCCGGGTGCCGAGGTCGGTGATGTACTCGTTGACCTCCGGGTCGTCGAGCAGCGGCAGCTGCTCCCGGACCCGCTGCATGGCCTCGGCGCCGAGCTCCCGCTCCTTGTGCAGGGGCAGGGCGCTGCTGCCCGGCATCCCGAGCTGCGGGAGGTCGACCCCGTCCCCGCCCGCCGCTGCGGGCGGCGCGGCGGCGAGGAGCAGTGCCGCTGCCAGGAGCGCGGCGGCGTGGCGGTGTAGGCGTGCGAGCATGGCTATAGGTGTGACGCGGCAGCGCAGTGGCGAGTTCCTAGGACAGCGAGTCTAGCCCAGCTGCGTTACCATCGCAGCGTTGCCCCTCGAGGAGAGACGCCCTTGGAGCTGATTCGCCGCTGGCTGGGCCGGACCTTCAACGATCCGCAGATCACCGCCTTCTTCTTCCTGCTCGTGGCCGGCCTGGGGACGCTGCTGCTGTTCGGCAGCATCCTGGCCCCGCTCATCGCCGCCCTGGTCATCGCCTACCTGCTCGAGGGGGCCGTGCGCGTCTTCGAGCGCTACAGGGTGCCTCGGCTCCTCGCGGTCATCGTCGTGATCCTGTTCCTGATCACGTTCCTGGTCCTGGTGCTGTTCGCGCTGATCCCGCTGCTCTACGGCCAGGTGGCGCAGCTGGTGGATCAGCTCCCGGCCATCCTGGCGCAGGGGCAGTCGCTGCTGCTGCAGCTGCCCGAGCACTACCCGCAGCTGTTCTCCGAGTCCGGCATCCGCCAGATGCTCGACACGGCCCGGCGCGACATCACCAACTACGGCCAGGGCGTAGTGGCCACGGCGACGGTGCAGTCGCTGATGATCCTGGGGACGCTGACCATCTACGCCGTGCTCGTGCCGTTCCTGGTCTTCTTCCTGCTCAAGGATAAGCGCCGGCTGGTGCAGTGGGTGAGCAACCACCTGCCGCGCCACCGCGCCTTCGCCAACGAGGTCTGGCTGGACGTGGACGAGCAGATCGGCAACTACGTCCGCGGCAAGATCATCGAGATCTTCATCGTCTGGGGCGTGACCTACCTGATCTTCTCGCTGCTGGGGGTGCCCTTCGCCCTGCTGCTGGCGGTGGCAACGGGGCTGTCGGTAATCATCCCGTACATCGGCGCCTTCGCCATGACCCTGCCGGTGGCGATGATCGCCTACTTCCACTTCGGGGTGAACCAGGAGCTGGTCTACGTGCTGGCCGCCTACGCCCTCATCCAGATCCTCGACGGCAACGTCCTGGTGCCGCTGCTGTTCTCCGAGGTGGTCAACCTGCACCCGGTGGCGATCATCGTCTCCATCGTGGTCTTCAGCGGCCTCTGGGGGTTCTGGGGGGTCTTCTTCGCCATCCC